>NZ_CP131914.1:1151735-1456353 GCF_040529045.1 Xanthomonas indica | reverse complement strand
ACAGTGGGGCAAGCGCTGCTCCTTCAACAAACACTGTCTTCTTCGCTCGCAAAAAGCGCTTGACCCTGTTCTCCGGATCCACCATGACTTCATCCATTCGTGTCCCCTCTCGAACACAAGCCACGCGGATGACCAATGTGGGAGTCAACTGGCATGCAGCCGCGACGCGCGAAGTGGCATGCGTTCCGGTGGCGCAATGCGTCGGGACTGAAGTCCCTCCCACAGTGCACCCGGCGGGCTTGCCGCAAGCCCGTGTGGGAGCGGCTTCAGCCGCGACGGGCGTTCCTGGTAATGCTTGTCGCGGCTGAAGCCGCTCCTACAAACGCGCGCGATGCAACGCGCTCGCGCACCACATCCCATCCAGAATCCCCACTCCCCAATCCCGGCCACCCCACCATGTCTCCCCTCGAACTGCTCGCCGTGCTGGTCAACGTCGTGGGTGTGTGGCTGACCGCGCGGCGGGTGCGCTGGTGCTGGCCGGTCAACGTGGTCGCGGTGCTGCTGTACGCGTGGCTGTTCTATCAGTGGAAGCTGTATTCGGACATGCTGCTGCAGGGCCTGTACGTGGTCCTGCAGGGCTACGGCTGGTGGCGCTGGAGCAAAGGGCTCGGCGACGACGGCAAGGTCCAGGTCGGGCCGCTGCCGTGGGCCGAAGGGCTGCGCTCGGTGCTGGCCGGCGCCGCCGGCGCGGTGCTGCTGGGCTGGTGGATGCACCGGCACACCGATGCGGCGCTGCCGTGGCTGGATGCCGCGCTGTCGGCGTTCAGCGTGGTCGCCAGCGTCTGGGCCGCGCGCAAGCGCATCGCCAACTGGGGCCTGTGGATCGTGCTGGACTGCGTCTACGTCGGCGTGTTCCTGTACAAGGGGCTGTACCCCACCGCGGCGCTGTACGCCGGATTCGTGGTGCTGGCGGTGTACGGATTGCGCCTGTGGCAGGCGGATCTGCGTCGCGCGCGTGCGATCAGCTGAGTGCGCCCAGATCCTTCCGTGCTGTCAGCGACACTGCACGCGCGAAGGTCGGGCAATCGGCACACCGGAAGCCCTCAACCGTCAGGCGCCCCACATCGCCCGCATGCCTGCCGGCAGCGTAGTCTTGTCAGCCACGCTGCGCCCCGCCCTGGACTTCGCATGAGCTTCGCCACCCCCGCCGGCTTCGCCCAGCGCATCGCCGATGCGCTGCTGGCGCGCATCGCCGCCGGCGAATGGCGGGCGGACCAGCGCCTGCCGGTGGAGCGGGAACTGGCCGCGCTGTTCGGCTGCACCCGCATCACCCTGCGCGAAGCCCTGCAGCAACTCGAATCGGACGGCCACATCTACCGCGAGAACCGCCGCGGCTGGTTCGTCAGCGCGCCGCGGGTGCGCCACGACCCCAACAGCATCGCCGGCTTCATGCAGTACGTGGCGGCACAGGGCGGCGTGCCGCGCACCGAACTGCTCGCCGCGCAGCGCCAGCCGGCCGGCCCGGCGCTCGCCCGGCACCTGCAATTGGACGATCCCACGACCGAGGTGTTCGTGCTGCGCCGCCGCCGCTGGATCGGGCGCCGCGCGGTGCTGCTGGAGACCAACGCGATCCTCGCCGCGTGGGCACCGCGCCTGCTCGACCACGACCTGGCCGGCTCGCTGAGCGCGGTGCTGACCCAGCGCCTGGGCTTGCGGCAGGCGCGCAGCCGGCTGTCGATGTATCCGGCCACGCTCGACGCCGAGCAGGCCGCACTGCTGCAATCCACCACCGGCACGCCCTGCTTCCGCCTGCAGCGCGTCAGCTACGATCCCGCTGGACGCGCCGTGGAGTTCGACATCGAATCCTGGCGTCACGACGTGTTGGAAGTCTCGGTGGACGTGTTCGCGCCATCGGAGTAAGCCGATCTGCGGCGATGTCAACCAGGCACGGAGGTTGTGGGAGTCAACTGTCATGCAGCCTTGACGCGCAAAGCGGTGCGTAATTTCCGATGGCGCAATGCGTCGGGACTGAAGTCCCTCCCACAGTGCATCCGGCGGGCTTGCCGCAAGCCGCTGTGAGAGTCAACTGTCCTGCAACCACGACGAACGGAGTAGGTGGACGACCGGACCTCGAAAGCCGTCGGGACTGATCCTACAAAGGGGAGGAGAGTCTCTCCCACATCGCACCCGGACACCGATCATCGCATGGTCGCTTGGCTTTGGCTGTTGCTCTTGCTTTTGACTTCCCGGGTTCCCTTCCGAAGCGGCGGCCATCGCGGGGAAACACCCGAAGGGCGGCGCACAGGGATGTGCGCCGTCCGCGGCAGGGGCAGGATGCCCCTTCCGCGGATCCCCGCGATGGACGCGGACCCGGAGCGCGCAGCGCGGAGGGCGCGAGGCAGGGCGCGCTTGACCAGCCTTCGGCTGTGGTAAAGCGCTTCTTTTGGTTACTTTTCTTTGCGCGAGCAAAGAAAAGTAACTCGCCGTAAGGCGAAAGCTTTGCTCTTGCACTTGTTGTCACATGGCTGAATTGTAGGAGCGACCTCGACACGAGACGCACTAGGCATCGAACAGCGCGCGCTGCGGATCCGGCGGCGGCAACGTGTCGTACAGGCGCTGCAACTCCTCGCGGCAGGCGCGTAGCGGATCGTGCATCAGGAAGCCGGCCAGGCGCGCGTGCCAGGCAGGCCAGCGCGTGGCCAGCGCATCCATGTCACCGTCGGCGGCGCGGCCTTCGCCGCTGCACGCGACATGCGCGGTCTCGCACAGCACGTTGCGCCAGCCGAGTCCGGCCATGCGCAGCGACAGGTCGGTCAGCGCCGCATACCAGGAGCCGTAGCTGCTGGCGTCCAGGCCGCCGGCGCGCTGCCGCGCCACCCCGCGCAGCACCACCGCGTGGCACACCGCCGACGGCAGTTCCGGATGCAGCGGCGGCAGGGACGCGCAGGCGCGGGCCAGGCGCTCGGGATCCTCGGGCAGCGGATTGATCTCGCCCAGCCGCGGCCACGCGCAGGCCTCGCCGGCATTGCTCCATGGCGTGGCGCTGGCAATGGCCGCATCGCGCGCCAGGCAGGCGCTCAACTGCAGCAACCAGCCCGGCGCGGGCTGCGCGTCGGCGGCCAGCACCGCCACGTCGGCATCGCCGCAGGCGCGCAGCATCTCGTCCACATGCGCGACCTCGCCGAGCATGCGCGGCCGCCGCGTGTAGTCGGCCTGCAGGCGCGTGCGCGCCAGCCAGGCCTCGATCACGCGGATGCCGCGCGGGCCGGCCTGCGCATCGTCGGCCAGCCACACGCGGGTGCCGGCCGGCGTGTTCGCTTCCAGCGCGCCCAGGCAGGCGTCCAGCGCGACGTCGTCGACGCCGACCGCCAGCAGCACGATGGGCAGGCTCACCCGCTTACTTCTTGCCGCGTGCCGGCAGCGGCTCCATGGCCTTGAACTTCTGCCCGTACTCGTCGGTGAGATTGCGCGCTTCCTGCGGGTTGCGCACGATCGTCGGGGTCAGCAGCACGATCACTTCGTTGCGGTTCTTCTGCTGGGTCTTCTGTCCGAACAAGGCGCCGACCACAGGCAACTTGCTCAGGTACGGCACGCCGCTGCTGCCGTCGGTGGTGCTGTCGTTGATCAGGCCGGCGAGCATGATGGTGTCGCCGCTCTGCACCGCCGCCTCGGTCTTGACCCGGCGGGTGTTGATATCGACGTTACAGGCAGAGCTGTTGACGACGGTGGTAGAGGAGGTGCATGCGGCCGGCCGCGCGCCGGGCGTGCTGACCTCCTGCACGATGTCGAGGAACACCATGCCGTCCTTGGTGACCCGTGGACGCACCTTGAGGATCACGCCGGTGTCGATGTACTGCACAGACGAGTAGCTGGTATCGGTGCCGATGCCGGTATTGATCGAGGTCGAATTAATCGGAATCCGCGTGCCGACATTGAGGGTGGCTTCGGCGTTGTTGCGCACGAACACCGACGGGGTCTGCAGCAGCTTGAGGTTGGTGACCTTGTCCAGGGCGGTGATGACCGCCGCAGCATTGGTGCCGAGGAAGGTCCAGCCGAGGCCGCTGCTGCCGGTGATCTTGCCGGCGATATCGCCCCAGATCTTGCGGCCCTGTGCACTGGGCAAGCCCGCGCCCGCTCCAAGGCCGGTGGAATTCGCCACGGTGGAATCGGCAGAGGCGTTGACCGAATTCTCGAAGAACCAGTTCACGCCGTACTGCAGATCACCGGTCAGACTGACCTCCGCCACCTGCGCCTCGATATGCACCTGCATCGGCATCACGTCGAGCTTCTCGACCACGTCGCGGATCGAGCGCCACGCCTGCGGGGTCGAACGCACCAGCAGGGTGTTGGTTTCCTCCACCGCCGACACGCCGACCTTGTCGCCCTGCACTTCCAGGGTCACGCTGCCGTTGCCGGCGGTGCGCGGCGACAGCTGCAGGCTGCCGCTGCCGAAGCCGCCGCTGCTGCTGCCGGAAGAACCGCTGCTACCCGACAGGCTGTCGCTGCCGCTGCTGCCCAGGCTGCCGCCCAAGCTGCCGCCACCCAGGCTGCTGCTGTCGCTGCCGTTGAAGCCGCCCAGGCCGCCGCCGTTCAACTGGCTCATCTGCGAGCCCGGCATCAGCGAGGCGTTGGAGTCGCCACGGTTGCCGCCGCCGGCGCCGAACACCTCGGCCAGGCGGTCGGCCAGGTCCTTGGCCTTGATGTACTTGAGTTCGTAGGAGAACAGCCGCGCGCCGCCGCCGGCGCTGTCGATGCGGTCCAGCCACTCCTGGATCTGGTCCAGGTAGCGCGCCTGCGGGGTGATCACCAGCACCGCGTTGGCATTCTCCAGCGGCATGAAGCGGAACATGCCGGCGCTGGGGGTCTTGCTGTTCTCGCCGAACACCTTCTCCAGGTCGGCCGCGACCTGTTCGGCCTTGCCCGACTGGATCGGGAACACGCCCACCGACATGCCCGACAGCCAGTCGACGTCGAAGATCTGCACCGTGCGCAGGTAGTTCTCCAGTTCGGCGCGGGTGCCGCCCAGGGTGATGACGTTGCGCGAGCTGTCGATGCCGACGATGGCGTTCGGCCGCGCATACGGCTCCAGCACCTTCTTCATCTCGCTGGCGGAGATGTATTTCAGCGGCACCACGCGCACCTCGAAGCCGCGCGCGTTGGCCGGCGAGGCGGTGCTCGGCGCCACCGTGCCGGCCAGGGCCTGGTCGGCGGGGACGATGTTGTAGCGGCCGCCGCTGTAGACCATGCGCGCGTTGTTCCAGCCCAGCACCATCTCCAGCAGGTTCAGCGCCTGCGCCGGCGATACCGGCTTGGGCGTGGCCAGGGTCACCGTGCCCTGCACGCCCGGCGCGATCACGTAGTTCTGCCCGAGCATGTCGCCGAGGATGGCCTTGACCACCGCCTGCAGCGATTCGCCCTCGAAGTTGAAGGTGGCGCTGCCGCTGCTGGCGTTGCCCAGCGACGGTGCCGGCGCCGCGGCGGCCGCGGAATTGATCATGGTGCCGCTGCCGCGGCGGATCACCGGGGCGGCGCGCTCGGGCAAGGCATTGGGATCGGCCGGGCCGCCCTGGCCGTCGGTCTGGGTGCTGCCGGCCGCGCCGACCTGGGGGTTGATCGCGGCGCCGCGACGGATGTCCGGCGAGGGCGTGGTGGCGCAGCCGGCCACCAGGCCGATGGCGAGGAACAGGGAAAACAGACGCGGCGTCATGCGATCACTCTTCAAGGGTTCTGACCTGAGGGGTTGTTCTGGCGCTGTTGCTGCAATTGCCGGCGGCGCGCTTCGATCCGCTCGCGGATGGCCTGCAGTTGCTCCGACGACGGGGCCGGCGACGACGGCGGGGGGGCGCTCGGGGTTGGTGCCTGGTTCGGCACCGGGTTGGGGGCGGATTGGGGCGGCGGGCGCGGCGCATTGGGGTTGGACTGGCCGTTGCTCGCAGCTCCCGGCATCTGCCCCTGCGCGGCGGCCGCGCGCCCGGCCTGGCCGAGCACGGTCGGGGGTTGCCCGCCCTTGCCGTCGAACACCTTCAACTCCAGGGTCTGGGTGCCGCCGGAACCGCTGACCGTGGCCTGGCGCGGGGCCAGCGACAGCAGCCGCCAGCCCTGCACCGCGTCGCCGCCTTCCTGCAGGCGCAGCGATTCGCCCTGCTCGGTGGTCAGCGTGGCCATCTTGAAGCGGTCGGTGAGCAGCACGCCGGTCAGGCGCACGTTGGGGGCGGCGGCCTGGCCGTTGTCGGCGCTGAGGAAGAACGGATGCGGGCGGCGATCCTCGGCGAACACCGGGCGCGCGGCGATCTCGCCGTACTGCGAGAAATCGCCCAGGCGATGCGCAGTGGCCGCGGGCAGGCCCGGCAGCCGCTGCAGCATCGACGGATCGTCGGGCAGCGGCGCCACGCGTTCGCCGAGCCCGCCCAGGCCCAGCGCCCAGACCAGCAGCCCCCACAGCGCCAACGTGCCCAGCCACACGGTGCGCAGGCCCATCGCTTCAATTCGCATGGCGTCCCTCCACCTGTTGCGGCAGGTCCGCCGGCGCGGCATTCGCGGCGCCAGGCGTGCCCGGCAGGTTGGTCGCGCTGGGCGCGGCCGGCGGCGCTGGTGCGGTGGCCGGCTCGCTCGGCCCGGCGCCGGCGGAACCGCCGGCATTCATCACCGGCGTGGCCGCGGCAGGTGCCGCCGCTGCCGACGGGTCCGGCGTGGCGGACGCCGCCGGCGGCGCCGGCATCGCGTTCGGGCGCAGGTAGCCGGCCAGCTCGAAGGCCACGTCCAGGCCGTTGCCGCTTTCGCCCGGCGAGAGCTGGTAGCGCTGCGCCATCACGTTGAGGTTGTCGATGAACAATGCCGGCGTGCCGCTCTCCAGCGCATGCAGCACGGCCGCCAGTTCCGGCGTGCCGCAGCGCAGGCGCACCTGCACCGCGACGCGGGTGAAGCGGTCGCTGCGGTTGTCGGCGGCCAGCGGCGAGCGGTTGCTGATCGCGCAGCTGCGGTTGCCGGGGCTGGCCGTGGCCACGGCGCTTTCCAGGCGCTGTACCAGGCCGGCCGAGGCCAGCTCGGCCGAGGTCTCGCGCAGGAAGCCCGGGCGCGTGGCCAGCTCGCGCTGCGCCTGCTGCAGCCGTTGCGCCACCTGCGGCGCCTGCTGCAACTGCATGCGCACGCGCAGTTCGCGCTGCTGCAGTTCCTGGATCTGCGTATCGACCTCGAGCATCGGCACGGTCCACCACGGATGCACCAGCACCAGGTAGCCCAGCGCCAGCGCCGCCAGCAGCAGGCCCAGCGCCAGCCAGCGGTCGCGCTTATCGACCTGCACCGGCATCGGCGGCCTCCTTGCGCTTGGTCCCGGCCAGTTCGGCGGTGAGGGTGAACCGGTCGCGGTGGCTGCCCGGGTCGGCCTGCAGCACGCCGGTCAGCGACGGCGTGCGCCACAGCGGCGAGCCTTCCAGGCGCCCGACCAGCGACGAGGCTTCGCTGCTGAGGCCGATCAACTGCAGCTGGTTGCCCTCGATCGAGAACTTCTCCAGATAGGTGCCCTCCGGCAGGCGCTTGCTCAGTTCGTTCCAGACCTCCACCGAGGCCGGGCGCTCGGCGCGCAACTGCTCGAAGAAAGCGGCGCCTTCGACCAGGTCGACCAGTTGCTGGCGCTGCGCGGCGACCCCGCGCGCGCGCTGCGCGCCGCTGTCCACCTGCGCGCGCAGGTGCTCCAGCGCATCGCGGCGGTTGTCCAGCAACTGCCAGCCGGCCGCGCACAGCGCCAGCAGCGCGGTGACGGCGAGGATCGCGTTCCAGCGCCGCATCGGGTCGGCGCGGCGGTGGCGCTGTTCCTGCGGCAGCAGGTTCACCCCCAGCGGCGCGCCATCGCTGCCGGCGACGTCGATGCCGGCCAGGGTCGGGCGCAGCGCACCGGCACTGGCCTGCAGATCGTCCAGCACGCGGCGCGGGGCCACCACCAGTTCGGCATCGAGCTGGGCGTCGTCGCGGCGGCCGTCGGCGCGCACGTCGTAGATCACCTGGTCGGCCTGGAACGGAGTCTGCCGGTCGATCTCGAACTTGACCACCTCGCGCAGGTGCTCGGCCGCCGCCGCCGGCAGGCGCAGCCGGCGTTGCAGCGCCGCCTCGGCCGGCAGCAGCCAGACCCGCGGCAACGCCGCCAGGCGCGGCCCCAGCAGCGCCTCCAGTTCGGCGGGCAACAGCGGCCACGGCAGCGCCAGCGGCGCGCCCAGCTCGGACTCGACCTGCCGCGCCAGCATCAGCTGCTCGCCCTCGCGCCACAGCAGCAGCCGCGCCTGCGACCAGCCCAGCTGCAGTTGCCAGCGCGGCGGCAGCCACGCCATCAGCGAGCGCTGCCACCAGGCCAGCAGCCCGCCCGCACCGGGGGCGATGCGTACGCCAAGTTTGTCCATCGTGTCGCGCCACGCCGTCATCGCACCGTCGTTCCTTCTTCCCAACGCAACACAGTGTAGGCGGAGCCCGGCAGCGCCGACGAGCCTGGGCGCACCACCGCGCGCAACACGCCCTCGCGGCCATTGCCCAGCCGTGCCCGGCTTTCGATGCTGTAGGTGCCGCCCCCGCCCATGCCGACCATGCCGAGCTGGGTCTGGTCGGTGCGTTCGCGCTGCGCCAGCACCTGCTGCGCGTCCAGGCCGAGCGCGGTCAGCACCGGCCCCGGCGCGAAGTCCGGTGTCGGCCGCGACACGCCGCCGTACAGGGTCAGGTTGGGCAGCAGCTTGGCGTACAGCTCGGGGTCCATGCCCAGCACCAGCTGCAGCTCGGCCAGGCTCTCGAACGGCGCATCCTTGGCGCCATAGGGCAGGCCGGCGGCGGCATAGTCCGGATCCTCGGCGCCGTTGGGCTGGGTCAGGTTGTCCGGATCGCGCCAGTCCACGATCGCCGCGGCGATGCGCTCGGCGCGCTGCGGATCCTCGCCGACCGCGCGCACCAGCGCCGCCAGCAGCGTCGCATCGGCCATGTTCAGATCGACCTTGCCGCTCTCGTCGGTGACGCGCAGGTCGACGGTGGCGCCTTCGTACTGCCAGCGGTAGCGCCGGCCGTCGGCACGCCAGCCCGGCTGCGTGGGCGTGCCGGCGAGCCGGGTCAGCGCGTATTCCAGGCCGGCGCGCGCGCGCTCCTGCGCCTCGGCGCCGTCGCCCAGCACCTTGCCCTGCAGGTTCTCGGTGCGCGCGGTCAGCGCGAACGCGCCGATCAACGCGGTCAGCAGCGCGATCAGCCACAGCACCAGCACCAGCGCGGCGCCGCGGTCGCGACGCGCCGCGCTCATTGCCGCATCTCCGCGCCGCCGGCCTGGCGCAGCGCCACCACCAGCGGCGGCCACGCCGTGCCGTCGCCGCTGCGCAACTCGATCGAGACCAGCAGCGGCAGCGTGTCGGTGCGCTCCCAGCGCTCCTGCCAGGGGCCGATGGTGCCGCGCTCCGGGTCCAGGCCGCGGTAGCGGAAGCGCACCTCGCGCAGGTCGCGCGCCAGCGGCTCGGGCGGGCGCGGCGGCGTCTCGGCCAGTTGCTTGCCGGCCTGCACCTGCACCAGCGCGATCGCCAGTTGCCGATGGTCGCCCTCGCCGCTGACCCGCAGGTCGTGCAGGTAGGGGCCGCCGCGGCCGAGGTAGTCGGGCAGATCGGCCACGAACTGCATGCGCTGCGGTTCGCCGACGAAGCGCACCGGCTGCAGGGTCTGCGTGTCGATGTCCAGCGGCAGCGACTGCGCGCCGCTCAGGCGCCGACGCAGGAAACCCTCGACCGCGCGCATGCGTTCGCTGCGCCCGGCGATCGCCTCGCCGCGGCCGCTGATCGCCATCGCCGAGCGCAGCGTGGCGAAGGCCAGGGTCAGGCCGCCGACCAGCAACACCGTGGCCAGCAGCACTTCGATCAGGGTGAAGCCGCGCGCGGTGGCGCGGCGCGGCGCATGCCGGGTCATTGCGGCACCCCGGCGGCCTGCGGCGCGACCAGGCGCAGCGTCTTCCACTGCAGCGCCTGCGCCGGTGCATCGCCCCAGCGCACCTGCAGGGTCAGTTGCAGCAAGGTCGGCGCGCCGGGCACCACCGCGGCATCGGGCGGCCGCCGCGGGTCCGCATAGGGCGCCACGTCCAGCGTCCAGCGGTAGTGGCCCTGATCCAGGGTGCCCTGGCTGCGCCCCGGCTGCAGCGGCTGCTCCACGCCCTGCGCGGCCAGCAGCGACTGCGCATACAGGGTGGCGCGGCTCAACTGGTCGGCACGCTGCACCTGCCGCGCCGCGCCGGACAGCGAACCGAGCAGCAGGGTCAGCGCCAGCGCCAGCAAGGCGAACGCCACGATCACCTCGATCAGGGTGTAGCCGCGCTGACGGTTCATGGCGCCGCCTGCTCCGGCGCACGCCCCACCGTGACCTCGCCGGTCAGCCAGGTCACGTCGATGCGCCAGCGCGCCTGCCGCGCCTGCAGCTCGATGCGGCCGCCGGTGGACGCGCCGTCCTCGAAGAACTGGATCGCGCCCTCGCCGTCGCGGCGCTGCGCCTGGCGTGCGCCGGTGAAGCGGATCGTCAGCGACGGGGGGATCTCGCCGTGGCGGCCGTTGGGCGCCTGCCAGCGGTGCGCCTGCGGATCGATCAGGAAGCGCTGCGGCAGGCCGCTGGCGATCGCCTGGGTGCGGGTGTAGCGCAGTTGCGACGCGATCTCCTTGGCCGCCGAGCGCAGGCGCATGCCGTCGATGCCGCCGGTCAGCACCGAGGCCGCCAGCAGCGCGGCGATCGCGATCAGGCCCACCACCAGCAGCATCTCCAGCAGCGACACGCCGCGCATGCGCGCACGCGCCGCCGGCACGCACGCCGGCGCGCCGAAGCGCAGCGCGCCGGCAGGGGCCCGGATCACGGCGCCGGATCACTCGTACTTGATGTCGGCGTCGTAACTGCTGCCGCCGGGCTGGCCATCCTTGCCCAGGCTGATCAGGTCGAACGGACGGCCTTCGCCGGGCACCTTGTACTCGATCGGGTGGCCCCAGGGGTCGTTCAGTTCGGCAGGCTTGGCGTACGGGCCGAGCCAGCCGCTGACGCCGCCCGGCGCGGTGACCAGGTCGTCGAGCTTGGACGGCAGCTTGCCGGTATCGAGCTGGTAGTTGTCGACCTTGCCGGCCAGGGTCTGGATCTGCGACTTGGCCAGGTTGGCCTTGCCGCGGTCGGCGCCGCCGAGCACGCGGCTGCCGACCAGGGTCAGCACCGCGCCGATCAGCACGATGACGATGATGATTTCCAGCAGGCTCATGCCCGCCTGGCGTGCGGCGGACGGGGAACGGGTGAGGGAGCGGCGGAGAGTGCGCATTGCATCGGATCCTTGCGGTGGAAGACCTATGTAGCCGAACACGGTGACGATGGCAGCCGGGGCCGGCCGGCGGTACAGCGGCGCGTCACGCACGCCGTCACACCTGCCGCCGGAGGATCCGTGCCGCGCGCACGCACGGCCGCGACCGGCGCGCACGGCGCCGCTGGCAATGGGACAGGGGCAGCGGCCGAAGGTTCCCGCGCGAGAAGGCGTGGCGTCACAGTCCGCGGCAGTCGCCCGAAGCCCGGCCGAGGCCGGGCGTTCGGCGCCACATGCGCCATGGCGCACCGCGCGGGCGTGTCAGGCGAGGCCGCGGCCCTCCATGGCGTCGCATTGCCGGCGCCGGATAGACCGGCCCGGCCCTCCATGGCCGGGCGTTCGGCCATGCACGAACCTGCGGTTCGCAAGCGCATGGCCTCCTTTGATTCATTCGTCCGCTGCGCCAGATGACTGCGCAGCCGTCCATGGCGTGACATCGCGAGCGCCGGAACCACCGGCCCGGCCATCCTTGGCCGGGCGTTCGGCGCCACATGCGCCATGGCGCACCTCGCGGGCGTGTCAGGCGAGGCCGCGGCCCTCCATGGCGTCGCATTGCCGGCTCCGGATAGACCGGCCCGGCTATCCATGGCCGGGCGTTCGGCCATGCACGAACCTGCGGTTCGCAAGCGCATGGCCTCCTGTGATTCATTCGTCCGCTGCGCCAGATGACTGCGCAGCCGTCCATGGCGTGACATCGCGAGCGCCGGAACCACCGGCCCGGCCATCCCTGGCCGGGCGTTCGGCGCCACATGCGCCATGGCGCATAAGCGTGGCACCTCACCCAATCGCATTGGTGAGGTCGTAGAGGGGGACGAGGACGGAGATGATCACCAGGCCGACCACCGAGGCCAGGACCAAGGTGATCGCCGGCACCATCGCCGCCAGCAGGCGGTCGATGGCCTGTGCGGTCTCCTGTTCGAAGGTGTCGGCGGTCTTCAGCAGCATGATGTCGAGCGCGCCCGATTCCTCGCCGACCTGGATCATCTGCAGCGCCAGGCGCGGGAAGCGCTTGCCCTTGGACAGCGAGGCCGACAGGCCGTGGCCGTTCTTGACGTCGTCGGCGGCGGCGCCGACGTCGGCGGTCAGCGCCAGGTTCGACAGCACGTTGCGGGAGATGCCCAGCGCCGCCAGCAGTGGCACGCCGTTGCGCAGCAGGGTGCCGAGCGTGCGGGTCAGGCGCGCGGTCTCCAGCCGCGAAATCAGCACGCCGACGAAGCGCTGGCGCAGCAGCCAGGCGTCGAAGCGGGCACGGAAGGCGGGATCGCGGCGCTTGCGATCCACCGCCAGGATGGTCACGCCCGGCACCACCAGCAGCACGATCCACCAGTCGCGCACGAACAGGCCCACGCTCAGCACCGCCTGGGTGAACCACGGCAGGGCCACGTCCAGGCTCTCGTACATCTGCGCGAACTGCGGCACCACGTAGCCGAGCAGGAACAGCAGCGCGCAGCCGACCACGCTGACCAGGATCGCCGGGTAGATCAGCGCGTTGATCACCCGCCCGCGCAACTCGCGGCTGCGCTCCAGGTACTCGGCCAGGCGTTGCAGGGTGTCGTGCAGGCTGCCACCGGCCTCACCGGCGCGCACCATGTTGATGTACAGGCGCGAGAACAGCCCGTGCTGGCGCTCCAGCGCGGTGGACAGCGGCGCGCCGCCGCGCACCGCATCACGGATGTCGCCGACGGTGCGCTTGGAGCGTTCGTCCTCGGGCAGTTCGAGCAGGATCGACAGCGCGCGATCCAGCGGCTGACCGGCGCCGAGCAGGGTCGCCAGTTGCTGAGTGAACTGCACCAGCGCCGCGCCGTCGAACGGCTTGGGCCGGAACAGCCCGCGCAGCGAGGTGCCGCCGCCCTCGGCGGCCAGCCTGGCCTGCATCGGCATGTGCCCCTGCTCCTGCAGGCGCAGCGCCACTTCCGCCTCGCTGGCGGCTTCCATCTGCCCTTCCAGGATCTCGCCGTGCGAGTCCAGGGCCTTGTAGCGATACAGGGGCATCAGGGCTGGGAGTGGGGAATGGGGAATCGGGAATGGGAACGCGCGTCGTGCGCGGTCCGTGCGTTCCCGAGCGCGGACCGCCGGCGCATGGCGCAGCGACACGTCGTCACCACCGGAGCGCACGCCGCGCGCATCAGGTTTCCTCCGTCACGCGCAGCACTTCCTCGATCGTGGTCTGGCCGCTGAGCGCCTTGGCCAGGCCGTCCTCGTACATGGTGCGCATGCCGGCCTCGCGCGCCAGTTGCTCGATCTCGCCCATGCCGGCGTGGCGCATCACCGCACGCCGCAGCACGTCGTTCATCACCAGGAATTCCATGATGGTGGTGCGGCCCACGTAGCCGGTCGGCGCGATCGCCGAAGGCCGCGGGCGGTACAGGAAGATCTCGCCTTCCGGCTGCAGCCGGCGCAGTTCGAACTTCTCGATCTCCTCCGGCGAGGCCGCATAGCGCTCGGCATGGGTGGGCTCCAGCCGCCGCACCAGGCGCTGGGCGAGGATGCCGTTGATGGTGGAGGTCAGCAGGTAGTCTTCCACGCCCATGTCGAGCAGGCGGGTGATGCCGCCGGCGGCGTTGTTGGTGTGCAGGGTGGACAGCACCAGGTGGCCGGTCAGCGCGGACTGGATCGCGATGCGCGCCGTCTCCAGGTCGCGCATTTCGCCGATCATGATGATGTCCGGGTCCTGGCGCACGATGCTGCGCAGCGCATGCGAGAAATCCAGGCCGATCTGCGGCTTGGCCTGGATCTGGTTGATGCCTTCGATCTGGTATTCGACCGGATCCTCGACGGTGATGATCTTGACGTCGGCGGTGTTGAGCTGGCTCAGCGCGGTGTACAGCGTGGTGGTCTTGCCCGAGCCGGTGGGGCCGGTGACCAGCAGGATGCCGTGCGGTTGCTCGAGCACCTTGCGGAACTGCGGCAGGAACGCGTCGGTGAAGCCGAGCCGGTGGAAGTCGAACACCACGGTCTCGCGGTCGAGCAGGCGCATCACCACGCTCTCGCCGTGCGCGGTGGGCACGGTGCTCACGCGCAGGTCCAGTTCCTTGCCCTGCACCCGCAGCATGATGCGGCCGTCCTGCGGCAGGCGGCGCTCGGCGATGTTGAGCTTGGCCATGATCTTGACGCGGCTGATCACCGCCGCGGTCAAATTGGCCGGCGGGCTCTCGCCGTCGATCAGCACGCCGTCGACGCGGTAGCGCACCTTCAGCCGGCTCTCGAACGGCTCGATGTGGATGTCCGAGGCGCGCAGTTCCACCGCGCGCTGGATCACCAGGTTGACCAGGCGGATCACCGGCGCCTCGGAAGCCAGGTCGCGCAGGTGCTCGATGTCGTCGGCGGCGACGCTGTCGCCGTCGGCGGTTTCCACGATCGCGCCCATCGCGCTGCGGCCCTGGCCGAACCAGCGCTCGATCAGGTCGTCGATCTCCGAGCGCAGGCCGACCCGCGGCAGCACCTGCAGGCCGGTGGCCAGGCGCACCGCGTCGGCGGCATAGGCATCGTGCGGATCGGCCATCCACAGTTCCAGCACGCCGCCATGTTCGCCCAGCGGGCACACATGGAATTGCTTGAGGAAGCGCAGCGACAGCGGTTGCGCCTCGGGCAGGCTCTCCGGCGCGGTGGCCGGCAACTGCTTGGCGTCGAGCAGCGGCAGGCCCAGGACCTCGGCGCTGAGCTCGGCATGGTCGCGCTCGGAGACCAGGCCCAGGCGCGCCAGCAGCGCCAGCAGGCCGCCGCCGGACTCGCGCTGCAGCTGCCGCGCGCGCGCCAGGTCGCCGTCCTTGAGCCGGCCCTTGGCCAGCAATGCCGCGATGATGCGGCTTTCGGGCGTCTCCACGGCGACGGCAGTGTCCTTCACGAGCGCATTCACGCGATCCCTCCCAGATGACCGTGCGACTTTAGCAGTTCGGCATGACCCGACGCCGAATCCGGCGCGCTCCCCTGTCGCTGTCTACCGGGAGGCAGGGATGCCGGCTCCGGCAGGCCGGCGGCGGTCATCGGCCTGACATCCGCGCAGGCGATGCTCGCCGGTCGCGCCGCGCCTTGGCCAGCCGCACGGCGGGCCGGCACGGCGCTGTCCCCAGACGCAGGAAACCCGGCCGGAGCCGGGTTTCCTGGGACGACATGGCGCCTCCCTGCGCGGCGTGCG
The DNA here is from genome assembly GCF_040529045.1 of Xanthomonas indica. NCBI lineage: Bacteria > Pseudomonadati > Pseudomonadota > Gammaproteobacteria > Lysobacterales > Lysobacteraceae > Xanthomonas > Xanthomonas indica. The sequence goes on along the minus strand of NZ_CP131914.1, from coordinate 1,440,949 downwards.
CTTACTGGCGCGCGACCAGGCTGACGCCGGTGTAGCTGCTTTCGCCGACCAGCTTGATGTAGTACGTGCCGGCCTGCGGCGCGGTGAAGCGCACCGTCTCGTTGTTGCCCGGGCGGGTCGACTTGGCGTCGGCGTTGCCGGCACTCGGCTCCTTGCCGAAGCTCACGTACAACGACACGTTGCCGCTGCCGCCGTAGGTGAGGAAACTCAGCACCGCACCGGCCTTGGCCTCGAAGCTGTACAGCGCCTCGTTGCCGGCGGCGCCGGCCAGGCCGGCCACTGCCACCTTGTTGGTCAGTGCGGTGGCCGTCGGCGCGCACTGCTCGGTGGCCGGATCGCACGGCTCTTCCAGCGCCTTGGCCAGCGCGGCCTTGGCATCGACGATACCGGTGCCGATCGGGGTGCTGGACGGGATCGACACCGGGAACGGACGCGCGGTCTGCTTGAGCAGGGTCTCCAGCGCCGCCGGGGTCAACGGTGCCTTGCCCGCAGCGATCAGGGCGCTCTGCACCAGCGCCGCCACCGCGGCCACGTGCGGCGAGGCCATCGAGGTGCCACCCAGGCCCATGTAGGTGTAGTTGCCGGAGGTCGGCGTGGTCGCACCGCTGTAGCCGTTCTGCCAGATGTAGCCGCCCGGGTTGCCGTCGACGCTGCCGCCGCCGCCGGGACCGGACAGGTCCACCTTGGCGCCATAGTTGGAGTAGTAGGTGATGCCGCCGGTGATGCGGGTGGCGCCGACCGCGATCACGTTGTCGCAGCTGGCCGGGCTGAAGTTGGCGGCGTTGGCGGTGTTGTTGCCGGCGGCCACCACCACCGTGGTGCCGCGCGACACCGCGCCGTTGATCGCGTCCTGGGTGACGCTGTCGCAGGCGCCGCCGCCGCCCAGGCTCATGTTGATGATCTCGGCCGGGTTCTGGTTGGCCGGCACGCCGGACACGGTGCCGCCCGAGGCCCAGATGATGGCGTCGGCGATGTCGGAGGTGTAGCCGCCGCACTTGCCGAGCACGCGCACCGGCAGCACGGTGGCGTTGGGCGCCACGCCGGCCATGCCGATGCCGTTGTTGGTCGCTTCGGCGACGGTGCCGGCGACGTGGCTGCCGTGCCAGGAACTGTCGTCGGCGACGGAACCGGCGTAGCACTCGTTGTCGTTCTCGACCCAGTCGCCGTAGTCCAGCGCGCCCGGCACGCGGGCGTCCGTCGGACGCCGCGAGGTCGCCGCGTCGGAAATGAAGTCGTAGCCCTGCAGCAGGTTCACCGCCACGTCCGGATGGTTCGGCAGGATGCCGGTATCGAGCACCGCCACCACCACGCCGTCGCCCTTGGACACGTCCCACGCGGCCGGCGCGTTGATGCCGCCGGTGGCGTTGCTGTAGTGCCACTGGTACTGCGCGTACAGCGGATCGTTGGGCACGAACTGCGGCTGCACCTGCGCCTTGGCGCGCAACACCTCGACCGGCCGCAGCTTGGCGTCGACCTGCGCGTACTTCACCGCCGGGTCGGCGGCGATCTCGGCCACCACCTTGTCCAGGTCGGCCTTGCTCAGCTTGCCGGTCAGGCGGATCAGGTCCGCGCCGATGCCCAGGGTGCGCACGTACTCGGCGCGCACGCTGGCCGCGGCCGCGCGCGAGATGCCGTTGCCGCCGCCGAGGCTGGCGCGGCCCACCGCCGACTGCACCGCCGACAGCTTGGCGCTGCGGTCGCTGGCCGCGGCGGTGCCGGCGTTGTAGCGCACCAGGATGCGGTTGGAGGTCACCGCATCGGCCGGCGCGGACCTGCCCGGTTCCTTGACCGGCAGCGGCGCAGAAGCGCCGGCCGCGATCGCGCTCGAGGCTCCCAGCGACATCGCCAGCATGGCGGCGGCGATGGCATTGATACGAAGGTTTTGCTTGTCGATCACGTTGACGTCCTCTTCAAAGTTTCGTGGATCAGGCGACAGTTGCGGCCGTAAAACTCCCTTTTTCGAATCCGTTGGCCGGCCCAGCCAAGGTCCTGTGGTCTGCCCCCTCAGGCCATTGCGTGGCGGACGGCGGCACGCGCCGCCGTCCGCGATGGATCACCAGCCGAAACCGGCACCGATGCCGATGGAGCTGTCGTCGCTGCTGAAGGCACCACCGATGGTCACCGTGGCGCGGTCGCTGAAGGCGCGCTGGTAGCCCACCGACAGCGCCGATTTGCCGTTCTGGAAGCCGATGCCGGCGCCGACCCGGTTCTGGGTGCGGATGCCGGCGGCGCTGGTGGCCATGTTGAGCATGGCCGCACTCATCGCGCCCTGGCGGTCGATGCGACGGTCCTGGTCGCGCAACCGCGCATCGACGTCGCCGCGCAGCACCTCGAAGCTGTCGGCCATCGTGCCGAAGCGCGCATCGGTGTACGACTTGGCCGTGGCCACACCGTTGTCGAGCTGGCTCTTGTTGACCGCATCGGTGGCCTGGGTGCCGGCGGCAACGTTGGCAAGCTGGCGCTCGTTGCCGGCGCTGCCGATCGAGACCGTCTGCGCGCGATCGGCCACCGAACCCTGCCCCAGTGCGACCGCGCCCTGCGCCGTGGCGCTGGCGCCCTGGCCGAGGGCGGTGCCCGAGGCCGCGCTGACGCTGGCGCCCTCGCCCATCGCCACCGCGTTGGTCGCCACCGCCGCGATGTGGCTGTTGGCGCCCACCGCGGTGCTGCCGTCGGCGTTGACCTTGGCGTTGCTGCCGATCGCGGTGTCGTTGGGGCCGTGCGCATAGGCGCTGCCGCCGATCGCGGTGCCGGTGACGTCGTTGGCGCGTGCGGCGGTGCCGACTGCGGTGGCGCTGGAGGCCACCGCCGTGCTTTCGCCGACCTGCGCGGTGTCGATGCTGCCGGACACCGGCGTCGCTGCCGCCGCGGTTGCAGCGGTCGCGGCCGACGCCGCCGGCGCCGCTTCGGTAGCCTGCGCCGCCACCGCACTGGTGCCGACCATGCGCGCGCTGCGTGCCGCGGTGGCGCTGCCGCCGCTGCGCGCATCCAGTTCGCTGACCTTGCCGTCCAGCGCCGCCAGCGCCGCGCCGACGTTGTTGTAGCTAGCGCCCTGGATCACGTAGGTCGGCGCCACGAACACCCCTTGCGCGCCGAGCCCGGCGCCGCCGCCCAGGAACGTCGCCATGTTGCTCAGCGACTGATACAGCTGGCCGCCGTTGATCGCCTCGGTGCTGCCGGCGGCGACGCTGCCGGCGGTCAGGTTGACGATGCGCCGGGTGGCCGGGCCGCCGCGGCCGTTGCCGCTGCCCAGCGACACGGTGTCGGCCTCGTACACCCGCGAGCCGGCACCGAGCGCGACCGCGTTGTCCGCGGAGACGCCGGCATTGGCGCCGAGCGCGACGCCGTTGCTGCCGCTGTTGCGGACGAAGCTGTTGTAGCCCATCGCCACGCCGTTCTCGCCGATCGCATTGGTCTGCAGGCCGATCGCGGTGCTGCGCGCACCGGTCGCCGAGCTGCCGGCACCGCTGGCGGTGGCCCCGGCGCCGGCGGCGACGGCACCCACGCCCAGCGCGGAACTGCGCAGGCCGCTGGCGGTGGCGCCGGCACCGGCCGCAGTGCTGTCCACGCCGCTGGCGCTGGCCACCGCGGTGCCGGAACTCTGGAAGCGCGCGCTGGTGTCGCCGGCGGCGGTGGCCACCGCGTCCAGCTGCGCCTTGTTCACCGCATCGGTGGCGTTGACCGCCGCGCCGACGTTGGTGATGCGGCGCGTGGCCGGCGCGCTGACGCCGTTGCCGCCGCCCACCGACACCACGTTGGCTTCGCTGGTGCGCGCGCCAGAGCCCAAGGCGACGCTGCCGGCGCCGCTGGCCGAGGCGTTGATGCCCAGCGCCGTGGCATTGGTGCCGCCGTAGGCGAAGGCGTTCTGGCCGATCGCGGTGCCGCCCTGCGCGGTGGCCCAGGCGAACTGGCCGACCGAGGTGGTCTGCGCCGCGGTGGCCCAGGCCGAGGCGCCGAGCGCGGTCGCGTCCTCGCCGGTGGCGCGGGCGCTGTAGCCCAGCGCCGCGGCATACGCGCCGGACGCGGTGCTGCCCCAGCCCAGCGCCGAGGCGTAGTTGCCCGCCGCCGCCGCGCCGTAGCCGAACGCGCTGGTGCGGGTGCCGCTGGCGGTACTGAAGGCACCGACCGCGGTGCTGTAGTCGCTGCCGGCGGTGGCCTTGTAGCCGTCGGCGGTGGCCTGCAGCCCGCTGGCGATGGCGCCGGCACCGCTGGCGCTGCTGAACGTGCCGCTGGCCTGCGCACCCGCGCCCAGCGCGGTGGCGCCGGCGGCGCTGGCGGTGGTGGTGCTGTCGAGCAGCACATTGCCGTTCGCATCGGTGTAGTACAGCGAGCCGCCGATCGCGGTGCTGGATTCGCCGGTGGCGGTGGCGTTGTAGCCGGACGCGGTGGCATAGCGGGCGCCGGCCAGCGCGCCGCTGCCGAACGCCGAGGCACCGGTGCCGTAGGCGTTGCTGGCCTCGCCGGCGGCGGTGGCGTAGGTGCCTTCCACGTAGCTGCCGACATCGTCGGCCGGATCGCTGCCGCCGCTGGCCTTGAACTGCTTGCCGGTGGCATCGGCGGACTGCTTCACCGCCTCCAGCTGGGCGACGTTGACCGCGTCGGTGGCCTCGGTCCCGGCGGCGACGCTGGTGATCTGCCGCTCCTTGCCGGCGCTGCCCACCGAGACGGTGTTGTCGCGCGCCGCCTCGGAGTTGGCACCCAGGGCCACGCTGTTGACGCCGGACGCATACGCGCCGTAGCCGAACGCACTGGCGCTGTCGGCGCTGGCATAGCTGAGGCTGCCGAGCGCGCTGCTGAAGTCGGCGGTGGCGCCGGCACCCGCACCGAACGCGGCGCTGTTGGCGCCCGAGGCCTCGGCCGGGATCAGGCCGAAGAACGAGGTGCCGCCGACCGCCACGCTTTCCTCGCCGGAGGCCACGCTGTACTCGCCCACCGCGACGCTGCCGCTGCCGGAGGCGGTGGAGGACACGCCGACCGCGGTGCCGTAGCTGCCGGAGGCCAGCGCGCCATAGCCCAGTGCCGAGGACAGGTAGCCGGTCGCCTCGCTGTAGCCGCCCAGCGCGGTGGCGCCGGTGCCCGAGGCGGCGCTGCGGAAGCCGGTGGCCGTGGCCTGGTTGTCCGAGGCCACCGCTTCGTTGCCGGTGGCGGTGGAATAGGTGCCGCTGGCCTGCGCGCCGGCACCGCTGGCGGTGGCGCCGATCTCACTGGCCTGGGCATTGCTGCCGATGGCGATGCTGTTCTCGCCCGCCGCCTGGCTGGCATTGCCCAGCGCGATCGCATCGACGCCGCTGGAGACGGCGTTGAAGCCGATCGCGGTCGCCCCGGCGGCCACCGCATTGGCGCCGCCGCCGAGTGCGGTGGCGCCGTCGGCGGTGGCGTTGGCCGCCTCGCCGGCGGCCAGCGCATTGTCGCCGTCGACCAGTGCGCCGGCATCGCTGTCGGCGCTGCCGCTGGCCTGGAAGTACTTGCTGGTGGTCGCCGCCGCCTGCTTCACCGCGTCCAGCTGGGCGACGTTGACCGCATCGGTGGCCTCGGTGCCGGCAGCGACGTTGGTGATCTGCCGCTCCTGGCCGGCACTGCCCACCGACACGCTGTAGGCGCGGTCGGCGACCGCGCCGGCGCCCAGCGCCACCGCGTTCGCGGCGGTGGCTTCGCTGCCGGCGCCGAGGCTGATCGCGCTTTCCGCGTCGGCCACGGTGTTGGTGCCGATGGCGATGGTATTGACCTGGTTGCCCAGCGCCTGGAAGCCCAGCGCCACGCTGTAGTTGCCGTAGCCGAAGGCGCCACGGCCGACCGCGGTGGCGCTCAGCCCCGGCGCCCAGCTGTTGAAGCCGATCGAGGTGGCGCCGCTGCCGCTGGCCCACGCCCCGGTGCCGAACGCCGAAGCATTGGTGCCGGTGGCCCAGGCCGAGGTGCCGAACGCCGAGGCGCCATCGGCCGTGGCCCAGGCGTAGGCGCCGACCGCACTGGCGTCCTCGCCGCTGGCCCAGGCATTGTCGCCCTGCGCCAGGCTGTAGTTGCCGGTGGCACGCGCCTTGTAGCCGCCGGCGGTGCTGTGGTCGCCGGTGGCCTGCGCACCGTAGCCGGTGGCGGTGGCGACGCTGCCGGTGGCCTGCGCGCCCGCGCCGAGCGCGGTGGCGTTCTCGCCGGCATTGGCGCCGACCAGCACCGGCTTGCCGTCGGCATCGACGATCGGCTGGTTGTACTGGTCGTAGGCCTGGCCGCGGCCGCCGATGGCGGTGCCGCCGGTGCCGCTGGCACTGCTGCCGTTGCCCAGCGCCACCGCGTCATCGCCCATCGCCGCCGCGCCGCTGCCGAACGCCGCCGCGCCGGCGCCGTAGGCATTGGCCGCATCCCCGGCGGCCAGCGCGCCCTCGCCGTCGGCATAGGCGCCGACCGCGCCGCTGCCGCCATGGGCGAAGAACTTGGAGGTGCCTTCGGCGGTGGCGCGCACCGCATCCAGCTGCGCGAGATTGACCGCATCGGTGGACTGCGTGCCCGCGGCGACGTTGACGACCTGCCGCTCGCTGCCGGCATCGCCGACCGAGACCGTGTTGGCGCGGCGCGCCACCGAGTTGGCGCCCAGCGCCACGCTGTCGGCCGCAAACGCGGTGCTGTAGTAGCCGAGCGCGGTGCTGTTGGCGCCGCTGGCCCAGGCCTGCGCGCCCACCGCGCTGGCGAAGTCGCCCGGCGCGTAGGCGAAGTAGCCCAGCGCCGTGCTCTGCAGGCCGGAGGCCTCGGTCATGCTGCCGTTGGCGGTGGACTCGTCGCCCGAAGCGATCGCGCCGGCGCCGAACGCGGCGGCATTGGCCCCGCTGGCCTGGGTCTGCACGAACAGGCCCAGGCCCGGGATCAGGTCGGCCGGACCGCCGACCGCGACGCTGCTGGTACCGGTGGCCACGCTCTGCGTGCCGACCGCGGTGGCGTAGTCGCCGGTGGCATTGGCCACCGCACCGAAGGCCGATGCCTGCGCGCCGCCGGCGTAGGCGCCCACGCCCACCGCCGAGGCGGCGAACCCGCCGGCATCGGCGCTGGCGCCCAGCGCGGTGCCGCCGACCCCGGCGCTGGTGGCGCCGGTATCCACCGCCACCCCGCTCTTGGTGATCAGCGGCTCGCCATTGGCGTCCACCGCCACGCCACCGACCGCCACCGCCGCCGGCCCGGTGGCCTGCGCGTTGGTGCCGAAGGCGGCGCTGTTCTGCCCGGCCGCGACCGCGCCGCTACCCACCGCGGTGGCGCCGCTGTTGAGCGCGTCGGCACCCGCGCCGAGCGCAGTGCTGCCGTTGCCGATGGCATTGGCGGCCTCGCCGGCGGCCAGTGCGTCGTCCCCTTCGACGTAGGCGCCGGCATCGCTGTTGGCGCTGCCGCTGGCCTGGAAGTACTTGCCGGTGGTGGCCGCGGCCTGCTTCACCTCATCCAGTTGCGTCACGTTGACCGCATCGGTGCCCTCGGTGCCGGCGGCGACGTTGGCGATCTGCCGCTCCTTGCCGGCGCTGCCCACCGAGACGGTGTCGGCGCGATCGGCGACCGATCCCTGGCCGAGCGCGACGCTGCCGCTGGCCGCGGCCTTGGCGCCATAGCCCAGCGCGGTGGAGTCGTCGGCCTGCGCCCAGGACGCGGCACCGAACGCGGCGCTGGACGCGCCGTCGGCCGAACTCAACCAGCCGACCGAGGTGGAGAAGTCGCCGTTGGCCCAGGCGCCGGCGCCGAACGCGCTGCCGCCTTCGCCCTGCGCCTCGGTGGTGAACAGGCCGAGCACGCTGCCGCCGACGGCGGTGCTGGAAACGCCGCTGGCGAGGCTGGAAAAGCCCACCGCCACGGCATCGCCGCCGCTGGCGTTGGCGCCGTAGCCGAACGCGGAGGCGAAATCGCCGCCGGCCTGGCTGAAGCCGCCGGTGGCGGTCGCGGCCAGCCCGGTGGCGGCGGCGGAGAAGCCGGTGGCGGTGCTCTGCGTGCCGTCGGCGCGCGCCGCGGTACCCAGTGCGGTGGAGAACGCGCCATTGGCCTGCGCGCCGGCGCCGAACGCGCTGGCGCCCTGTTCGGCGGCGGTGGTGGTGCCTTCCAGCAGCACCTCGCCGTTCTCGTCGACGATCGACAGCGCACCGCCGACCGCGGTCGCCGAGGCGCCGACGGCCGTGGCGTTGCTGCCGACCGCGGTGGCATTGCCGCCCAGGGTGGTGGCGCCGCTGCCCAGCGCGCTGGCACCATCGCCGATGGCGTTGGCGCCTTCGCCGGCGGCCACCGCGTTGGCGCCCTCGACGTAGGCCCCGGCATCGCTGGCATCGCTGCCGCTGGACTGGAAGTACTTGGCGGTGGTGTCGGCGGTCTGCCTGACCGCGTCGAGCTGCGCCACGTTGACCGCATCGGTGGCCTCGGTGCCGGCGGCCACGTTGGTGATCTGGCGTTCGCCGCCGGCCTTGCCGACCGAGACGCTGTCGTCGCGGTCGGCCACCGCGTCGGCGCCCAGCGCCACGCTGTTGCGGCCCTGCGCGACCGCGCTATTGCCCAGTGCGGTGCTGTTGAAGCCGCTGGCGCTGGAGAAGCCGCCGACCGCGGTGGCGTACGCACCGGTCGCGTCGGCCGCCACGCCGACCGCGGCGCTGGCGACGCCGGAGGCGATGCTCTCGGCGCCCAGCGCGGTCGCGCCATCGCCACTGGCGGTGCTGTAGTAGCCGAGCGCGCTGGCCTCCACGCCGCTGGCTTCGCTGAGCGTGCCGCTGGCCACGCTGCCGTCGCCGCTGGCATTGCTGGCCGCGCCGGTCGCGGTGCTCTGCGCGCCGCTGGCGTTGCTCTCCGCGCCGACCGCGGTGGCGTAGTCGCCGCTGGCGCTGGCGTTGTCGCCGATCTGCAGGGCCTGCGCCTGGGCGCTGGTGGGCAGCGCCACGGCGCCGGCGCCCAAGGCCAGGGCGATCGCGCCGGCCAGGGCCAGGCCGTGTGCGCGTGCGGCACGGCGATCGCGGACGACCGCGCCGCGCGCATCCCCGCTGGCCAGTTCCGATGCCACCACCCACATCCCCAGTGCGTTGTTCCAGACCTTGCGATAAATCCGATTCATCGACGACTGCTCCTCAATTCGGCTGGTTTCGGTCAAAAAGCCACCCTCGCCCGGCGTTCCGGCCGGCCGACCCCCTGTCGGTTTTTTGGTGCCGCACGTCCCGACCGGGACGCGAGAGGCTCACGCCTGTCGCTGCTCGGAGCTGTAGATGAACCGAGGTGGAATGCGGAACTGACTCGAGTGTTAACTCGGCCTCTCAAGTACGTCAAGTTTTTGACTTGATGCGCCACGCGCCGTGACAAAGACCGCGAATTCAGCCTGGTTTCGTTAAATTTTCGATAAATATCAATGAAAACAACCAGGTCGCGCCAATTTTTCGGCACGAAGCTTGCCAGCCTTGACACGCGACGCGTCGGGCGATTTCGTTTTCTGTCAAGGACTTGACGCAAACAGCTGGTAGAGGCGCCAAAGCGCGTCAAGGCAGGGCGGGCGACGGCGCCAGACGGATGCGGATCGCGCCGATTGCGCGAAATGGGGCGAGCGGTCGCATGGCGGAGCGACCTGGGTGCCGGGCGACGGATGGGTGCTGCCGGGTTGCGGCGACACAGTGCAGAGCGCCGCGAGTGGGCGCGCGCCGCGCGCCTGGGTGCGACGGCGGATCCAGCACACCGACGCAATGACGCCAGCGCGCGACGCACCGCGACGTTGCGTGGGAGCGGCTTCAGCCGCGACCGGGCGCGATCAGATCATCCGAAGGCGGGATGGCCGAGGAAACCCACTCGACACACAGGAAAAATCACGGCATCGGCCCGTCAGACCGTCGGCTCGGCCGGCCTGGAGGCCGTCCTGCGTCGGGACTGAAGTCCCTCCCACATGGGACACAGCGACGCGCGATTCGGCGCATGCCACGCCACGAATCCCGGCACTGCAGTCTGCATCCCACAGCGATGGCAGCGCGGCACAGACCCTCGATCAACGCAGCCGGCAGCGCCGGCCCCAACATCGGGGCAGCGGGCGCTGCCGACGGCGCCCTGGCGGGCGCCATCGTCTGCTCGCGATCAGGTCGCAGAACACGTCACCGTCGGCGCCGACCGAGCAAGCGCGTCGCCATCGCGGCGAGCGCGCCAGGGGGCGGGTCAGCCCACCCACACCCGTGCGTTGCGGAACATGCGCAGCCACGGCGCCTCGTCCGGCCACTCGGCCGGATGCCAGCTGAGGTTGAGCGAGCGCAGGGTGCGTTCCGGATGCGGCATCAGGATGGTCACCCGGCCGTCGTCGCTGGTCAGGCCGGTGATGCCGTCGGGCGAGCCGTTCGGGTTCAGCGGGTACTGCGTGGCGACGGCGCCATGGCCGTCGACGAAACGCAGTGCCACGCGCGCGGCGGCCTGGTCCACGGCACTGTCGAATTCGGCGCGGCCTTCGCCGTGCGCCACCGCCACCGGGATCCGCGAGCCGGCCATGCCGCGCAGGAAGATCGACGGCGATTCCACCACTTCCAGCAGGCTGGTACGCGCCTCGAACTGCTCGCTGCGGTTGCGCAGGAAGCGCGGCCAGTGCTCGGCACCGGGGATGATGTCCTTGAGCTGGCTGAGCATCTGGCAGCCGTTGCACACGCCCAGGGCGAAGCTGTCGCTGCGCGCGAAGAACGCGGCGAAGGCATCGCGCAGCGCCGGCCGTTCCAGGATCGAGGTGGCCCAGCCGCGGCCGGCGCCGAGCACGTCGCCGTAGCTGAAGCCGCCGCAGGCGGCCAGGCCGACGAAGTCGGCCAGGTTCACACGGCCGGCGATCAGGTCGCTCATGTGCACGTCGAAGGCGCGGAAACCGGCGCGCTCGAACGCATTGGCCATCTCGATCTGGCCGTTGACGCCCTGCTCGCGCAGGATCGCCACCTTCGGCCGCTGGCCGCTGGCGATGAACGGCGCAGCGATGTCCTCGGCCGGGTCGAAGGCCAGCTTCGGCTTCAGTCCGGGCGCGGCGAAATCGCGCGCCAACGCGCGCTCCTCGGCGGCGCTGTCGGGGTTGTCGCGCAGCGTCTGCATGGCGTGGGTGACCGACCACCAGGCATCGAACAGCTCGTCCCAGCGCCATTCGGCCAGGGTCTTGCCGCCCAGGCCCACGCGCACCGCGGCGGCGGTGCTGGGGCGGGCGATGCGCTGCGCGCATTCGGTCAGCGCATGGCGCTCGATCAGGTCGGCGAACGCGGCGCGATCTTCCTTGGCGACCTGCACCACCGCGCCCAGTTCCTCGTTGAACAGGCTGCGGAACGGATCGTCGCCCCAGGCATCGAGGGTGATGTCCAGGCCCTGCCGCGAGGCGAACGCCATCTCGCACAGCGCGGCGAACGCGCCGCCGTCGCTGCGGTCGTGATAGGCCAGCAGCAAGCCGGCCTCGCGCGCATCGCGGATCAGTTCGAAGAACGCACGCAACCGCTGCGGATCGTCCAGGTCGGGCACCGCGCCACCGAACGCCGGCAGCGCGCCATCGCCATGCACCTGCGCCAGCACCGAACCGCCCAGGCGCTGCTTGCCGCCGCCCAACCCGATCAGCCACACCTCGCTCTCGGCCTCGCGCGCCAGCAACGGCGTCAGCTGCGCCCGCGCATCGGCGACGGGCGCGAACGCGGAGACGATGAGGGAGACGGGGGAGACGCTTTTGTGCGTGGCGCCGGGACTGGAGAATGGGGAATCGGGAATCGAAGAAGCGGCGGCATCGGCGGCGGACGCATCGCGCTTTTCCCCATTCCCGATTCCCGATTCCCGATTCACGGCCGTAACACCCCACTGCGCCTGCATCGACAGCGAGTCCTTGCCCACCGGGATGCTCAGGTCCAGCTGCGGGCACAGTTCCATGCCCACCGCCTTGACCGCGGCGTACAGGCGCGCGTCCTCGCCGTCGTGGTTGGCCGCGGCCATCCAGTTCGCCGACAGCTTGACCTGGTCCAGCGCCTGCACCGGCGCCGCGCACAGGTTGGTGATCGCTTCGCCCACCGCCATCCGCGCGGCCGCGGCGGCGTCGAGCAGGGCCAGCGGGGTGCGCTCGCCGATCGCCATCGCTTCGCCGGCGTGGGTGTCGAAGCCGGCCAGGGTGATCGCGCAATCGGCCAGCGGCAGCTGCCAGGGGCCGATCATCTGCTCGCGCGCGGTCAGGCCGCCGACGCTGCGATCGCCGATGGTGACCAGGAAGCTCTTCGCCGCCACGGTCGGATGCGCCAACACGCGCAGCCCCGCCTCGCGCAGGTCCAGCGCATCGGTGTCCAGCTCCGGCCAACGCGGTGCGGGCGGCTGGCGGGCGTCGCGGTGCATCTTCGGCGGCTTGCCGAAGAGCACGTCCATCGGCAAATCGATCGGATGCTGGGAATGGGGAGTGGGGAATGGGGAATGGGCAACAGCGGAGTCTGCCTGCTTTTCACCATTCCCGATTCCCGATTCTCCATTCCCACCGCCGAGGACACCGTAGCCCACGACGAGCCGTTCCTCGGCGGTCGCCACACCCACCGCGGCAAACGGACAGCGCTCGCGCTCGCACAGGGCGGCGAATTCGGCCAGGCGCGCCTGCGGCACGCCGAGCACGTAGCGTTCCTGCGATTCGTTGCACCACAGCTGCATCGGCGACAGCGACGGGTCGTCGCTGGGCACGCGGTCCAGGTCGATGATCCCGCCCACGCCGGAGTCGTGCAGCAGTTCGGGGATGGCATTGGACAGGCCGCCGGCGCCGACGTCGTGGAACCAGCGGATCGGGTTGTCCGCGCCCAGCGCCACGCAGCGGTCGATGACCTCCTGCACGCGCCGCTCCATCTCCGGGTTGTCGCGCTGCACGCTGGCGAAATCCAGGTCCTCGGCGCTGTCGCCGGAGGCCACCGAACTGGCCGCGCCGCCGCCCAGGCCGATCAGCATCGCCGGGCCGCCGAGCACGATCACCGCATCGCCGGGCTGCAGCGGGATCTTCTCCACCTGCACGCGGTCGATCGCACCCAGGCCGCCGGCCAGCATGATCGGCTTGTCGTAGGCGCGGGTCAGATCCTGCGTCTCCGGCAGCTCGAAGCTGCGGAAATAGCCGAGCAGGTTGGGCCGGCCGAATTCGTTGTTGAACGCGGCGCCGCCGAGCGGGCCGTCCAGCATGATTTCCAGCGCCGGGGCCATGCGCGGGTTGAGCGGACGCGCGCCCTCCCACGGCTGCGGCAGGCTGGGGATGCGCAGGTGCGAGACGCTGAAGCCGGTCAGGCCGGCCTTGGGCTTGCCGCCGCGGCCGGTGGCGCCCTCGTCGCGGATCTCGCCGCCGGCGCCGGTGGAGGCGCCCGGGAACGGCGCGATCGCGGTCGGGTGGTTGTGGGTCTCGACCTTGATGCAGAACGCCGACGGCGTCACCGCCTCGCTGCGGTACTCGCCGCTGGCCGGATCCGGGCGGTAGCGCGCGGCCGGATGCCCTTCCACCACCGCCGCGTTGTCGCTGTACGCGCTGAGCGTGTGCTGCGGCGTCTGCTGGTGGGTGTGCTTGATCATCCGGAACAGCGAGCGGTCCTGCTCCTTGCCGTCGATGGTCCAACTGGCGTTGAAGATCTTGTGCCGGCAGTGCTCGGAATTGGCCTGCGCGAACATCATCAGTTCCACGTCGGCCGGATCGCGGCCGAGCTCGCCGAAGCGCTGGCGCAGGTAGTCGATCTCGTCCTGGGCCAGGGCCAGGCCCAGGCGCGCATTGGCCGCTTCCAACTGGTCCAGCGGGATGCGCTCGACCTCGCCCCGCACCGGCGCCTGGAACAGCGCCTGCGCCTGCGCGGCGCTGTCCAGCAGCGACTGGGTCATCGGATCGTGCAGCAGCCTGGCCAGCGCAGCCTGGTCGGCCGCCGCCGCCGCTGGCCAGCCGGCCAGGTCCAGGCGGGTGCCGCGCTCGACCCGGCGGATCGCCAACCCGGCGCCGCGCACCAGTTCGGTGGCTTTGCTCGACCACGGCGAGCGCGTGCCCAGCCGCGGCACCACGTAGCGCGAGCAGGTGCCCGCGTCGGCCGGCGCCGGCGCGTCCTGCGCCTGCAGGATGCGCCGCGCCGCGACCAGGTCCAGCGATGCGGCGTTCTCGCCGTCGATGAAGTAGACGTGCCAGGCGCCGGCGATGCGCACGCCGGGAACCAGGGACTGCAGGCGGGTTTCGAGCCGAGCGCGACGGAACGGCGAAAGGGCGGAAGCGCCCTCGAGGACGATCATGTCCGGGGAACCGTGTGAGGAAACGGGCTGGCTATTGTAGCGGAGAGCTGGGAATGGGGATTCGGGAATGGGGAATCGGCACAGCCGGCCGCCGAGCGGGGTCGGCGCAAGCGGACGTACCGGTGGTTGGACGCCCGTTGCAATGGCGCTCTGGACACAAAATGCGGTGTGACGCCCGCGATAACGCAGCGGCAAAGACCGCGCCGATGCCCCAAAGGGGAGACACCGGCGTTAAACGCCGTGCCTGGGGAAAAACGAGCGCAGTCGCGCCCATTCCCGATTCCCGTTTCCCCATTCCCGGCCGCTCAGCGGCTTCCGCCAGCCTTGGTCGCTTCCGCCGCGCGCTGGTCCAGGGCTTCGCGCAGCTTGGCCGGGGGCAGGTAGCCGCCGAGCTGGGTGCCGTCCGGGGCGAAGATCGCCGGGGTGCCGTTGACGCCCAGGCGCTGGCCCAGGTTGTACTGCATGGTCACCGGGTTCTTGCAGTTGGCCGCGCTCGGCACCTTGCCGCTGGCCTTGGCGTCGGTCAGCGCCTGCTTCTTGTCCGCCGCGCACCACACCGCGACCATGTCCTTGTAGTCCTGGCTGCCCAGGCCCATGCGCGGGAACGCCAGGTATTCCACGGCGATGCCCTGCTTGTTGAGTTCGCCGATCTCGCTGTGCAGCTTGCGGCAATAGCCGCATTCGATGTCGGTGAACACGCTGATGGTGTACTTGGGATTGGCCGGGGCGAACACGATGCGGTCGGCGCGCGGCGCCGATTCCAGCAGCTTGCGGCGGTAGCTCAGCAGGCCCTCGCTGGAGGCGAACTGCTTTTCCTGGATGTCGAACGGCTGCGCCTGGAACAGGTAGCGGCCGTCGTCGGAGACGTACAGCACCTGGCCGCCGACCACCACCTCGCGGAAGCCGGGGAACGGCGCGGCGCCGATGTAGTCGGGCTTGAAGTTCGGGTCCAGCTGCAGCAGCGCCGCACGCACGCGCTGCTCGCCCGGGGCGCCGCTGGCGGCGGGGCTGGCCTTGGCCGCGGCGGCGCCGGGCGCCGGGGAGGTGGACTGTGCGCAGGCGGAGAGCGAAGCTGCGCCCAGCAGCGCGCAAAGAGCAAAACGGAGCATTGGCGATCCATGAGGGCTGCGAATCGCCCGATTGTCGCATACCCCCCACCGCGGTCCATGTAGACAGGCTGAGCGGCCATCGCGCGCCGCGACCGCGCTCACCCGCGCGGATGATGCTTGCGGTGCAGGCTCTGCAGGTGCTCGCGCGCGACCAGGGTGTAGATCTGGGTGGTGGACAGCGAACTGTGGCCGAGCAGCATCTGCAGCGCGCGCAGGTCGGCGCCGCGGTTGAGCAGATGCGTGGCGAAGCTGTGACGCAGGCCGTGCGGACTGATCCGCGCCGGGTCGATCCCGGCCACCGCGGCATAACGCTTGACCAGCCCCCAGAACTGCTGGCGGGTCAGCGCGCGCCGGGCGGCATCGATGAACAGCGGCACCACGCCGTCGCTGGCCGGCACCGCCTGCCCGGCCGCCAGCGCCGGCCGCGCGCTGTCCAGGTAGCACTGCAGCCAGTGCTGCGATTCCTCGCCCAGCGGCACCAGCCGCTCCTTGCTGCCCTTGCCGGTGACCCGCAGCACGCCCTGGCGCAGGTTCACCGCATTGGCCGGCAGATTCACCAACTCACTGACGCGCAGGCCGGCGGCATACATCAACTCAAGCATGGCGCGGTCGCGCAGCCCGGCCGGCGCGGTCGCGTCCGGCGCCGCCAGCAACGCATCGACCTGGCTCTCGGCCAGCGCCTTGGGCAGCGAACGCGGCAGCCGTGGCGGTTCCAGCAGCGCGGTCGGGTCGTCGCTGCGCTCGCCGCGGCGCACGCGCAGCGCGAAGAACGCGCGCAGCGACGACAGCCAGCGCGCATTGCTGCGCGGCGAATAGCCCAGTTCGGTGCGCCAGGCCAGGTAGTCGAACAGCGCCTGCCGATCGGCGCCGGCCAGGCCACCGCCCGCGCCGTCGCGCCAGCGCGCGAAACCCTCCAGGTCGCGGCGGTAGCTGTCCAGGCTCTGCCGCGCCAAGCCCTGCTCGGCCCAGGCAGCATCCAGGAACTGCTGGATCGCGACCGCATCGGCCTCGCGCAGCGGCGCGAGCCGTTGCGTCTGCTGGCGGCGCTCGGCGGGGGAATGCAGGGAGGGCATGCTGGGCGGGATTGGGGATTGGGGATTGGGGATTGGGGATTGGGGATTGGGGATTGGGGATTGGGGATTGGGGATTGGAAAAGCCTAGCCGCTTTGCCTGGGGGCGCAAGGTCGACGTGCCCGGGCAGCGCACCGGGATGGCATGCGTGAGCAGTTCGACTGCGGCGCATCCCGTCCACCGCAAAGCGCGCGGCTGGCTCTAAGCTGTGCCGATGAGCGCATCGCCTCCCGCTTCCGTCCCCCGTCCGCGCGCGCTGCTGCTGTGGCGGCTGCTGGCACTGTTCTACGACGCCTGGCCGGTGCTGGCGCTGTGGTTCGCGGTCTCGGCGCTGTTCACCCTCGGCTACACCCTGGAGGGCCATGCCCCGCGCGAGAACATCGCGCCCTTCAGCGCCCTGCAGTGGCTGCTGTGGCTGTGCTGCTGGGCGGTGGCCGGGCTGTACGCCACGCTGAGCTGGCGCCGCGGCGGCCAGACCCTGGGGATGCGCCCGTGGCGGCTGCGCCTGCACGGCGCCGACGGCACCACGCCGAGCTGGGGCGCGCTGTGGCGGCGCTATCTGGTGGGCAGCGTGTCGTTGCTGCTGGGCGGGCTGGGGTTCTGGTGGGCGCTTTTTGATCGCGAACGGTTGACCTGGCACGACAGGGCCAGCGGCACCTATCTGACACGATTGCCGAAAGCAAAGCCCTGACCGCAGGACATGGGCGCGCGGCGGCACAACCGCTCTTGCCTTATTGGATCAAGGCTGCAAACGACCTCGGGATTGCTTCGCCGCCGAGCCGCGCACGGCATGCACCAGGCGCATGATCGTGCACTGCCCCAGCGCTTGCAGCGCACATCCCATCAAGTACAGCAGCAACAGAAACGGCGGTACCAGCAACAGATAGCTGGCAACCCAGGACAGTCCGTGCAGCGCGTGGTCCACGCCCAACGCTTCCAATGCCAGCATCTGCGGTGTCAACGGCAACTGCAAAAATACGAAGCGACCCTTTTCATCGGCGCCAAGCGCCATCCACACGCATGACGCCACCAGCGCCGCGTACAGCATGCACAGACCGAAGCCGAGCAGGCCGCGCCGGCGCATGACTAACTGCTGCGTTTGCGGAACAGCAACCAGGACACAGTGAGCATCACCAGCGGCGGCAAGGCGTAGGCGATGCGGTAGTCGAACTTCAGCGCGCCGGCCATGCGTCCGAAGAACAGCTGCAGCAGCCAGAACACCAGGGCGAACAGGATGCCCAGGAACAGGCGCTTGCCCATGCCGCCGCTGCGCAGCGCGCCGAACGCGAACGGGATCGCGGCGAAGCACAGCGCCAGCACGTTCAACGGATAGAACCAGCGGCTCCAGTACTGGTCCTCGTAGTCGCGCGCGTCCAGGCCGTTGCGGCGGCGGTACTCGATGCTGGTGTGCAGGTCGCGCGCCGACAGGTTGCGCGGCTTGGCCAGGCCCGAGGCCAGCGCCGCCGCATCCAGCCGCGATTGCCACGGCAGGCTGTCGAACTTCTCGCGCTGCACCGAGCGCTCGGCGAAGGTGTCGCGGTAGGCCTGCTTGAGGGTCCAGCCGCTGTGCCGGTGCTCGGCGATGGCGGCATGGGTCAGCGAGGCCAGCCGGCCGTTCTCGTCCAGCGTGTACAGGCGCACGTCGCGCAATTCCAGCCAGGTGCCGCCGTCGTCTTCCAGGTGCTCTTCGCCGGCCTGCGCGTTGAGGAAGGTGTTGCCCTCGCGCGCCCACAGCCCGGAGTAGCGGGCCATGCTCATGTCGCCGTTGTACTTGGCGTTGGCCTTGATCGCATCGGCCTGGTTCTGCGCCCACGGCGCCAGGGTCTCGCCGTTGACCACCATGGCCACGGTCAGCACCGCCATGGTCGCCGCCGCGGCCAGGCTCAGCCGGCGCCGCGACAGGCCCAGCGCGCGCAGCGCGGTCAGCTCGGAGGTGGCGGCGAGCTGGCCCAGGCCCATCAGCACGCCGATCACCGCGCCGGTGGGGAACAGGGTGTAGGCGCGGCGCGGCACCGTGTAGGCCACGAACGCGGCCGCATGGCCCAGGCTGTAGCTGCCAGTGCCGATCGTCTTAAACTCGTTGGACAGGGCCATGATCACGTCCAGGCCCAGCAGCACCGCCCAGGTCAGCAGCACCGTGCCGAGCACGGCGCGGCCCACGTACACATCGTGCAGGTTCGGACGCAGCCTCATGCCGGCTGCCTCCGCGGCCGCGACAGCCGGCCATCGCGCAGGTACATCCACACCGACAACGCCAGCAGCGGCAGGGTCAGCCACCACAGGCCGAGCGCGCGCGGCAGCTTCTCGGTGCTCAGCCACTGCGTGCCGAGGAACATCAGGTTGGTGCCGACCAGGTAGGCCAGGAACGCCAGCATGATCCGGCCATAGCGCTGCTGTCGCGGCGAGCTGCGCGACAGCGGCAGGGTCAGCAGGGCGAAGGCCAGCGCCAGCAGCGGCGGCGCCAGGCGCGCATGCAACTGCGCGTTGGCCTGCGGCCGCGGATCGCCAATCAGCTTGGCGGTGGGCAGCAGCTCCGGATCGTCGTCCTTGCGCGCGGCGTCACGGTCCGGCAACGCCACGTCGTTGCTGACGAAGCGCATCATCCGGTAGTCCAGCCCGTCGCCGGCCAGCGGCCCCTCGACCCGGTAGCCGTCCTCCAGGCGCAGGTAGCGGTCGGCCTTGCCCTCGAAGAACATGGCGCCGCGCTGCGCGGTGACCACGTCCAGGCGGCCGTCCTTCTGCCGCTGCATGAACACCTTGCTGAGCTTGGTGCCGTCCCCGGACAGGGTGCTGATGTAGACGATGCCGCCGTCGGACAGCGGGGTGAAGCGCCCGGCCTCCAGCCCGGCCATCAGCAGGCTATGGTTGGCCTCGTCGATCAGCCGGTCGGAGGTGCGGTCGGCCCAGGGGCCCAGCCACAGCGAGCACATGCCAACCAGGGTCACCACCGGGATCACCAGCATCAGGATCGGCCGCAGCAGGCGCCGCGGGCCCACGCCGATGGCGGTGATCACCGCCATTTCCGAATCCCGGTACAGCCGCGCCAGCGCCAGCAGCAGGCCCAGCATCAGCGCCAGCGGCAGAATCAGCGGCAGGTACACCACGAACTGCAGGCCCAGCTGTGAAAACAACAACTTGGCCGGGATGCGGCCATCGGCGATGTTGCCCAGGATGTCCACCAGCACACCACCGACGCTGACCACCAGCAGCACGATCAGGGTGGCCGAGAAGCTCTGGACGAAATCGCGCAGCAGGTATCGATCGAGCTTCGGCATGGGGGTGGGTTGATTTAAACTCTCGGATTCGTTCGCGGCGGACCCAGCCTATCCGACTGGGGGTAAAGAGTCGCGATTGTACGGATTTGCCAACGGAATCTGATCAATGGCCCTGGAATTCACCCTGAACCACGACGCCCCGGCCACCGCGGCGTTCGACTGCATCGTCGTCGGCGTGTTCGCCGACAAGCGCCTGTCCCCGGCCGCCCAGGCCCTGGACGCGGCCAGCGGCGGACGCCTGACCGCGCTTGCCGAACGCGGCGACGTCAGCGGCAAGACCGGCGCCACCGCCCTGCTCCACGACCTGCCCGGCGTGAAGGCGCCGCGCGTGCTCGCGGTGGGCCTGGGCGACGCCGCCAAGTTCGGCGTGCCGCAATACCTGAAGGCGGTCGGCGACGCCGCGCGCGCCCTCAAGAGCGGGCCGGCGACCAGCGCGCTGCTGACCCTGAGCGAGCTGGAGGTCAAAGGTCGCGACCAGGCCTGGGCGATCCGCCAGGCGGTGATCGCCAGCGACCACGCCTGCTACCGCTACACCGCCACCCTCGGCAAGAAGAAGCCCGACGACAGCGGCCTGGCGCAGTTGGCCGTGCACGGCGACGACGCCACCGCGCTGGCCCAGGGCGAGGCGATCGCCGCCGGCGTGAAATTCGCCCGCGAACTGGGCAACCTGCCGCCGAACCTGTGCACCCCGGCCTACCTGGCCGAGACCGCCGCCGCCTTCGCCCAGGGCGTGGACGGCGCCGAGGCCGAGATCCTCGACGAGACGCAGATGCAGGAGCTGGGCATGGGCTCGCTGCTGGCGGTGGCGCGCGGCTCGGCCAACCGGCCGCGGTTGCTGGTGCTGAAGTGGAACGGCGGCGGCGATGCCCAGCCCTACGTGCTGGTCGGCAAGGGCATCACCTTCGACACCGGCGGCGTCAACCTGAAGACGCAGGGCGGCATCGAGGAGATGAAGTACGACATGTGCGGCGGCGCCAACGTCATCGGCACCTTCGTCGCCGCGGCCACTGCGCGCCTGCCGCTGAACCTGGTGGTGGTGGTGCCGGCGGTGGAGAACGCCATCGACGGCAATGCCTACCGCCCGTCGGACGTGATCACCAGCATGTCCGGCAAGACCATCGAGGTCGGCAACACCGACGCCGAGGGCCGCCTGATCCTGTGCGACGCGCTGACCTACGCCGAGCGCTTCAAGCCGGCGGCGCTGATCGACGTGGCCACCCTCACCGGCGCCTGCATGGTCGCCCTCGGCCACCAGACCGCCGGCCTGATGAGCAAGCACGACGACCTGGCCGCCGAACTGCTGGCCGCCGGCGAGCACGTGTTCGACCGCGCCTGGCGCCTGCCGCTGTGGGACGAGTACCAGGGCCTGCTGGATTCCAGCTTCGCCGACGTCTACAACATCGGCGGCCGCTGGGCCGGCGCGATCACCGCCGGCTGCTTCCTGTCGCGCTTCACCGAAGGCCAGCGCTGGGCGCACCTGGACATCGCCGGCGTGGCCAGCGACGAAGGCAAGCGCGGCATGGCCACCGGCCGCCCGGTGGGCTTGCTGTCGCAGTGGTTGCTGGACCGCGCCGCGGGCGGCGCGGCGTGATTGGGGAGTCGGGATTGGGGATTCGTGAAAAGCGCCTCCGCGTTTCCTTCGCGTGTCCCCTGCCCCAGCAGGCGACCATGATCCGCGGTTGCCAATCCCCAATCCCCAATAACGAATCCCCGCTCTGATGCGCGCCGACTTCTATCTGATCGCCAAGCCGCGGTTCCTCAACGAACCGCTGCGGCTGGTGTGCGAGCTGGCGCGCAAGGCCAACGACGCCAACCTATGGACCCTGGTGCTGGCGCGCGACATGGCCCAGGCCGAGGAGCTGGACGAACTGCTGTGGGCGTTCGATGCCGACGCCTACATCCCGCACCAGATCGCCGACGCCGATGCCGACGAAGAAGAGGCGCAGGTGCTGATCGTGCCGCCCGGCGTCGACGCGCCGGAGCGCCCGCTGGTGATCAACCTGCGCGATGCGCCCTACCTCGGCGCCTGCGAGCGCGTCCTGGAAGTGGTCCCGGCCGACCCATCCGCGCGCGAACCGCTGCGCGAGCGCTGGAAGCAGTACAAGGCGCAGGGCTACGCGGTCACCAAGCACGATATGTGAGGAGCCGGGATTCGGGATTGGGGATTGGGGATTCGGATGAATTCCTGCCCCGCTCCCTCATCGGCACCGCACGGCAAGACATCCCGAATCACCAATCCCCAATCCCGGCTTTTCCATGACCACCCTCGCCTCCAGCTACGACCCCAAGTCCTTCGAATCGCGCCTGTACGCGCAATGGGAAGCGTCCGGTTACTTCGCGCCGTCCGGGCAGGGCACGCCGTACACGGTGCTGCTGCCGCCGCCGAACGTAACCGGCACGCTGCACATGGGCCACGCCTTCCAGCAGACGCTGATGGATGCGCTGGTGCGCTACCACCGCATGCGCGGCTTCGACACGCTGTGGCAGGTCGGCAGCGACCATGCCGGCATCGCCACCGAGATGGTGGTGTCACGCAACCTGACCCTGGAAGGCAAGGGCGAGACCCGCGATTCGCTGGGCCGCGACGGCTTCATCGCCAAGGTCTGGGAGTGGAAGCAGCACTCCGGCGACACCATCGAGCGGCAGATGCGCCGCCTCGGCACCTCCGCCGACTGGTCGCGCAGCACCTTCACCATGGATCCGCAGCCGTCGGCGGCGGTGGTCGAGGCCTTCGTGCGCTGGCACGAACAGGGCCTGATCTACCGCGGCCAGCGCCTGGTCAACTGGGACCCGGTGCTGAAGACCGCGATCTCCGACCTGGAAGTGGAGAACGTCGAGGAAGACGGCTTCCTGTGGTCGATCGCCTACAAACTGGACGACGGCGCCAGCTACGAACACGTCGAGCACGACGCCGACGGCAACGAGACCCTGCGCGAGACCCGCGACTACCTGGTGGTCGCCACCACCCGCCCGGAAACCCTGCTCGGCGATACCGCGGTGATGGTGCACCCGGAGGACGCGCGCTATGCGCACCTGATCGGCAAGACGGTGACGCTGCCGCTGACCGGCCGCCGCGTGCCGGTGATCGGCGACGACTACGTCGATCGCGCGTTCGGCACCGGCGTGGTCAAGGTCACCCCGGCGCACGACTTCAACGACTACCAAGTCGGCGTGCGGCATGGGTTGCCGATGATCAACATCCTGACCCCGGAAGCCAAAATCATTGGAATTTCCAGTTATCGCCAACGCCGCGATAGCGAAAATCCGCGCAGCCCGATCTTGACCCAAGAACGAGATGCCTTGCCTTTTGATCTTGGAATTCCAGAAAAGTACTGGAACCTGGACCGCTTCGAGGCACGCAAGGCGGTGCTGGCCGATCTGGAAGACCTCGGCATCCTGGTCGAGACCAAGCCGCACAAGCTGCAGGTGCCGCGCGGCGACCGCACCGGCCAGGTGATCGAGCCGTATCTGACCGACCAGTGGTTCGTGAAGATGGACGCGCTGGCCAAGCGCGGCCTGGAGCTGGTCGAGTCCGGGCAGATCCAGTTCGTGCCGCCGAACTGGATCAACACCTATCGCCACTGGATGGAGAACATCCAGGACTGGTGCATCAGCCGCCAGCTGTGGTGGGGCCATCGCATTCCAGCCTGGTTCGACGACGCCGGCAATTGCTACGTTGGCCGCGACGAGGCGGACGCGCGCGCCAAGGGCGGCCTCGGCGCCGACGTCGCGCTGCACCAGGACAGTGATGTGCTGGAGACCTGGTTCTCCTCGCAGCTGTGGCCGTTCGCGACCATGGGCTGGCCGGATCCGCAGGCGATGGCCGAGCGCGGCTTCGACCGCTACCTGCCGTCGAGCGTGCTGGTCACCGGCTTCGACATCATCTTCTTCTGGGTGGCGCGCATGATCATGGCCACCGACAGCTTCACCGGCAAGGTGCCGTTCCGCGACGTCTACATCACCGGCCTGATCCGCGACAAGGACGGGCAGAAGATGTCCAAGTCCAAGGGCAACGTGCTCGATCCGCTGGACATCATCGACGGCATCAGCATCGAGGACCTGGTCGCCAAGCGCACCACCGGGCTGATGCAGCCGCGCATGGCCGAGAAGATCGAGAAGGCCACGCGCAAGGAATTCCCCGACGGCATCATCGCCCACGGCGCCGACGCGCTGCGTTTCACCATCGCCGCGCTGGCCGGCCACGGCCGCGACATCAAGTTCGACCTTGGCCGCGCCGAGGGCTACAAGAACTTCTGCAACAAGTTGTGGAACGCCAGCCGCTTCGTGCTCATGAACACGCGCCAGGAAGATGTGGACGCGGCGACCATCACGAACGCGTCGCCACGCGCCCAGGTGGCGAACCACGCGGACACCGCTTCGAATGCCAGTTCCGCCTCGCTTGCACCGGTCACCGATGCCGAGAAGTGGATCCTGCTGCGGTTGCAGGCGGTCACGGCCGAGGCGCAGGCGCAGTTCGCCGCATACCGCTTCGACCTGCTCGCGCAATGCCTGTACGAGTTCGCCTGGAACGAGTTCTGCGACTGGTTCCTGGAACTGGCCAAGCCGGCGCTGAGCGGCGACGACGCGGCCGCCGCCGACAGCACCCGCCACACCCTGCTGCACGTGCTGGAGACCCTGCTGCGCCTGCTGCACCCGCTGACCCCGTTCGTCACCGAGGAACTGTGGCAGCAGGTGGCGCCGCGCCTGGGCATCGCCGCGCCGACCATCTCGCTGCAGCCGTACCCGGACGCGGCGGCGATGGACGTGGCCGCCTACGCCGGCGCCGCGGCCGACGTGGAATGGCTGAAGGCGATGGTGTCGGCGCTGCGCCGCGTGCGCAGCGAATTGCAGGTGGCGCCGTCGCGGCAGGTGCCGCTGCTGCTGCAGGGCGGCCAGGCACAGGATCGTGCGCAGATTGATAACCCCACGGTGGTTTCCGAAAAGTCCGCTCCCTCTTACTGGACGCAAGACCGTGCCCGCGTAGAACGGTTCACGCCGCAGCTGCGCTTCCTACTCAAGCTCGACGATATTGAGTGGCTGCAGGATGGTGCCGCGTCGCCGGCCGCGGCCACCGCGATCGTCGGCGAGCTGAAGCTGCTGGTGCCGCTGGAAGGGCTGGTCGACCTGGATGCCGAACGCCTGCGCCTGGACAAGGAGATCGCCCGCGTCGCGTCCGAGAAGGACAAGAGCGAGGCCAAGCTGGGCAAGTTCACCGACAAGGTGCCGGCCGCGGTGGTCGAGCAGGAACGCCAGCGCCTGGTCGACTGGAGCGCGCAGCTCGACGGCCTGCGCGCGCAGCGCGCCAAGCTGTAGGAGCAGCGCGATCACGCCACCGTAGGAGCGGCTTCAGCCGCGACCTGGTTTTCATGGGAACGCCCGGTCGCGGCTGAAGCCGCTCCTACGACGCGCTGCCGAAATTGCCGCACCACCACACCGCCGCCCGGTCTTCCAGGCGGCGGCGCAGCGATCCTTCAGAGCTTGCCGGCGCCGGCCTTGGCCTTGACGTCGGCGGCCACCTTGTTCGCCGGCAGCAGCGAGTAGGTGTACGGCGGGGTCCAGCCGATGCTGTTGTTCCAGGAGCAGGTCAGCGCCTTGCCGTTGAGCAACGAGCCGAAATCGCGGTAGACGCTGCCGCCGTAGTCGGCCGCGATCTTGTCGCAGCTGCTCACACCACTGATGTCGAAGACGTTGTTCTCGGAGAAGATCTTCGACTCCTTTCCGACGCCGTGCGCGTAGGAGAACGGATACACCGCGTGGCTGGTGCTGC
The DNA here is from genome assembly GCF_040529045.1 of Xanthomonas indica. Lineage (NCBI taxonomy): Bacteria > Pseudomonadati > Pseudomonadota > Gammaproteobacteria > Lysobacterales > Lysobacteraceae > Xanthomonas > Xanthomonas indica. The sequence continues at coordinate 1,415,540 of NZ_CP131914.1, read as the reverse complement.
CCACGTGGTAGTTGTTGTACAGGTGCACCTGGCCGAAGCGCACACGCGGCGCGCGCGCGGAGATGTTCTCGAACAGGGTGTTGTGGATGGTCACCTTGAGCTTGCCGCTGTCGGTGCTGGAGGCGCTGTCGCTGGAGCCGATCAGGTTGTTCTTCTCGTGCGACTTGAACGCCGAGTAGGACACGGTGACGTAGTTGGCGCCCTTCTTGATGTCCAGCGCGCCGTCGTGGTGCTGCTTGGGCCGGCCGTTGGCGGTGCCGTTCTGGTCGTCGGTGCGGCGGCCGTCGGTGAAGGTCACATGGTCTACCCACACGTTGCTGGCGCCCTCGATGGTCATGCCGTCGTATTCGGAATTCCAGTTGCCGGCGCTGCCGTCGTCCGGATCCCACACCGGCTGCGGATCCCACGGGTTCTCGATGGTCAGGTTGCGCACGATCACGTCGTTGGCCTTGACGTAGAAGTAGCCCTCGCGGATCTCGGCGTTGCTGCCCACGCCGATCAGCGTGGTCTTGGTCGGGATGTCCAGGCGTGCGCGGCTCTTCATGTCCGCGGTGGTGCTGTACGGCGTGCCTTCGCTGATGTCGATGATGCCGTTGACCTTGATGATGCGGCCATTGCTGCCGGCGCTGGCCTTCAGCGCAGCCTTCAGCTGCGCCGCCGTGCTGACGCTGTAGACGTCGGCCGCGGCGGCCTTGGAACCGCCCTTGGTGCCGCCGTTCTGCGTGGCCCAGCCGGTGCTGGCGACCTCCAGGCTGGCGTCGGCCTGGGCGGCGCCAGCGATGCCGGCCAGGCACAGGGCCAGGCCGAACGTGCGCAGCGGCGAGCGCGGCGATGGAGCGATGCGGGACTGCGTGGTCATCCTGGAAACCTCGTGAGCATGCGTGGTTTGGACGCAGGCGCGCGCGCTCCGCCAAAGCGGCATGCACGGCGACGCCTGCGCGATCGCTGTCCCCTCGGACACTGCGGGTCATGCCTTCGTGGGAGGCAGGCGCCGAAGAGGCGCGCACTGTAGGGAGCGCGTAGCCCGTGTAAAGAGACGATGGAGAAACGCACGATCCAACCGCACGATATGTGAGCCGCATCGAACGAATCGACCGCGCGCGACAGTGCGCCGCGACGCCATCGCTGCGGGACAACAACGCTGTCCCACCGACAGTGAGCGACATTGCGCGGTTCGCCTGCAACCGCGCAAAAACACCGGAAAAAGCCGCCAAGGCGATTGGGCGCGCGCCGGGCCTTGCCCAGCGGCGCGCGGCACGCAGGCCCGATCACCGCAGCGAACACGCTGCCGGCACCACCGCCGACCGCCTGCAGCGGGATCGCTCAGCTCATGTGGTGTGGCGCGCGGCGCAGTGCCGTTGCGCCGCCCGGGCACAGGCCAGCACCATCCACCATCCCCTCATCGGCCGCGTGCGCCGACGCTGTCCGCACACAAGCGACAGCAGCGCACGAAGGACCCTACGTCGCCCGCGGCGGACGCGCAGGGATCTCAGGACATGCCATCGAAGAACAGCTCGATCGCCATCACCAGCGCGTCCTCGCGACCGTTCGCGGCCGGGTAGTAGCGCGGGCGCCGGCCGATCTCGTTGAAGCCTTCGCTGTGGTACAGGGCGATCGCGTTGGGATTGGACGGGCGCACTTCCAGGAACACCCGGCGCGCACCGAGGTCGACGCCGTACTTGATCAGCGCGCGCAGCAGCAGTCGGCCGTAGCCGCGCGACTGCCGCTCCGGCGCCACGCAGACGTTGAGGATGTGCGCCTCGTCGGCGGCGACGCTGATCACCCCGTAGCCGACGATCGTGCCCTCCTCCACCAGCACCCAGCCCGGATAGCCGGCCTGCAGGCAGTCGCGGAAGATGCCGCGGGTCCAGGGGAACGGATAGGCGCGGCGCTCGATCTCCATCACCGCGTCCAGATCGGCCTCGCGCAAGGCACGCAGCGTGGCCGTCGGCGCCGGTGCCGAGCCGAGCGCGCTCATCGCGGCACCCGCTTGCGCAGCGCGCGCAGCTGCGGCCACAGCGCGCGCTTGGCCGCGGCATTGCCACGCAGTTCGTCCAGCGGCCAGGTCGCCATCAGCGCCTGCGTGGCCGGATCGTTGGGATTGAGGCCGGAGGCGCGCAGCAGGGCGATCTGCAGGCGGTCGGGCAGGCGCAGCCCGACCCGGCGCGCCCCTGCCGCGGGCGCCGCTCGCACCGCGTCCGGCTGCACCGTCGGCGCCGGTGGCGCGGATGCCCGCCGCCGCTCCGGTGCGTCGCCGGCCGGCATGTCGGCGGCGTGGCCGCCACGTGGCGGCGCCGATGCCGATGGCGCGCGCTGCACCGGCGCCGCCGGCTCGATCGCCGGCGACGCGGCGGGCTCGGGCTCGACCACGGCCGCGGCGTCCACGTAGACGGTGTGGCCGAGCGCCTGCAGCCAGCCGACCTGCTCGGCCGACCACAACGGCGCATGTCCGGACGCGTGCTCGCTCATGCCGTGTCCGGCACCCTTCGCCAGCGCCGCCACAGCCACAGGCACGGCCCGGACAGCGCGTACAGCACGCCGATCGCCAGCAGCGCCCGCGCCAGGTCGATGACCAGCACCGCCAGCACGATCGGCGCCAGCACCAGCATCAGGAACGGCACCCGGTCGGTACGCGGGCCCTTCTCGCCGCTGCCCTTGAAGCTCCAGAAGCGGATGCGGCTGACCATCAGCAGCGCCGCGGTCACGGTCAGGCCCAGGGCCACGTAGCGCAGCTGTTCGCCGTCCCAGCCCAGCGAGCCATCGGCGAAGGACCAGACGAAGGCCATCATCAGCCCGGCCGCGGCCGGGCTGGCCAGGCCCACGAACCAGCGCTTGTCGACCGTGCCGACCTGGGTATTGAAGCGGGCCAGGCGTAGCGCGGCGCAGGCCGCGTACAGGAACGCCGCCGACCAGCCGACCCGGCCCAGCATGCTGCCGTCGAACTTCAGCGCCGACAGCGACCAGTGGTACATCACCAGCGCCGGCGCCATGCCGAAGCTGACCAGGTCGGCCAGCGAGTCGTACTGCACGCCGAATTCGCTGCTGGTGCCGGTCAGCCGCGCCACGCGCCCGTCCAGCCCGTCCATCACCGCGGCCACGAACACCGCCACGCTGGCGTGCACGAACTGGCCGTTGGCGGCGGCGATGATGGCGTAGAAACCGGAGAACAGGCCGGCGGTGGTGAACAGGTTCGGCAGCAGGTAGATGGTGCGCGAACGGGGGGGCGGTCGGGATGGGTCCATCCCGTCAGTCTAATCGACTTGCCAGGCCCGTCGGCGGGTGCTGCAATCGGCGCTCCCGCCGCGCCCTGGAGACCGAGATGCGCGTCCTGCCCCGGCTTTGCTGCCTGCCCCTGCTCGCCGTCAGCGGCATGCTCGGCGCCACCACCCTGTACCAATGGAAGGACGCGCAGGGCGTCACCCACTATGCCGAGACCCCGCCCGCCGGCGGCAAGTACCAGGTCCGCAAGGTCGACACCCGCGGCGACGCCCCGGCCGAGACGCCCGCGGCGGCCCCGGCCGAGAACGGCCAGTGCCTGACCGCGCGCAAGAACCTGGACATCCTCAACAAGCCCGGCAAGATCACCACCGACAGCGATGGCGACGGCAAGCCGGACGGGGAACTGGACGAATCCCAGCGCGCCTCGCAGAAGGCCCTGGCCGAGGCCGCGATCAAGGCCTACTGCACCCCGGCGGCCGCACCCGCCAGGTAACCCGCACGCACCCCGAACGCGCCGGGCCGGCCGCGGGCGATGCCCGCAGCGCCGGCAATGACTGGCAAAATGGGCGACCCGCCGTCTGCGAAGCCCCTCGATGCGCCTTTCCCAGTTCCACCTGCACACCACCAAGGAAACCCCGGCCGACGCCGAACTGGTCAGCCACCAGCTGATGCTGCGCGCGGGCATGATCCGCAAGCTCGCCTCCGGCCTGTACACCTGGTCGCCGCTGGGCCTGCGCGTGCTGCGCAAGGTGGAAACCGTGGTGCGCGAGGAAATGAACCGCGCCGGCGCGGTGGAAGTGCTGTTCCCGACCATCCAGCCGCGCGAGCTGTGGGATGCCACCGGACGCTGGAGCAAGTTCGGCGGGCTGATGCTGCGCATGCAGGACCGCAAGGAACAGGACTACTGCTACAGCCCAACCGCCGAAGAGGCCGCCGCCGATTTCGCGCGGCAGGAGCTGAGCAGCTACAAGCAGCTGCCGGTCAACTTCTACCAGATCCAGACCAAGTTCCGCGACGAGATCCGCCCGCGCTTCGGGGTGATGCGTGCGCGCGAGTTCCTGATGAAGGACGCCTATTCGTTCCACCTCAGCGACGAGGACCTGGCACGCGAATACGAGAACATGAAGGCGGCCTACACCCGCATCTTCACCCGCCTGGGCCTGCAGTTCCGCGCGGTGCAGGCCGATTCGGGCGACATCGGCGGCGACGCCTCGCAGGAATTCCACGTGCTGGCCGCCTCCGGCGAGGATTCGCTGGCGTTCTCCACCGGCTCGGACTACGCGGCCAACGTCGAGGCGGCGATCGCCGCAGCGCCGGCGCCGCGCGCGGCGGCAGGCGAGGACCTGCGCAAGGTCGCCACGCCCACCCAGAAGACCTGCGAGGCGGTAGCCGAGCTGCTCGGCATCCCGCTGCAGCGCACGGTCAAGTCGGTGGCGGTGATGGCCGGCGAGACCTTCGTGCTGGCGCTGGTGCGCGGCGATCACACGATCAACGAGATCAAGCTGGGCAAGGTCGCCGGCCTGGCCGGTTACCGCATGGCCAACGAGGCCGAGATCCGCGCGCACCTGGGCAGCGAACCGGGCTTCCTCGGCCCGCTGAGCCCGCGCCAGCCGATCCGCGTGGTCGCCGACCGCGACGTGGCGGCGCTGGCCGACTTCGTGGTCGGCGCCAACGAGTCCGGCTTCCACCTGGCCGGGGTCAACTGGGGCCGCGACCTGCCGGAACCGGACGCCGTCGCCGACCTGCGCAACGTGGTCGAAGGCGAACGCGCCCACGACGGCGGCGAGATCCGCCTGGCGCGCGGCATCGAGGTCGGCCATGTGTTCCAGCTCGGCCGCCAGTATGCGCAGGCGCTGGACGCCACCGTGGTGGACGAGAACGGCAAGACCGTGACGCTGGCGATGGGCTGCTACGGCATCGGCATTTCCCGCATCGTCGCCGCGGCGATCGAGCAGAACCACGACGACGTCGGCATCCGCTGGCCGCAGCCGATGGCGCCGTGGACGGTGGCGGTGTGCGTGATCAATCCCAAGCGCGACGCGGCGGTGGACGCCGCCGGCGAAGCGTTGCTGGCGGAACTGCAGCAGGCCGGGCTGGACGCGGTGCTGGACGACCGCGGCCTGCGCCCCGGCGCGATGTTCGCCGATATCGAACTGATCGGCGTGCCGCACCGGGTGGTGGTCTCGGAACGGGGCTTGGCCGCCGGCACCTTCGAATATCGCGCGCGCAGCGGCGGCGATGCCGAACACCTCGATCGTGCCACCTTGCTGGCCCGATTGCAGGCATGACCAAAGGGCCGGGACGATATCCCGGCCCTTTTTCTTTACGCCACCATCACGCCACATGGGCGAAACCGACAGAGTATCGCCGCAATTGAATACGTCCGGCATGAATCCATAAGGACATATTCCAGGGGATTGCGTTCGCAGATACCCGGACGCGAATAAGCCGGATATTTGTCAAGCTGATTCGGCATCATTATGATTCTGCGCTGCCAGGGAATGGCGGAAGGCCACCACCCATTTTCCGGAGTAAAGATGACCATCGATCTCAGCGGCCTGTCGGCCAAGCAATTGGGCGCCCTCATCAAGACCGCCAAGAAGCAGCAGTCCATCGTCGCCAAGCGCACTCCCATCGCCAAGGTCCGCACCCAGTTGACCCGTCTGGCCAAGAGCCACGGCTACAGCATCGAGGAAGTCTTCGGCGGCGCTCCCGCCGCACGCGGCCGCAAGGCCGGCAAGCCGGGCCCGAAGCCGGGCCGCAAACTGGGCAAGGTACCGCCGAAATACCGCAATCCCGCCAATGCCGCCGAAACCTGGACCGGCCGCGGCAAGCAGCCGCGCTGGCTGGCCGACCTGGTCGCCAAGGGCAAGAAGGTCGAGGATTTCCTGATCGCCGGTGGCGCTGCCAAGTCCGCCGCACCGGCCAAGAAAACCGCCAAGAAGGCGGTCAAGCGCGTCGCCAAGAAGGCCAGCAAGAGCACCGCGCCGAAAGCCTGATCCGGCAACGGAAATACCGACGAAAAACGCCGGCGCATGCCGGCGTTTTTTATTACCGGATTCAAAGATTCTTGCGCGCCGGCACCAGAAGATTGCCGAACAACAGGCCGGCAACCAGCGCCATCACGATATTGGTCACCGTCAGCAGCGCCGATTGTCCGCCGAGCACGTCCTGCTGCTGGACCAGGGTCAGCAACCCGCGCAGGCTGGCGCTGCCGGGCACCAGCATGATGATTCCCGGCAGCCGCACCAGCGCCCCCGGCCGCTGCACGATGCGCCCGAACAGATTGCCGGCCGCGGTCAGCACCATCGCCGACAGGAAGATGCCGACCGGGCTGCCCCAGGCGTCGCCGGCGAAGCGCGCGATCGTATAGCCGGCCACCGAAGCGGCCATCACGAACGGATAATCGCGACCGCTGGCCTTGAACAGCAGCGCGAACGCGTAGGCGGCCACCAGCAGCGAGGCCCATTCCACCCAGCCGTGTTGCGGCCGCGACGCGCGCACCATCGGCTCCAGGCCGAGCAGTTGCGCCAGGGTCACCGCGATCACCGCGCCGACGGTCAGCTTGACGATGGTGGTGACCGCACCAGCGAAGCGCGCCGTGCCCGAAACCCAGTGCTGGCTGGTCAGTTCGTTGACCGCATTGGTCAGCGCCATACCCGGCAGCAGCACCACCAGCGAGGCGATGATCACCGTATTGAGATTCAGCGGCGCGACGAAACTGGCCACCAGGGTCGCGACGAAACCGGCCAGCAGCGCCGCCAGCGCGTCGTTGGCTTCCTTGGTCGCCGGGCGCTTGTCGGTGAGCTGGGTGAGCACGCCGATCAGCAGGCCGATCGCGGTGGCGGTGGCGATGTCCAGCCACGGCAGGCGCCACAGCCCGGCCACGCCGGCCGCGGCCAGACCGAAGCCGAGCACCTGCATCGCGATCCAGCGCGGTCCCGGCGGCTGGTCCAACTGGCGCAGCGCGGTGTGGCCCTGGGCCACGCTCATGCGCCCACTGGCCACGTCGTCGGCGATGCGGTCGGCGACGCTGAGCTTGTGCAGGTCGTTATCGCCCGGCGCCAGCCGCACCACGCGGGTGATGTCGCTGGAGCCGATCGCCTTGGTCGGGTCGCTGAAGCTGAGGATCAGCCCGGTCGGGTTGGACCAGGGTTCGCAGTCCAGGTCCAGTTGCTGCGCCAGTGCCACCACCGCCGCCTCCAGCCGCTGCGCGGTGGTGCCATAGGTGTGCAGTCGCCCGGCGATGTCGGAGACGAAGGCGATGCGCTGCGCGTAGGTCGCGGTGGCGGAGGGGCTGACGGTGGGAGCGGCGGGCATGTCGGCTAGTATGGCGCGAACGCCGCGCCCGGCCACCCGTCGCGATCACCACATCTGCAACACGGGCGAAACAGGTATGCTCGCGCACCGGACGCCCCCATGATCGAACCGCAACCGCCCAAACTCAGCCAGGACGACCGAGACCCCTCGCGGGTGCGGCTGACCGGCAGTTGGACCCTGGCCACGGCCCTGGCCTCCTCGGAAGTGCTGCGCGGCATGCCGGCCGGCACCACCGGCATCGACGCCAGCGGCATCGCCCAGCTGGATTCGGCCGGGGTGCTGCAGTTGATGCGCTACGCCACGCGCAACGGCATCGCCCACGAGGCGCTGGATTTCCGCCAGGATCACCGCGCGCTGGTCTCCACCATCGAGGACGTGGCCGACGACCGCCCCAAGCGCAAGCGCGACTACGGCTTCGCCGCGGCGCTGGAGCGCCTGGGCTACGCGGTCCACCGCAACGGCAAGGAAATCGTCGCCCTGGTCGGCTTCCTTGGCGAGACCCTGGTCAAGTTGCTGCGGCTGCTGCACGCGCCGCGCCGGTTCCGCCTGACCGCCACCGTGCACCACATGGAGCAGGTCGGCCTGGACGCGGTACCACTGGTGGCGCTGCTGTCCTACCTGGTCGGCGCGGTGATCGCCTTCCTCGGCTCCACCATCCTGCGCGACTTCGGCGCCGAGATCTATGTGGTGGAGCTGGTCAGCATCGCCTTCCTGCGCGAGTTCGCGGTGCTGCTGACCGCGATCGTGCTGGCCGGGCGCACCGCCAGCGCCTTCACCGCGCAGATCGGCGCGATGAAGGCGCGCGAAGAGGTCGACGCGATCCAGACCCTGGGCCTGGACCCGATGGACCTGCTGGTGATCCCGCGGCTGGTGGCGCTGCTGCTGATGCTGCCGCTGCTGACCTTCGTGGCGATGATCGCCGGCCTGGCCGGTGGCGTCACCGTCGGCGCCTTCGACCTGGGCATCCCGCCGCAGATGTACCTGGCGCGCATGCACGACACCATCCAGATCCGGCACATGCTGGTGGGCCTGTCCAAGGCGCCGATCTTCGCCATCGTGATCGGCCTGATCGGCTGCCTGGAAGGGCTGCGCGTGGAAGGCACCGCCCAGTCCGTCGGCGAGCGCACCACCTCCAGCGTGGTGCAGACGATCTCGCTGGTGATCATCATCGACGCGATCGCCGCGCTGTGGTTCATGAACATGGGGTGGTGATGGAGCCGGGATTGGAGATTGGAGATTGGGGATTGGTTGAAGCCGGGCGCTGCGCACCCGTGCGGGAGCTGTTGCCTTGACCAATCCCGAATCCCAAATCCCCAATCCCGAACTGGCCATCTCCGTCCGCGGCCTGGTCAATCGCTTCGGCAGCCAGACCGTGCACGAGGACCTGGACCTGGACGTGCGCCGCGGCGAGATTCTCGGCGTGGTCGGCGGCTCGGGCACCGGCAAGTCGGTGCTGATGCGCACCATCCTCGGCCTGCGCGACCCCGATGCCGGCAAGATCCAGGTGCTCGGCGTGGATACCGATTCCGGGCGCCGCGCCGATCGCCTGCACGTGGAGCGCAACACCGGCGTGCTGTTCCAGGACGGCGCGCTGTTCTCTTCGCTGACCGTCGGCGAGAACGTGCAGGTGCCGCTGAAGGAGCATTTCGGTGAACTGCCCGACAGCTGGCATTACGAACTGGCGCTGCTCAAGGTGAAGCTGGCCGGCCTGCCCGCCGATGCATTGAACAAGCTGCCCTCGCAGCTGTCCGGCGGCATGCGCAAGCGCGCCGGGCTGGCGCGCGCGCTGGCGCTGGACCCGCCACTGCTGTTCCTGGACGAACCCACCGCCGGCCTGGACCCGATCGGCGCGGCCGCCTTCGACCGGCTGATCCGCACCCTGCAGGAAGCGCTGGGCCTGACCGTGTTCCTCATCACCCACGATCTGGACACCTTGTACGCTATCTGCGACCGCGTGGCGGTGCTGGCCGACCGCAAGGTCATCGCCAACGCGCCGCTGGCCGAGATCGAGCAAGTGGACCATCCGTGGATCCAAGAGTATTTCCACGGCCCGCGCGCCCGCGCCGCACGCGATGCCAAGACCGCCTGGACCGAGACCCCCTGAGCCCATGGAAACCAAAGCCAATTACGTGCTGATCGGCGCCTTCACCATCGTGGTGGGAATCGCGCTGCTGCTGTTCGGACTCTGGGCCGCCAAGTACTCCTCCGACCGCACCTGGCAGGAATACCGCGTGGTGTTCCGCGAGGCGGTGACCGGCCTGTCGGTCGGCAGCCCGGTGCAGTACAACGGCATCGCGGTGGGGTCGATCACCGAGCTGACCCTGGCGCCGAACGACCCGCGCCAGGTGGTGGCGCGGATCCGGGTCAACTCGACCACGCCGATCAAGAGCGACACCCGCGCCAAGCTGGGCATCACCAGCCTGACCGGCCCGTCGATCATCCAGCTCTCCGGCGGCACGCCGGAAGCGCCGACGCTGACCTCGATCGACAACAGCGACGCGCCGATCATCCAGACCACGCCCTCGGCGCTGCAGAACATCACCGACACCGCCAACCGCATCGTCGAGCGCCTGGACGAGGTCCTCAGCGACCGCAACGTCGCCAGCATCACCGCCACCCTGCACAACCTGGAGACGATCAGCGGCGGCCTGGCCGACCGCGACCAGGGCATGCAGTCGCTGATCGTCAGCGCGCGCGACGCCGCGCGCAATCTAGACACCACGCTCAAGACCACCAACGGCACCATCCAGCGCCTGGACCAGAATCTGGTGCAACAGCTGCCGCCGATCCTGAACAAGCTGGAGGACACGCTGAGCAAGCTGGATTCGGCCGCGGGCAATGCCGACAAGATCCTTGGCGAGAACCGCTCGGCGATCAACAGCTTCGCCAACGACGGCCTCGGCCAGCTCGGCCCGACCCTGACCGAATTGCGCGGCCTGATCCGCGACCTGCGCCGGGTCAGCGACCGCCTGGACAACAACCCCGCGCGCTACCTGCTCGGCCGCGACGCCCCGAAGGAGTTCAAACCCAAATGAAGCCGATGCGCGCCTTCCTCCTGCTCGCCGTGCCGGCCCTGCTGCTGGCCGGCTGTTCGCTGACCGGCGGCAACAAGGAGCCGGTGACGATCTACGCGCCGGACGTGCGGGTGACCGCGGACCCGGCCTGGCCGCAGGTGCGCTGGCAACTGGCGCTGACCAAGCCCAGCGCCGCGCGCGTGGTCGACAGTGCGCGCATCGCGGTGCGCCCCACGCCGGACGAACTGCAGGTATACGGCGGCGTCAGCTGGGCGCAACCGGCCACCGACATGCTCGAGGACATGCTGCTGCGCGCGTTCGAGGATTCCGGACGCATTCCGGGCGTGGCCCGGCTCGGCACCGGCATCCGCGCCGACTACAAGCTGCTGCTGGACCTGCGCCGTTTCGAATCGGACTACGCCGGGCGCGCGGTGCCGTCGGCGACCATCGAGCTCAACGCCAAGCTGCTGTACAGCGCCGACCAACGCGTGGTCGCCTCGCGCACCTTCCTGGTGACCGAACCCGCCGCCGGCACCGCAGAATCGCAGGTGGTCGACGCCTTCGGCCAGGCGCTGTCGCAACTCGGCCGCGACGTGGTCGGCTGGACCCTGCAGCAGGGCCAGGCCGATGCCGCCACCGCGCTGGCCCCCAGCGTGCCGCCGCCGGCCAGCCCAAAGCCGCCGCGGCGCTGATTGACTCCCCTCTCCCACCGGGAGAGGGGTCGGGGGTGAGGGTACGACGGCCAGGGAGCCACCTTCTCCAGACACATTCCTGGCCACCCGACCCTCATCCGCCCCTTCGGGGCATCTTCTCCCGGTGGGAGAAGGAGTCAAGGCATCCGACGGCAACGGTGCCGCTTTTGCTCCCCTCTCCCACCGGGAGAGGGGTCGGGGGTGAGGGTACGGCGGCCGCGGAGTCATTTGCCCAGATACCTCCCTAGCCACCCGCCCCTCATCCGCCCCTTCGGGGCACCTCCTCCCGGTGGGAGAAGAAGTCAAGGCATCCGACGGCAACGGTGCCGCTTTGCTCCCCTCTCCCACCGGGAGAGGGGTCGGGGGTGAGGGTGCGGCGGCCGCGGAGTCATCCCCCCAGATACCGCCCTAGCCACCCGACCCTCATCCGCCCCTACGGGGCACCTTCTCCCAGTGGGAGAAGGGTGGGCGCTAGACGATCCGGCGGAACGTCAGGTTGATCCGCTCCCCCACCGGCTTGGCCGTGCGCGGCAGCGCATGCCGGTACAGGCGCTGGGTGTCGCCCGCCATCAGCAGCAGCCCGCCGGAGGTCAGTTCCAGCGCCTGGCGCAGTGCCGGCTCCTGACGATGGCGCAGCACGAAGCGACGCGTCGCACCCAGGCTCAGCGAGGCGATCACCGGCGCCGGGCCGAGTTCGCGCTCGTCGTCGCTGTGCCAGCCCATGGCGTCGCGGCCGTCGCGGTAGCGGTTGGCGAGCACGCTGTTGAAGGCCACCCCGGTCTCGGCCGCCAAGCGCGCGCGCAGCGACAGCAGCGCCTCTGGCCACGGATGCGGCGCGAAGCGGGTGCCGGAATAACGGTAGCTGGCGTCGGCGTCGCCGATCCAGCAGCTCAGCCGCGGCGAATCGACTAGCTTGCCGAACAGGCGGATCCGGTGCACCTCCCATGGCACGTCCCGCAACAACTGCGCGCACAGCGCCGCCGCCGCGGCCGGGTCCAGCCACTCGGGGTACCAGCGCAGATCGGCGCCAGGCAGGTCCAGTTCCATCGCGCCACGCTAGCATGCCGGCCACCACCATACGCCGGCGTGCGGAATTTGCCCCTTCACGCGCAAACCCTGAAAATGCAGGCAGCCAGAACGAGCCAAACGGGAGCGGAGCAGATGACGGGAACCGAGGGCGGCGCCAATGCGCCGGAGCCAGTGGAGCGCGACGTCATGGAATACGACGTCGTCACCGTCGGCGCAGGCCCGGCCGGGTTGGCGTTCGCGATCCGGCTCAAGCAGCTCAACCCCGACATCTCGGTCTGCGTGATCGAGAAGGCCAGCACCATCGGCGCGCACATCCTGTCCGGCGCGGTGATCGAACCGGCGCCGCTGGACGCGCTGCTGCCGGGCTGGCGCGACAACCCGCCGCCGATCTGCGTGCCGGCGGCCGAGGACGAGTTCTGGTACCTGAGCAAGGACGGCGGGCACAAGTTCCCGATGGTGCCGCCGGGCATGCGCAACCACGGCAACTTCATCGTCAGCCTCGGCGCGATGTGCGCCTGGCTGGCGCCGCAGGCCGAGGCGCTGGGCGTGGAGATCTATCCGGGCTTCGCCGCCGCCGAGACCCTGCACGCCGAGGACGGCACGGTGCTGGGCGTGCGCATCGGCGACATGGGCGTGGCCAAGGACGGGTCGCACAAGCCCGGCTACACCGCCGGCATCGACATCCGCGCCAAGGTCACGGTGCTGGCCGAAGGCGCGCGCGGACACCTGACCAAGCGTCTGATCGCGCGCTTCGCACTCGACGCCGGCCACGATCCGCAGGCGTTCTCGATCGGCATCAAGGAGCTGTGGCAGTTGCCCGAGGGCCGCGTCAGCCCCGGCAAGATCGTGCACACCCTGGGTTGGCCGGCCGACAGCAAGACCTATGGCGGCAGCTTCCTGTACCACCTGGAGAACAACCAGGTGGCGCTGGGCTACGTCAGCGGCCTGGACTACCACGATCCCGACTACCGCCCGTGGGAAGCCTTCCAGCAGTGGAAGAACCACCCGATGATGAAGTCGCTGCTGGAGGGCGGCACCATCCTCTCGGCCGGCGCGCGCGCCATCGCCAGCGGCGGCTGGCAGTCGCTGCCCAAGGTGGAGATGCCCGGCGCGCTGCTGATCGGCGATACCGCCGGCCTGCTCAACGTGCCCAAGATCAAGGGCACCCACCAGGCGATCCGCAGCGGCATGCTCGCCGCCGAACACCTCGCCGCCGGTGCCGCGCTGGACCCGGCCGGCTTCGACGCGCGCCTGCGCAACTCGGAAGTGATGGCCGAGCTCCGCCAGGTGCGCAACATCAAGCCCGGCTTCAAGAAGGGGCTGTGGTTCGGCCTGCTCAACGGTGCCTGGGAGACCCTGGTCAAGGGCGCCTCGCCGTGGACGCTGAAGGTCGGCGCCGACTGGAAGAGCCTGGACCGGCTGGGCGAACACGAGCAGCCCAAGCGCGACTACGTGCAGCGCGAGCTGGCCCCGCGGGACCGCCTGCAGGGCGTGTACTTCGCCGCCACCGAGCACGACGAGGACCAGCCGGTGCACCTGCATGTGCTCGATCCGCAGATCTGCGTGACCCGCTGCACCGAGGAATACGGCAACCCCTGCACGCGCTTCTGCCCGGCGGCGGTGTACGAGATCGTCGACGACGCGGCCGGCAAGCGCCTGCAGATCAACGCCGCCAACTGCGTGCACTGCAAGACCTGCGACATCAAGGATCCCTACGCGATCATCGATTGGGTGACGCCGGAAGGCGGCTCCGGGCCGAATTACCAGAACCTGTGAGCGGTCACCGGATGAGCGACTCCGTGTCGGCACGCCTGCGGGCAGGCATGTACCGCCTGTTGCGCATCGTGTTCCGGGCGATGCCGATCTCCGAAGGCGTGCGCGACCGATGGCGCAACTGGTTTCTCGATAGATACGCGAACTGGGTGCCGGAGGCGCCCAGAGGTCGCGTCGCGAGCGTCGGGAGCATGGCCCTGCGCCCTCTGCATCGCGCCGATGAAGCGGCGATCGGTCATGTGCCTTACCAGAAGGGCGTGCTGCCGTCGCCGCTGCCGGCAACCCTGGTCGCGTTCTATCTCCCGCAGTTCCATGCGATTCCGGAGAACGACGCATGGTGGGGCAAGGGCTTCACCGAGTGGCGCAACGTCAGCCGCGCCCTTCCGCAGTTCTATGGACACATGCAGCCACGGATCCCGGCTGATCTTGGGTTCTACAATCTGCGCGACCGCGAGGTGATGCGGCAGCAGGCGCAACTCGCCTCCGAGTACGGGATCGGTGCCTTCTGTTTCTATTTTTATTGGTTCGCAGGAACGACCCTGCTCGAGGACCCCATCCGCAACTGGCGCGATGACACGACCATTTCCTTGCCCTACTGCCTGTGCTGGGCCAACGAGAACTGGGCGCGCCGGTGGGACGGCCGCAATACCGACATCCTGATCGAGCAGCAACACAGCGACGCAGACGATCTGGCCTTCATCGCGCACTTGGCCACCTATCTCGCCGACCCTCGCTACTTGCGCATCGACGGCAAGCCGCTGGTGCTGGTCTATCGTCCCAATCTGATGCCGGACCCGAAGGCAACGGCGTCGCGTTGGCGCGCATGGTGCGCAGCCAATGGGATCGGCGAGATCCATCTTGCGTACGTCCAGGGGTTCGAGCGTCCCGACCCGCGCGATATCGGCTTTGATGCTGCCGTGGAGTTTCCGCCCAATATGAGTGCGCCGCCCTCGGTGGCTGGCGCACAGTTGTTGATCAATCCGGATTTTGCCGGGGAGGTGCTGGACTGGCGCGTCCTAGCGACCGAGATGGCAGCCAGGCCGTTGCAGGACTATCCGCTCTATCCCTGCGTCAATCCCGGCTGGGATAACGAGCCCCGCCGCTCCGGCAAGGGCCGCGTGTATCTCCATGCCTCTCCGCGCGGCTACGGGACATGGCTGTCGCAGACCATCCATGACCGGCTTGCGCCCGTTCCGACTGCGCAGCGCATGGTGTTCGTCAATGCCTGGAACGAATGGGCCGAAGGTGCCGTCCTGGAACCGGATGCGCGCCTGGGCCACGCATGGCTGGAAGCGACTCGCCGCGCATTGCAACCAAAGCGCCCCGCAAACGAACGCCCGCACGTCGTCATCCATGCCTGGTATGTCGATGTTCTGGAAGAATTACTGGCGCAGCTGCGCGAGGCGGCGTTCGACCACCAGCTCATCGTGACGACGACGGAACGCAACC
This sequence comes from Xanthomonas indica, assembly GCF_040529045.1. Classification (NCBI taxonomy): domain Bacteria; kingdom Pseudomonadati; phylum Pseudomonadota; class Gammaproteobacteria; order Lysobacterales; family Lysobacteraceae; genus Xanthomonas; species Xanthomonas indica. Next base: position 1,400,044 of record NZ_CP131914.1, on the reverse strand, counting down.
TCGCCGGCGTCAACCTCGCCCTCAAACAACAAGGGATGGAGGCCGAGGTCGTGGTCCACGACAACCATGGCCGCGACATCCTGCCGTTCCTGCGCATCGCCGATCGCCTGCTCGATGCCGGTGTATCACTGGTGCTGAAGCTGCACACCAAACGCTCGGTGCATCGCCAGGATGGCGATCAATGGCGGCGCGAGATGGTGGGCAGCCTCCTCGACCGCGACCGGGTCAAGGCGATCGTGGAGGCCTTCCAGCAGCGTCCGGATCTCGGCCTGGTGGCCCCGGAAGGGCATCTCCAGCCCCTGAGCTTCTACTGGGGCGCAAACGAGCAGGCCGTGCGCGCCCTGGCCACGCGCATGGGTATGGCGCAACCGGACATCGAGAGCGCGGTCTTTGCAGGCGGCAGCATGTTCTGGGTGCGCCTGCAGGCGATTCAGCCCATTTTGGACTGCCACCTGCAGGCCGGCGAATTCGAGAAAGAGGCGGGACAGGTGGACGGCACCTTGGCGCACGCCATCGAGCGCCTGTTCAGTCTCTCCACGGTGGATCGGGGCTACGCCGTGACCAGCGCCGCCTCCCTCGTGGGGGCCGAGGACGCGTCCGCCGGCCCCTACAGGTACGCGCGCAGAGGCTAGATCACCCGGCCCGGATCGAGAACGGCACGCCGGTCTTGGCGACCAGTTCGGCCTCGTCCACGCCCTCGGCGGTTTCCACCAGTACCAGGCCGCTGTCGGTGACGTCGAACACGGCCAGGTCGGTGATGATGCGGTCGACCACGCCGACGCCGGTTAACGGCAGGTCGCAGGCCGGCAGGATCTTGTGGCTGCCGTGCTTGGCCACGTGTTCCATCAGCACGACCACGCGCTTGACCCCGGCCACCAGGTCCATCGCCCCGCCCATGCCCTTGACCATCTTGCCGGGCACCATCCAGTTGGCCAGGTCGCCCTTCTCGCTCACCTGCATCGCGCCGAGGATGGCCAGGTCGATATGGCCGCCGCGGATCATCGCGAAGGAATCGTGGCTGCCGAAGTAGCTGGCGCCGGCGCGGGCGGTGACGGTCTGCTTGCCGGCGTTGATCAGGTCGGCGTCGACCTCGTCCTCGGTCGGGAACGGGCCGATGCCGAGCAGGCCGTTCTCCGACTGCAGCCACACGTCCACGCCCTCGGGAATGTGGTTGGCGACCAGAGTCGGCAGGCCGATGCCCAGGTTCACGTAGGCGCCGTCGGTGAGTTCGCGGGCGGCGCGCTGCGCCATGTCGTCGCGGGTCCAGGCCATGTCAGGCGTCCTTCTGGCGCAGGGTGCGCTGTTCGATGCGTTTTTCGGGATGCGGGTTGTGCACGATGCGGTCGACGTAGATGCCGGGCAGGTGCACCTGGTCCGGATCCAGGCTGCCGGTCTCCACGACCTCCTCGACCTCGGCGATGCAGAGCTTGCCGGCCATTGCGCAGGCCGGGTTGAAGTTGCGCGCGGTCTTGCGGAACACCAGGTTGCCGGCGGCATCGGCCTTCCAGGCCTTGACCAGGGCCACGTCGGCATGCAGCGCGGTCTCCAGCACGTAGTGCTTGCCGTCGAATTCGCGGGTCTCCTTGCCCTCGGCCACCACCGTGCCGTAGCCGGTGGCGGTGAAGAACGCGGGGATGCCGGCACCGCCGGCGCGCAGGCGCTCGGCCAGGGTGCCCTGCGGGTTGAATTCCAGTTCCAGTTCGCCAGCCAGATACTGGCGCTCGAACTCCTTGTTCTCGCCGACGTAGGACGAAATCATCTTGCGGATCTGCCGCGTCGCCAGCAGCTGGCCCAGGCCGAAGCCATCGACGCCGGCATTGTTGGAGATCACCGTGAGGCCGCCGACGCCGCTGTCGCGCAAGGCCGCGATCAAGGCCTCGGGAATGCCGCACAGGCCGAACCCGCCGACCGCCAGGGTCTGCCCGTCCGCGACCACGCCGGCCAGCGCCGTGGCCGCATCGGGGAAAAGCTTGCCGCGCCGCCCGCTCACAGGGGTAGAGGTGTCGCCCATTCGCCAGCTCCGCATTGGAATGTAGACAGCTAGTTTAGCCGCTCGGGGACTGCGACCCCCGCCGCACCGCCGCAACGACCGATTAAGCGCCGTAACGTTACACTCGGGTTTCCCCCAACTAGGACCCTCTTCCATGTCGCTTCCCGCATTCAAGGCCTACGACATCCGCGGTCGCGTACCCGACGAACTGAACGAGGACTTGGCGCGCCGCATCGGCGTGGCGCTGGCGGGGCAATTGGACAGCGGTCCGGTGGTAGTCGGCCATGACGTGCGCCTGGCCAGCCAGGGGCTGCAGGACGCGCTGTCGGCCGGCCTGCGTGCCAGCGGCCGCGAGGTCATCGACATCGGCCTGTGCGGCACCGAGGAAGTGTATTTCCAGACCGACCACCTGCAGGCCGCCGGCGGCGTGATGGTCACCGCCAGCCACAATCCGATGGACTACAACGGCATGAAGCTGGTGCGCGAGAACGCGCGCCCGATCAGCTCCGACACCGGCCTGTTCGCGATCCGCGACACCGTCGCGGCCGATACCGCGGCGGCCGCCGAGCCGACCGCCGCCGAGCATCACCGCCCGGACAAGAGCGCCTACATCGAACACTTGCTCAGCTATGTCGATCGCGCCACGCTCAAACCGCTGAAGCTGGTGGTCAACGCCGGCAACGGCGGCGCCGGCGCCATCGTCGACCTGCTGGCGCCGCACCTGCCGTTCGAATTCGTGCGCGTCTTCCACGAGCCGGACGGGCACTTCCCCAACGGCATTCCCAACCCGCTGCTGCCGGAGAACCGCGCCGCCACCGCCAACGCGGTCAAGCAGCACGGCGCCGACTTCGGTATCGCCTGGGACGGCGACTTCGACCGCTGCTTCTTCTTCGACGCCGACGGCCGCTTCATCGAGGGCTACTACCTGGTGGGCCTGCTGGCGCAGGCGATCCTGGCCAAGCAGCCGGGTGGCAAGGTCGTGCACGACCCGCGCCTGACCTGGAACACCATCGAACAGGTCGAGGAAGCCGGTGGCATCCCGGTGCTGTGCAAGAGCGGCCATGCCTTCATCAAGGAGAAGATGCGCAGCGAGAACGCCGTGTACGGCGGCGAGATGAGCGCGCACCACTATTTCCGCGAATTCGCCTATGCCGACTCGGGGATGATCCCGTGGCTGCTGATCGCCGAGCTGGTGTCGCAGTCCGGCCGATCGCTGGCCGACCTGGTCGAGGCGCGCATGCAGAAGTTCCCGTGCAGCGGCGAGATCAACTTCAAGGTCGCCGACGCCAAGGCGGCGGTGGCACGGGTGATGGAACACTTCGCCTCGCATGCGCCGACGCTGGACTACACCGATGGCGTCAGCGCCGAATTCGCCGACTGGCGTTTCAACCTGCGCAGTTCCAACACCGAACCGCTGCTGCGCCTGAACGTGGAAACCCGCGGCGACGCGGCGCTGCTGGAGCAGCGTACGCAAGAAATTTCCGATCTGCTGAAAGCATGATCGTTCCCTTTCCTTTCTCTTCCCCCTTCAACGGATCCATGGAGTCCTTCCGTTCATGAGCGACATTCTGCCCATCATCCTGTCCGGTGGTTCCGGCACCCGCCTCTGGCCGCTGTCGCGCGAGGCGTATCCCAAACAGTTCCTGCCGTTGGTGGGAGACACCACCATGTTGCAGTCGACCTGGCTGCGCGCTGCGCCGATCGCCGGCCGCCCCCCCATCCTGGTGGCCAATGAAGAACACCGCTTCATTGCCGCAGAGCAACTGCAGCAACTCGGCGTCACGCCGGGCACGATCCTGCTCGAACCGAAGGGCCGCAACACCGCCCCCGCCATCGCGGTCGCGGCGATGGAGGCGATGCGTGAGGGTGCCGACCCGCTGCTGCTGGTCCTGCCATCCGATCACGTGATCCTGGACGAAGCCGCGTTCCAGGCCGCGGTCCAGGCCGCCGCGTCTTCGGCGGCCGACGGCAAGCTGGTGACCTTCGGGATCAAGCCGACCGCGCCGGAGACCGGCTACGGCTACATCAAGGCGGCTGCCGGGGTCGGCGCGCGCGCCGTCGAGCGCTTCGTCGAAAAGCCCGACCTGTCCACTGCCCAGGGGTATCTGACCTCGGGCGAGTACTATTGGAACAGCGGCATGTTCCTGTTCCGCGCTTCGCGCTACCTGGAAGAACTGCGCAAGTTCCAGCCCGCCATCGCCGATGCCTGCACCAAGGCGTGGCAGTCGGCAAAGCGCGACGCCGACTTCACCCGCCTGGACAAGGACGCCTTCGCCGCCAGCCCCTCCGACTCCATCGACTACGCCGTGATGGAGAAGACCGCCGACGCGGTAGTGGTGCCGCTGGACGCGAAGTGGAGCGACGTCGGGTCGTGGTCGGCACTGCTGGATGTGTCGCCGCAGGACGCCAACGGCAACGCCCACCACGGCGACGTGATCGAGATCGATTGCCGCAACACCTACGCCTACGGCTCGCGTCTGATCGCGATGGTGGGCCTGCAGGACGTGGTGGTGGTGGAAACCGACGACGCCGTGCTGGTCGGGCACAAGGAGCGCATCCAGGAAGTGAAGGACGTCGTCGGCAAGATCAAGGCCAACGGCCGCTCCGAAGCCACCTGGCACCGCAAGGTGTACCGCCCGTGGGGCGCCTACGATTCGATCGACAATGGCCAGCGCTTCCAGGTCAAGCGCATCACGGTCAAGCCCGGCGCCACGCTGAGCCTGCAGATGCATCACCACCGCGCCGAGCACTGGATCGTGGTCAGCGGCACCGCTGAGGTCACCCGTGGCGACGAGGTGCTGCTGCTCACCGAGAACCAGAGCACCTACATCCCGCTCGGGGTGACGCATCGTTTGAAGAACCCCGGCAAGCTGCCGCTGGAACTGATCGAAGTGCAGTCGGGCAGCTACCTGGGCGAGGACGACATCGTGCGCTTCGAGGACACCTACGGGCGCACCTGAGTTCGGCATCCGCCGCAAACGCAAAGAGCCGGGCACTGCCCGGCTCTTTGTTTTTCACCGATGCCATTTTGCAGTGCGCGCCGTCTCAGGCGGACGGCGCTGCCGCGGCGAGTTCGCCGATCACCTGGCGCAGACCATCGCGCCACTGCGGCAGTTCCAGCGCGAAATCGCGCTGCAGGCGCGACACATCCAGGCGCGAATACGCCGGGCGCTTGGCCGGGGTCGGATACTCCGCGGTGGTGATCGGCAGCACCCGCGGCGCGCGCGGCAACAGGCCCGCTGCCACCGCCTCGGCAAAGATCGCCTCGGCGAAGCCGTGCCAGGTGGTCTCGCCGGCCGCGGTCAGATGCCAGGTACCGGACGGCAGCGTCGCGCGCTGGGACAGCACGCGCGCGGTGACATCCGCGATCAGCGCCGCTGGCGTCGGTGTGCCAACTTGGTCGGCGACCACCCGCAGTTCGTCGCGATCAGCACCGACGCGCAGCATGGTGCGCAGGAAATTGTTCCCGTGCGCGGCGTACACCCAGGCGGTGCGGAAGATCAGGTGCTGCGCACCGGACGCGCGGATCGCCTCCTCGCCGGCCAGCTTGGTGGCGCCATACACGCCCAGCGGCGCGGTCGGTGCATCTTCGGGATAGGGCTGGGTACCCTGGCCGTCGAACACGTAGTCGGTGGAGTAATGCACCAGCGGCACGCCATGCGCTGCGCACCAGGCGGCGATCGCCGCCGGCGACTCGGCATTGGCGCGATGCGCCGCCTCGGCGTCCTGCTCGGCGCGATCGACCGCGGTGTAGGCCGCGGCGTTGACCACCGCCGATGGCCGCAGCCGGTCCAGCAGTTCGCCCAAGGTCTGCGGCTGGTCGAAGTCGGCGCGCTCGCAGGCGCTGCCGTCGGGCAACTGGCCGCTGCGCGTGGTCGCGACCACCGGCCCCTGCCCGGCCAGCGCCCGCAGCAGTTCCTGCCCGACCTGGCCGTTGCCGCCGAAGACCAGCACGCTCATGGCTGGTAGACCGGCAGACGCTCGACTGGGATCTCGGCGAGGAAAGGAGTAATGGCATCCTTGGCCGACAACACGGGATCGGCGATCGGCCAATCCACACCGATCGCGGCATCGTCCCAGCGCACACCAGCGTCGGCTTCCTTGACGTACACGTCGGTGCACAGATAGCTGAACACCGCGCGCTCCGACAACACAGCGAAACCGTGAGCAAACCCTTCCGGTATCCAGAGCTGCTTGTTGTTTTCGGCACTCAACACCACCGCAGTCCAGCGGCCGAAGTGCGGCGATCCATGGCGGATGTCGACGGCCACGTCGTACACCTCGCCCTCCAGCACGCTGACCAATTTTCCTTGCGGCCGCGGCCACTGGTAGTGCAGGCCTCGCAAAACGCCCTTGGCAGAAGCAGAAACATTGCTTTGTACGAACCGCGTAGGCAGTCCGTGTTCTCCGAAACGCTCTGCGTTCCAAGTCTCGAAGAAATAGCCGCGCGCGTCGCCGAACACTGCTGGCTCGATCACCACGCAGCCAGGCAGATTGGTTTCAATCACTTTCACGGAACGGATCCTCGTACAGCCAGTTCATGCAGGTAGGTGCCATAAGCGTTCTTGCGCAGCGGAGCGGCAAGTTTCTCCAGCTGCGCCGCATCGATCCATCCCTGCCCGAAGGCGATCTCTTCCGGACAGCACACCTGCAGGCCCTGTCGCGACTGGATGGTCTCGATGAAATTGGAGGCCTCGTGCAGCGACTGGTGGGTGCCGGTATCCAGCCACGCGTAGCCGCGACCCAACGCTTCCAGGTGCAGTTCGCCGGCTTCCAGGTAACGGCGGTTGAGATCGGTGATCTCCAGTTCGCCGCGCGGCGAGGGCTTCAGCTCCGCGGCATGTTCGCTGGCTTGGCCATCGTAGAAATACAGGCCGGTGACCGCGTAGTTGGAGCGCGGCTTGGCCGGCTTTTCCTCGATGTCGATGACCTTGCCGGAAGCGTCGAACTCGGCCACGCCGTAGCGCTCGGGGTCGTTGACCCAGTAGCCGAACACGGTCGCGCCGTGCTGGCGCGCATCGGCGCGGCGCAGGGTCTCGGTCAGGCCGTGGCCGTGGAAGATGTTGTCGCCCAGCACCAGGCAGCTCGGCTTGCCGGCAACGAAGTCGCGGCCGATCAGGTAGGCCTGGGCCAGCCCGTCCGGGCTAGGCTGCACCGCGTACTGGATATCCATGCCCCACTGCGCGCCATCGCCCAGCAGCGCCTGAAACAGCGCCTGCTCATGCGGGGTGTTGATGATCAGCACCTCGCGGATGCCGGCCAGCATCAGCACGCTGAGCGGGTAGTAGATCATCGGCTTGTCGTACACCGGCAGCAGCTGCTTGCTGACACCCTTGGTGATCGGGTAGAGCCGCGTGCCGGAGCCGCCAGCGAGGATGATGCCCTTGCGTTGTGTCATGAGGTAGTTCCTGGTGAAGCCCGCACCTGCATGGGGGACTCTTTCGAGGCGCGCGCGTTACGCCGCGGTGCCGATGCGTTCCAGTCGATAGCTGCCGTCGAGCACGCCCTGCACCCAGTCCTGATGGCTCAGGTACCAGTCCACGGTGAGCGCGATGCCCTGTTCGAAGGTGTACTGCGGTTCCCAGCCCAGTTCGTTCTTCAGCTTGGACGCATCGATGGCATAGCGGCGGTCGTGGCCGGGCCGATCGGCGACGTAAGTGATCTGGTTGACACGCGGCTTACCGTCTTCGCGCGGACGCCGCGCGTCCAGCAGCGCGCAGATCGCCTGCACCACTTCGATGTTCTCTTTCTCGGAATTGCCGCCGACGTTGTAAGTCTCGCCGACCTTGCCCTTGGCCAGCACGGTACGGATCGCCTCGCAGTGGTCGCCGACGAACAGCCAGTCGCGTACCTGCTTGCCGTCGCCGTACACCGGCAGCGGCTCGCCGGCCAGCGCCTTGGCGATCACCAGCGGGATGAGCTTCTCGGGGAAGTGGTACGGGCCGTAGTTGTTGGAGCAGTTGGTGGTCAGCACCGGCAGGCCGTAGGTGTGGTGGAACGCGCGCACCAGATGGTCGGACGCGGCCTTGGACGCCGAGTACGGCGAGTTCGGCGCATACGGCGTGGTTTCGCTGAACTTGCCGGTCTCGCCGAGCGTCCCGTAGACCTCGTCGGTGGACACGTGCAGGAAGCGGAACGCGTCGCGGCGGTCTTCAGGCAGCGCCTTCCAGTGATCGCGCACCGACTCCAGCAGACCGAGGGTGCCGACCACGTTGGTCTGGATGAAGGCACCGGGCCCGTCGATCGAGCGATCCACGTGGCTTTCGGCGGCGAAATTGACCACGGCGTCGGGCTGGTGCTCGGCGAGCAGGCGGCCCACCAGATCGCGGTCGCCGATATCGCCGTGCACGAACACATGGTCCGGGTTGCCGTCCAGCGACGCCAGCGTGTTCAGGTTCCCGGCGTAGGTCAACGCGTCCAGGTTGATCACACGGATGCCGCGCGCCACCGCCTCGAGCACGAAATTACCGCCGATGAAACCGGCACCGCCGGTCACGAGCCAAGTGGACACTGTGCGTCTCTCCTGATTGGCGCCACTGGCGCCCGCTTCCCAAACATCACAGGATATACGTTTTGTATGAATGGATCGTGGTTAAACCGAGGGCTGAGACAATAGCCCGCGCCAACCATACGCCCTCGCATGGTCCCCCGCGCCCGGTTAGAATCCTCCGACTGCCCCGTGCCAGCCGCCGCGGCCGGGCCTTCCCGCACTGCTGAAGGATCTCGTACACGATGAAAATCCTCGTCGCCTACAAGCGCGTGGTGGACTACAACGTCCGCATCCAGGTCAAGCCGGACGGCTCCGGCGTGGTCACCGAGGGCGTCAAGCTCTCCGCCAACCCGTTCGACGAAATCGCCCTGGAAGAGGCGCTGCGCCTGCGCGACGCCGGCATCGCCAGCGAGGTGGTGGTCGCCACCATCGCCCCGGCCGACGCCGCCGCGCACCTGCGCAACGGCCTGGCAATGGGCGCCAACCGCGCCATCCACGTGGTCGCCGATGCGGCGATCCAGCCGCTGACCGCCGCGCGCACCCTGCTCAAGCTGGTCGAGCAGGAGCAGCCGGACCTGGTGATCCTCGGCAAGCAGGCCATCGACGACGACGCCAACCAGACCGGGCAGATGCTGGCCACGCTGTGGGGCCGGCCGCAGGCGACCTTCGCCGGCAAGCTGGTGGTGGCCGACGGCAAGGCCACGGTGACCCGCGAGGTCGACGCCGGCCTGGAGACCCTGGAAGTGGATCTGCCGGCGGTGGTCACCACCGACCTGCGCCTGAACGAGCCGCGCTTCATCAAGCTGCCGGACATCATGAAGGCCAAGAGCAAGCCGCTGCAGACGCTGGCCTTCGCCGACCTGGGCGTGGAGGCCAACGACAGCCTCACCACCACCCACTACGCCCCGCCGGCCAAGCGCAGCCGCGGCGTGATGGTCAAGGATGCCGCCGAACTGGTGGCCGCACTGAAGAACAAGGGGTTGCTGTAATGGCCAAGATCCTCGTCGTCGCCGAACATCTCAACGGGCAGCTCAACGCCGCCACCGCCAAGTGCGTCAGCGCCGCGCAGGCGCTGTCGGCCGAGGCCATCGACATCGTGGTGCTGGCCGCCGATCCGGCCGCGGTGGCTGCCCAGGCCGCGCAGATCGCCGGCGTGGCCCGCGTCCTCACTGTCGCCAATGCCGCCAACGAACACGCCATCGCGCAGGTGCTGGGTCCGCAGATCGCTGCCCTGGCGGCAGGCTACACCCACGTGTTCGGCCCCTCCACCACGTTCGGCAAGGACCTGATGCCGGTGGTGGCCGCCCTGCTCGGCGTCAACCAGATCTCCGACCTGATGGCCGTGGACGGCGACTACGCGTTCAAGCGCCCGATCTACGCCGGCAACGCCATCATCAGCGTGCAGGCGCCGGCTGACCAGATCGTGGTCGCCACCGTGCGCAGCGCCTCCTGGCCGGAAGCGGCACAGGGCGGCAGCGCGGCGGTCGAAGCGGCCAGCGTGGACGCGACGTTGCCGAGCCACACCCGCTTCCTCGGCCTCGCCGCCGGCAAGTCCGACCGACCCGACCTGCAGAGCGCCAAGCGCGTGGTGTCCGGCGGCCGCGGCGTCGGCTCGGCGGAGAACTTTCAGATTATCTACCAACTCGCGGACAAGCTCGGCGCCGCGGTCGGCGCCTCGCGCGCGGCGGTCGACGCAGGGTACGTGCCCAATGAGCTGCAGGTCGGCCAGACCGGCAAGATCATCTCGCCGGAGTTGTACGTGGCAGTTGGCATTTCCGGCGCCATCCAGCACCTGACCGGCATCAAGGACGCCGGCACCATCGTCGCGATCAACAAGGACCCGGAATCGCCGATCTTCGAGATCGCCGACATCGGCCTGGTCGGCGACCTGTTCCAGCTCCTTCCGGAGTTGAGCTCCGCGCTGGGCTAACTGACGACTGCCGCATGATCAAAAGATCATGCGGCTTGTCGGTAGAACCGCGGTCGGACGCCCACCCAATGACCGAGCCTCATAGAAGAATCTAAAGACGGCTGTGGCGGAGGACTTTGGCAGTCCTACCCGTTGCCTTTCAAGAGTTCATCAAAAACATCACAGCGCCGTAGGCAATCGAACTTGGCGCGTGCTGGCGTCTCTTGTGGCTCGGCGCTACGGCTGGATGCCCAGCCTCCCGCCGTAATGCCGGATGCAACCATGAGGACCCGTTACTCTGGGCGCTGGCGCGGCGCCAACAAGCCGGTCAGGGCACGGCGTGGAATTGAGGCAATGTCGTAGCCCAAGAACGCGAGCAGGAACTGCAGACCTGAGACCGCTGCAACGGTCGCAATCATCACCGTCCCGAGCGGAGTAGCGATACCATGGTGCGCCGATTGCCACCAATGCCATCCGCCAAATGTGAAAGCCAAAAAGAGCAAGGCCAATGCCGCCACCAGCTCGAACGACGCCACCGAGAGATCTCGCAGGAAATAGTTATAAACAATGCGCTTGAAAGTATTACGGATGTGCTTGAACGCAAACTCGCCCAGAATCTTACTGACCTTTAGCCCGCTTTCTTCATCACCGTATCTGGCATCCATCGGAATATCGACCACCACGGCGCGCATCGTATTGAGCCGAAACAGGATGTCAGTTTCAAAGAAGTAGCGCTTGCTGATCTGATCCATGGGCAAATGACTGGCGACAGATGAACTGATCGCCGTATAACCGTTAGTTGGATCAAACAGATCCCAGTAACCCGTCGATGCCTTGGACATGAAACTGAGACCCAGGTTGCCGATCCGGCGCAGCAATGGCATCTGCTTGATCTGCCGCAAATCCCAAAAGCGGTTGCCCTTCGTGTAGTCCGCTTCCCCACGAAGAATGGGCGCAATGAACTGCGGCAGAAGTGCAGGATCCATCTGCCCGTCCCCATCGATCTTTACGGCAACAGCAGCACCATCGGAGATTGCTCGCCGATAGCCGGTCATCACCGCTCCACCGACCCCTTGGTTGACAGAATGGCGCAGCACCCGCACCCGTGGATCGCTGATGTGCGACTCAATGAAGTCGCCGCTTCCCTCTGGACAAGCATCGTCCACGCAGTAGATGACATGAACCTCAGGCCCCACCGCGGCAACAACGGACTGAATATGGCGCTTCACCCGATAACAGGGAATGACCATGGCAACAACGGACGGAGGCGGCACACTCATCGATAGATCCAATGCTTAGAAATGAAGAAACTCGCCAGCGCCAGCAAGACATCACCGGCAGGCTTGGCGGTCCACGCCCAACCCATTCCCGCGTAACGCCCCACCACCCACACTAGCGCAGAACTCAAGATGCTCATGACCACCCAGGTCAGAGCGAACCGCACTGCCTGAGTCCGGCTCAGGGCAGCAACACTTTCACCACTGCCGAAGGTGTACTTTCCATTTAACCAAAAGCCGAACACAGCGCCACCGACACGACCAACGAGATTGGCGGCAATCAGCGGCGCTCCGCCCCAGGTGAGCGCGACGAACAGCATCCAGTCGATCGCCAACTGGATACCGCCAACGAACCCGAATTTTGCCATCTGCGCGAGCAGGGGACCCCACTTGTCACGAAGACGCAGCAACCGTGGCGATCGTGCCATTGCAGGCAGCGGACTCATTTGATGTTCAACACCGTTTTCGCATCAAATGCGCAGCGGCTTGCCCTAGCCTCATTACCGATCACCAGCATTACGTCATAGTGACCTGCCGGAACTCCCGTCAGGTCCATCGACACGGTCAAGCCTGCCTTCGACGGCTTGCTCGCGGCGAAACGCGGGGCGGCACTGACATCCGGCCGATCCGAGCGATCGGCCTTGAAGTATCGGGCAGCACCGGATGCATCGCGCAGCTCCAGATAGGCGTCCGGTTGCTCGACGACCTTCGTGTCAACCGCCCAACCGACTGCGCGCGCCGGCGTAGAAGAAGAGAGCGACCAACCGTCGGCACCATGCTGCGCGCCCTCGATCACGTCGAGATAGCAAGCCTGTGCAGAATCCGCGTTCGCCTGCTGCAGCCAGGCTGGCGGCGCGCTCAACGGGGCAGCTCCCTTGGGTGCAGGAGCTGCCGAAGTCTTGCCCGGTTCCATGCTCGCCGGTGCATCTACACGGCCACAACCTGAGAGCAGCAATGCTCCACCGACAAGTACCGCAAAGTATTTCATACTCGACCTCCACTCAGTAGGTTCTCGAAATAGGCGGCGTGTGCCTTCGCCTGGCGCTGAACTGTAAACCGCCTTGCTCGTTCGCGACCAGCCGCTACCATTTCGGCGACATAGGAATCGTCGGTCGACGCGCGGCTGAGCGCTTCAAGCATCTCCGCTGGATCTTCGGGATTTTTCAGCAGATGGCTGGCGCCGAGGCCGATCTCACGCAGCGAACTGTTATCCGACGTGATCACCATGGTACCGCAAGCCATCGACTCGACCACCGGCAGGCCAAAGCCTTCGTACAACGAGGGATAGATAAAGGCCCTCGCTTGACTGTAAAGCGCGGGAAGGTCCTCAAGCGGAACATAACCCAAGGTCTGCACACGTCCATTTGCTGCCGCCATCAATTTTCGCAGGTCTTCGTTCTTCCAACCGGAAGCCCCTACCACCACGAGCTTCTCTTCTCCCTTATAGGACAGCATTGCCTTCAGGAGGGTCTTGAGATTCTTGCGCGGCTCGATGCTACCCACATACAGGAAGTACTTTTCAGGAAGATCATAGCGTTGCTGCACGCTTCGCCGCTGGACAAGCGACGCTGGCTTGAACAGTTCGTCATCAACAGCGCAATGGATCGTTACGATGCGCTCCTCGGCAACTCCATAATGGCGAATAAAGTCCCTACGACTACTTTCAGAAATAGCTACGAACTTGGCACCTTCCTTCACCGCACGATCAAAATTACTTGAACAGAGCCGGACGTTTTCCTCAGTATGAAACTGCGGATGAGACAGGAATGTGGTGTCGTACACCACCATCACCGCAGCCGTCCCCAAGCCCTGCGGATACACGTTTCCGGAGCAATACACCAAGTCCATGCCAGGTACGAAATGGTCCTCGTCGCGATAAGCAGGCAGTGGCCCCCGGTACGTCGTCATGCCACTGCCACGCAAGGTGGTCAGGGCATTGCTGCGCCCTGGCGCGTAGTCAGGATGAACGAAGTCACCAAATCCCGGTAGCAGCAAATAATCATGCTCTCGTCCATATTCCGCCTGATAGGCAGATATTCCCTTGACCAGCGTTGCCACATAGCGACCGACACCTGAAACCTCGCCCACGACAGCGCGCGACGCGTCGATAGCGATCCTGGGGCGCATCTTGACCTGACTCCGCTCCGCATTGTGCGTACCGTCGACAATATCGGCAATACGAGCATGCATACGTTTTGCGGAATGCTTCAGCGACCAGTGGTTGAATACGTCCTGAGCGGCCTGATCGCCCTTGGCACGCGACTCCTCCTGATTTTCAAAGGCGCGGCGCAACAAGTGGACGAGGTGTTCCTCATCGGGCAGCGCCCATTTGAATCCAGTGTAGTAAGGACACTTTGCTTCAGCGGGAACCAGCGAAACCTGTAATGGGTAGCTGTTATCCTCGTCCATGAATGCCTGCTGCGCACTCCAGTAACTGGCGATTACCGGAACTCCGCATGCCATCGCCTCCAGCAAGGGCATTCCCCAACCTTCACCGCGTGTCGGAAGCACGAAGCAATCAGCGGATCGATAGAGTTGCGCGATTTGATAGTAGGGAACCGACTCGTTCACCGAATAGACAACACGCCCCCCTTCAGGATCAAGTTTCAGACCGCGTATAACAGCCTCTGGGTCCACGCCCGGATCATGATTGGAGTACTTGCAGATCAACACAACCGGATCGGCGCGACGGAAAGCGCGATTGAATGCTCGCAGAAGGATCTCGGGAGACTTACGTTCACCCCACTCGAACACCGACAAGAAAGTATAGACCCCTTCAATCCGCTCACTTCTAATCCGCGGATTAAAATAGTTGGTGTCGATCAGAGCAAGCGGCATCACGTTCACAGGCACCTTGACGCCACAGCGCTGGAAGGTCCATTTATTGAACTCGGTGGGCACCCAAACTTCATCGACAGAATTGCATCCCTCCACCCATTCGACGGGGATACCCGTCGTCTCCAGCATGGTGTAACCGATGCGGTATCCACTGGTCACCTTGCCGAACGCATCCGCCTGACCATATACCAGATGAGGCACGCCATCTTCGACGATCGGACGCTGCTTGATCATTTCCAGCATGTAGACGCCGGTACTCTGCGTCCTCGCCTCATCGACAGGAAAAACAGTCCCCGGACCGTAAAGATACTCGTAAGACACAGACACGCCAGCGCCATCCAACCCCAACGCAATTTGCCGCGCGGTCATGGCATAACCGACTGGACGGAAAAAAGTAGAGTGCAAGTTGACCTGGTACTTGTACCGAGCGTCTAGCACATCCTTCCATTTGCCAAGGAACGTCTCCTTGGACTTAAGAAACATGTCGTTGAGATTGACCTTGTTGACAGAGGTCGAGCCATGCTCACGGTGACGAACCGTCAGCGTTCCGCAATTGATGACCCGAAAGCCCGCTGCCCGCGCCTTGAGGCAATAGTCGGTATCTTCGTAATAAGAAAAAAAGTCTTCATCCAGGAACCCAACTGCATCCATGACCTCCCGACGAATGTAAACACACGCGAAGACCACGCCCTCAACGTCTTGGTCGAAGCCGTACTGATTGATATCTTTCTCGCCCGACCCTAACTGCTGCCCCCAATAGCTGCGGTCAGGCATGTAAGTGCCAGCATGCTGAAAGTCATCCGCATCGAGGCGACGAATGCGACAACCAACGACGCCAGCGCCAGCATGGCCATACGCCGTTGACTGCAGCTTGCTGATCCAGAGAGGATCATCGATCTCGGTGTCGTTGTTCAACAATATTACGTCGCGGTCACGCTCGATCAAGCGCAAGGCCGCATTGTTCCCTCGCACGAACCCAAGGTTCTCACCATTGAAGATGGTGGAAATTCCCGGGACCTTCTTCAGATAATCAATGGTACCGTCGGTACTGCCGTTGTCCACGACAATGACTTCCACTTCATTCGCATTGGTATTACGCAGAACGCTCGCAAGGCACGGCTTGGTATATTCCAGTCCATTCCAGGTCAAGATCACGACCGAAACCGGGCGCGACGCCAT
The DNA here is from genome assembly GCF_040529045.1 of Xanthomonas indica. NCBI lineage: Bacteria > Pseudomonadati > Pseudomonadota > Gammaproteobacteria > Lysobacterales > Lysobacteraceae > Xanthomonas > Xanthomonas indica. Next base: position 1,384,361 of record NZ_CP131914.1, on the reverse strand, counting down.
TGGAAGACCTGCGGCGCTTGAGCTTGTGTCTTTTTCAGTACTCATGTCAGTTCACTTTGTAGATGCTGCAGGTGCCGGTGTCAGGGATGCGGGTTGCATGAGTCACCTCGATGCGATCATCGGCGAGGACATACCGGACCTGTCCCAATGCCTGAGCATCAACCACTCCACCATTAGGCAACATGCGCATTGCGACAGGCAGATACGGCAACCAAAATGCATTATCGACCAGCTCACGACGACCACTGGCGACAACGGCGACTCCACCGGGGGAGTGCGCGATAATTTCTTCAGCAAGCGCACTACAGCGCGCATCGAACGCACCCGGACTACGGCTCAGCTCGCGCCACGTCGCTGCGTTGCTCGCCAGAAGCCAGGCCCCCAGAAGCAGCAACTGAAGCGCTCGCCGACCAACGCCGTCGCGCATGGCGGCTACCAGCAAGAGGAGCAGCCCCAGACCAACGAACCAGCAACGCGTGGAGCGATACAGTTGGGCCTCCATGCTGTCTACCGTCGAGCCAAACCAAGGGCTGAGGTGAAACTTGAGGACCATCAGGAATAGCACAGCGGCGGTCATCACCACCGCAATGATGGCCCAATAGGCGCCCCAAGCTGCGACAGACTCATCCAATTTAGGCCGCCTCTTGAACATAAGAATCAAAAGCAGCGGAAAAGAAGAAAAGTAATAGCGACTATGCCAGCGACCCAATCCACCAAGATCGCTTGGCGCAATACCGATTGTGAAAACTATCGCCATTCCTATCGCAGCGGCTGTCGCCATCAACATGAAAAGCGTAGCCTTCCAGTTGACTCGCTCCATCTCATGATTCCGCTGCGCGATCAAGAATCCGATCCCAGCGGCCAACGACAGACTGAAGGGAATTGCAAGAATGGTCAAATGCCCGAGCAACAGGCCAGCAAAGCCCGGCAGATCCGATATGATCGTATCCCGCCAGCCATGCAGGCGATTTCCGTACATGCCCAGTCCGTCGGTGGCGGGCGAAGCCAGGCTGACCGAAACCAACTTGAAGGCGACATAGCTGGCAACCACCGCCAGCAACCAGGTCGGACGAGTGATGAATCGGGACAAATTACGTTCTTTTAACGAAACAATCGCCATCGTTGCGACCAAAGCCAGCAACACCGTGACGCCATTGAGCCTGACGTTGAGCACCATTCCGATCGAAAAACCGAACAGCAGAGAAGCAGCCCAGGAGTCAGGACGTTCCAGATATCTCAGGCCAGCCCAGCAGGCCCAGAGATACAAAGGAAAGTACAACACCTCCGTGGCGGCATAAGCGGAAATGAAAATACTCGGCAAAGCGACAGCTGCCAACGCCACCAAGAGACTAAGACGCCCAGCGATAAAACGGCGCGCCATCAGGTAGACCGGGAAAATCGCCGCCGTGACCACCAGTGCGTTGATCAACCTTATACCAGTATAAAACCCGTCGCCCGCCATGAAGCTAGGTGCGATCAGATACGGGTACAGCATGTTCGGCATATTGGTCGCATGCAGGATCTGTTCGGGCATGGGAATGCCAGAACGACCACCTCCAGCCCAGATGCCAGCCGCGATCATCTTGTACAAATACTCGTCGCCGGACCAATACGGCAACATCTGCACAACCATGAACCGAACAAACGCGCAGCCCAGCCACAAGGCAACGAGCAACGAGCATGGAACGCGCACTTCTTCGGCTGCAACTTCCTCATACGTCCAGCGTGCGACCAGCGCAGCAAACATAACGATCGCAGCCAACAGAATAACGGTCAGTAGATAGCCGACCCAGATTCTCCACTTCGGAACCTGCACCACGCGGATGTCGCTGACATGCAACCCTGCAGGGCCATCGTAGAAAATGCGCAGGAATACGGTATCCGGGACATTCTCCCCGACATCCATCGTGTCTGCCCAATGCAGCGATGCCTGCCCCGGCTGGGTACCGAAGCTTCGCTCCTGGGCCGGGTTGTCATAGCCAGGACCGAATAGATCGACAACGATATCCGCCGGACCTCCTGGCGAGGCATCCACGGAGAACGAGAAGCCGTAGCGCTGCCCTGGCTCCAGCTTGAACTGACCCATCAGCATGTGCGAGCGCCCAGCCCCGGTTGCCCTGAAACCGGAACCGTCCTCGCCGAAGCCATCCGTATGAATGGCTTCGGCTTGCAACTGCGTAGCGTAACGAGGATCGGCCTGGAATGCGTTCCAGCAGATCAACAGTAGTGCCGACACAATGAGGGCAACCACTACCTGTATCGGGCGCGGCCGACTCCAACGCTGCTGCCACATGCCCATTCCCCCTTGCTCACCCACGTTGCTTCTCATGTCCCCGGCCTGAAAACAAGCCTCAATCCTTCAGACGACGCAGCCCTGCATCTACCATCGAGCTAATCAGTTCCTGCAGGCTGGTCTTCGGATGCCAGCCTAGCTTGCTCTGTGCTTTAGCCGGGTTGCCCAACAGGACATCGACTTCAGCAGGACGCATGAACTTCTCGTCGATGACGACATAGTCGCGATAGTTCATACCGACATGGGCGAAAGCAATCTCGCACATGTCGCGAACACTGGTAGTTACTCCAGTAGCGATGACATAGTCGTCAGCCTGATCTTGCTGCAGCATCAACCACATCGCCTCAACGTAATCGCCCGCGAAACCCCAGTCGCGCTTCGCATCGATATTGCCTAGACGCAACTCCTTCTGTTTGCCCAACTTGATGCTCGCCACCGCGTCAGTCACCTTGCGGGTAACGAACTCGATGCCGCGTAGCGGCGATTCGTGATTGAACAGAATGCCGCTGGAAGCATGCATCCCATGGCTTTCACGGTAGTTGACCGTAGCCCAGTGCCCCATCAGCTTGGCAACACCGTAAGGACTGCGAGGATAAAACGGCGTTTTCTCGTCCTGCTTCTCAGCCTGGATCAAGCCGAACATCTCGCTGGTCGAGGCCTGGTAGAAGCGCGCGTCGGGGTTGGTGATGCGCACAGCCTCGAGAACATTGAACACACCCACACCATCGACCTGTGCGGTCAGGATCGGCTGCTGCCAGGAACTGCCCACAAAGCTCTGCGCACCAAGGTTATAGACCTCTCGCGCTTGCGAAATCTGCATCGCACGAATCAATGAAGCGAGATCCGAGATATCACCATCGATCAACTTGACCTGTTGCTCAACACCAAGCTCACGCAGGCGCCAAAGCGTGTCACTGCTACGGCGCGCAAGGATGCCATACACCTCGTATCCCTTCTCAAGAAGCAGCTTGGAAAGGTATGCACCGTCCTGGCCGGTGATGCCGGTAATCAACGCGGATTTTTTGCTCATTTGTTTCTCACTGATGTCAGGATGTCGTTCAAGGTCTGATCAAATTCAATCTTCGGACGCCAACCCGTATCCAGGGTTGTCTGCGTTGCATCAGCCACCATCCGCCTCTGATCGGATGGTCGCAGTCGAGCCGGATCGACACGCACTTCAGCCGCGGTGCCCGCCAGGCTCTGCATGTGCTGCAGGACTTGGGCGACAGTGCGCTCCACGCCTGACCCGACTAGATAGCGACGCTGCGGGCGACCGGACGCGAGAATCGCGGCATAGGCGGCGACTACATCACGCACATCGGTGAAATCACGAGTTGCCTCGATGTCGCCCACGTCGATCACCGGAGACTGCCTTCCTTGCTTGATCGCTACGACCTGGTGGGCCAACGAGGATACAACGAAGTCGGCGCTCTGACCCGGACCAATGTGGTTAAACGGGCGCGCGATCAACACATCGCGACCAGTGCGCCTGCCCCACTGCAGGCAAAGCTCCTCGGCGGCGAGCTTGCTGGATGCGTAAGGATTGCCGGGACATGGAACAGTCACATGGTCGACAGGCAGCGAATCGAGAGCCACGCGACCATAGACGTCGCCGGAGCTTACATAGAGAAAACGCCCCTTGAAGCCGCTGGCCGACAATGCCTCAAGGAGGTTCAGCGTCCCGATGACATTGATCTCGTACGTCTCCTTCGGCTGGGCGATGGCCCGAGGCACAAAACTCTGCGCCGCCAGATGGATGACATCGGTCGGTCCGGATTCGGAAACGAAAGCGGCAACCGCCAGCTCGTCGCGCAGGTCCTTGCCGCTTGGCCATGCGATCGGCTGCACTTCACTCCCGAAGTCACCTGCCTTAACAGCAGCCAGCAGGTGCCCCCCCACGAAGCCGCTAGCTCCGGTGACGAGGAGGCGCGACGTCATGGCTGCGACACCGATTTGCGGGCGATCACCGCATAGTCCAATGCCTCATGATACGGCTTGACCAACGCATTGATGGTTGCCGCGCCAGGCACGTCGGGTGCGACATAAGGTATGTCGGACGGCTGGCGAGCCTCGAACAGTGCCTGAATATCAGACTGCACGAATCCGCGCGCGCTGACCATCCACCGCAACATCTGCGGCGGCAACGGGTTCCGATGCGTGGGATCCATGTAAAACGTTAACTGCGCCACCCGCACATTTTCCGGATTGGGAGTTTCGAGAATGAGCCCACCCCCAGGCACCAGAACGCGATGCGCTTGGTCGATCAATTCGATAAGCGAGCCGAAGCTCAAGTGCTCGGCGAGGTGGAACAGCGAGACCACGCCAATCGAGGCGTCAGGCAGCGATTTCAGCTTGACCAGCACATCGCCGAACTCGACCTCCAACTCCTTGCGCAGGCACTCGCGCACGAACAGCATGTTCAGGTCGACGCCAGAGGCCCGGAGCCCCGCTTCACGCAGCAGCTCCAACCACTCTCCACGACCACAGCCCAGATCCAGAACCGGCGCACTTGGAGTGCCTGCGCCCACATCACGAATGAACTTCAGGTACGGCTCCAGGCGGACGCGGATCTGCTCCTGCGGGCCGCGGAACTGATCTTCGAAGTCTGCATAGAGCGCATCCAGGTGCGATTCGACTGCGGATGTTCGCGCCACGCTCTCGCTTTCCCCTGCGGACACAGCAGGCGCCACGACGGCGGGTACGATGGGAACCTGCAGCAACTCCACTTGCCTCGCCTGCAGTTCGGCAAGCTGCTCGGCCATCACCTCGATCTGCTTTGCCAGCGCATCTACCTCTTCTCGCACAGGCAAAGACACAATGCTGCGAGCCTGCGTCTCGAGCTGCTGAGCCTGATCGGCCACCGCGCGCGCCAACAAGCTTTGCGCGTGCTGCAAATCACCGCTCACCGCCCCAATGTGGGTCTCCAATACCCGGCTGTTGCGATGTAGACGTGCTGCGGCATGTGCCCAGTGAAGGAATCTGCCAAGGACAGGAGTTCGTCGCCAACGATGTAGCTTGAACGTGAGCAGCAAGCCATCGATATGTACGCCCCGCGCCTTGCCCTCGTCCGACCAGCGAATCTCTCCGAGCACTTCGATCTTTGTCATGCCACCAGTGCGCAGCGCGCTCAGATGCGTCATCGCGCTGTCATCTGGCTCTCGAAGAAGCACAGCCCGATATACATTGACGATGAAGGCAACATCGTCGTACCCGAGGAAGTCGGCAACCACATACTCCGCCTTCACCGGAAAATCCTGCGTTGGGGGAGGTGCAACGAAGTTCGATGACGAGATGCGAATGTCCGTTATCGAGGAAGAAACCCCCGGGGACACATTCAGGTCGTCGGCACCGAGGCGCATGCGAACCCTCCGCATTACCTCTGTGGCCGACAGCAGGGTTTCCTGTTTGGCTCCCATTTTATTTTTCTCTTGGCTATTATGCTTGGAAGGAATGGCACGGACTCGTCAACATTGACGCACCTAACCGCCACTTATCGAAATCTGCGGCGGCAACCAACTGGTTCCCACGAAGTATTGCTTATCCAGATTGGCTACCGAAAACACAAGCGCCATGTCGCGCCATTGGTAATTCTTTCCGAGATGGTCTCGCGTGTCGCTGAGCGAGATGGAAACCGAGTAGGTTCCAGGGCCAAGTTCGGCCTGGAAGTCAACATCGAATATCAGCTCGCGACCAACGGGCACTTTCTCCAGTATCTGTTCCGTATGGAAAGTATTGGTACCGAAGATCGCTTGACCGAGACGGTCGCGAATCATGTATCCGAATACAAGCCTATCCAACGCCTTCCGTGCCCTGACGCCGACACGCAACCGGACAGGCTCGCCCACTGCCACATATTCAGTGGGCTTGCCATGCGCGTCGAGTAGAGCAACCGACTCAATGACCGCCTCCCCCGTACCCGACTCGACCGCTGTTCCGCCGTCTTCTCGCGCAGTCAAGTTGATCGTCCCCTGCTCTTTCTGCGCTATCAAGGCATTGTAGTAATCCATGACCTGCTTTGGCTCGCCATCCATGATCATGGTACCTCCATCCAGCAGAATCGCCCGATCACAGAGCACCTGCACAGCCGTCGGATCGTGAGACACAAACAAAAGGCTGGTTCCCTCCGCCTGGAAGGTCTTTATCCGATCAAAGCACTTGTGAACGAAATAGGCATCGCCAACCGACAGCGCCTCGTCCACGATCAGCAGATCCGGCCGGAACGCCGTGGCCACACTGAAGGCGACACGCATCTGCATGCCGCTGGAATAAGTACGCACAGGCGCATCGAAGTACTCGCCGATTTCCGCAAACGCCTCTATGTCACCGATCGCCTTGGCGATATCCCCTTGCGCATGTCCCATCAGGCCAGCCGCATGAAAGACGTTCTGACGACCGGTCAGATCAGGATTGAAACCCATGCCGAGCTCCAGGATCGCAGCGACCTTTCCGCCCTGGATCACGTGCCCGCAGCTAGGCTGGGACGTTCCCGTGATCATTTTGAGCAGGGTGCTCTTTCCTGCGCCATTCTGCCCGACGATTCCGACACTTTCGCCGCGCCCTACTGCAAAGGAGATGTTGCGCAGTACCCAATGCTGCTCGGCCGGCTTGAAAGGCAAACCAAACCAGGAAAGGACGCGCATCCACTCGCTACGCCACGTGGAATAGGACTTGCCAACGTCTTTGACACTCAACAGGGCGTTCATAGAGCATCGACCATTTCAGCGCTGGACTTGCGGAACATGATCAGTGCGGCAACGGCCAGGATCACGGTAACAACCATCAATGATCCGAGCTGATGCCAGGCAGGCGGCTTATTGTAGACCAGCACATTCTGGTAACTGCTGACGAGCGCATACAAAGGATTGTAGGAGAACCATGACTGCAAATTCGGCGGAAGTGTATTGAGGTTGTAAACGACAGGCGTCAACCAAAACAGTGCATTGAGCACCACGGGAATGATCTGCCCCAGGTCGCGCATAAAGACGTTAATCACACCGAGGAGCGTGCCAAGACTGACCGAGAGCGCCAGGGTCATAAGAATCAGTAACGGAAGCCACATCGCATTGCTGTCCGGGTAATGCCCGAGCGCAGCAAATACGCCGAAGATCGCACAGGCCAACAGAAGATTGGTCACCAACATCGTGCCGGCCGCGATGATAGGCAGGCACAATCGTGGAAACGCCATTTTCTTCATCAGGTTGCCATTGTCGATGAACAAGTTCACGCAACGGCTCAGCGTCTCGGAAAACAAGGCCCAGAAAAGCATGCCTGCCATGAGATAGAGCGCATAGGCATATTTGTTGTCCACCCCGGGGAGCTTGGCCGAAAGCACTTCCGAGAGGATGAGGGCGAAGATGAGCACCTGCGCCAAGGGATGGATGATCATCCACAAGCCGCCCAGCTTGCTACGCGCAAAACGCGAGCGCAGATCGTTCTTGATCGACGACAGGATGAAATAGCGATACCCCCACAGGGAGCGCATTACGTTAATCACGGCGATACAGCCTCGTTATCCGCCGCAGTGCTGCGGTCGACTTGATGGAATTCAGGTAATTGAGAAAGATACGCCGCGAACAGCTGACCGCTGCCATGAGCAGACATTTCCCTAAGTATCGTTGAACGTCCGGCCGCAGCAACGTTCGCGGCACGCCCGCGGTCTCGCACCACGCTCCGCATTTGCCGCGCCGCATCGGCAGTATCAGGCTCGGCCCAGCTCTGTCCCTCGCCATGCGGGTACTGGCCTTCGAGCACCGGAACCAGACGGTAATCGACTAGAAAGCTGTTGCTTTCATCCATGAAGTCGCAATTTCCGGACCAGCCAGTCGCAATCACCGGCTTGCCCAGGCGCATGGACTCTGCCATCCCCAATCCGAGGCCTTCCGCACGATGAAGAGAAATATAGCAATCGCTCAGTTCATGCATCGCGGCAACATGACTGGCGTCGATCACGCCATCCCGTAGCAGGATGCGCGAATCTTCTCCGATCAAGCCGGCCAACTGGATCAAGAACGCCGGACTGCGCTCGCCGTTGCTCGATTTCAGCAACAGGCGGACGTCATCCTGCACAGCCGGAAACGCCTCGCGAAACGCCTTGATCACGCCCCCTGGATTCTTCCGTTCCAATGAAGAATTGCAGTCAAATGTGCACAGGAACACAAACGCATCATCGGGCAGACCGAGATGAGCGCGGGTCAATGCGCTTGCCGGCGTCGGCAATAACGGGAATGGGATCTTGGTGACAGGCTTGTCTGTGACTGCACGAAACGCTTCAGCAACGAACTCCGTCGCCACGACGATCTCATCCACCTGCTGCACGGCTGCCATCCAGGCATCGGGTACGCGTGGCAATTCCCAGAACCAGCAGCCTATGACGCGACCGGACGGCGGCTTCAGCTTGCGAAATGCCGCCATTGCTGCATCGAAATGGTCCGGATTCACGAACACGACCGTCGTATCGAAAGACGGTTCGGTCATTCCGGCGTACGCCTCCAGACTGCGATCCTGACGGGAATGTGGGATATCGATGTCCGCATCCACGATCGCGATGGGATATCCAACCGACAGCAGAGCGCTGGCGTAAGCGCGTGCACTAACACCAAGCCCGAACTCCCCGCTAATGTAGCCCAAGAGATTTGCGCCCTTGGTGGAGGCGCCCGTTTCCGTTTGCGATGGACGCGCAAGCGCCCCCCTGGCCGCCGCAGGTGGCCATTCAGCGATATTGGAGAAGCGCAAGGATGCAGGCAGCACTGTCTCTCTCTGCCGACGGATGAGACGACGCAGACGAGCAGGCAACAACGCACGATAAGCCACGAGCGCGACTTGGCGCAGGTGGCCAGCGAAAGGAATGCGCTCGCCAGCACTCTTCGGAAGGATCCGATCAGTCATCGGCGCCAGGGCATATGTACGCCCGCCAGGGTGTGTACCTTCTCCATTTCAGTCCAATGCCCTGTCCAAATCCCCACGCAAATCCTCAACATCCTCCACCCCCACGCTCAACCGCACCAGCGCATCGCTGATGCCGAGCTGCTCGCGCCGCGCGACCGGCACCGAAGCATGGGTCATCACCGCAGGATGGTTGACCAGGCTTTCCACGCCGCCCAGCGATTCGGCCAGGGTGAACAGCTTGGTGCGCTCGCAGAAGCGCTTGGCCGCGTCGAAGCCGCCCTTGAGCACGATCGAGACGATGCCGCCGTAGCCGCTCATCTGCCGGCCGGCCAGGGCGTGCTGCGGGTGCGAGGGCAGGCCCGGGTAGATCACCTTCTCCACCGCCGGGTGCGTCTCCAGCCACTGCGCCAGCGCCAGGGCATTGTCGCAGTGCGCACGCATGCGCAGCGGCAGGGTCTTCAGGCCGCGCAGCGCCAGGAAGCTGTCGAACGGGCCCTGCACGCCGCCCACCGAGTTCTGCAGGAAGGCCAGTTGCTCGGCCAGTTCGGCATTGTGGCCGACCACGGCCATGCCGCCGACCATGTCCGAGTGGCCGTTGAGGTACTTGGTCGCCGAATGCACCACGATGTCCGCGCCCAGCGCCAGCGGCCGCTGCAGCAGCGGCGAGGCGAAGGTGTTGTCGACCACCACCAGCAGGCCGTGCTTGCGCGCGATCGCGGCGATCGCCGCGATATCGACGATCTTCAGCATCGGATTGGTCGGGGTCTCGATCCACACCATCTTCGTGGTCGGACGGATCGCGGCCTCGAACGCGGCCGGGTCGGTCAGGTCGACGAAGCCGAACTCCAGCGCGGCGGTGCGCTTGCGCACGCGCTCGAACAGGCGGTAGCTGCCGCCGTACAGGTCGTCCATCGCGATCACGTGGCTGCCGCTGTCCAGCAGCTCGATCACCGTGGCCGTCGCCGCCATGCCCGAGGCGAAGGCGAAGCCGCGGCTGCCGCCTTCCAGGGCCGCCACGCAGCGCTCGTAGGCGAAGCGGGTCGGGTTGTGGGTGCGCGAGTACTCGAAGCCCTGGTGTTCGCCGGGGCTGGACTGGGCGTAGGTGGAGGTCGCGTAGATCGGCGGCATCACCGCGCCGGTGGACGGGTCCGGGTGCTGTCCGCCATGGATGGCCAGGGTCGCCAGCGCCAGCGCGGGGCCGTCGCCATGGGGATTCGACGTGTTGTCCGTCATGTGGGGTTACCGGAAAAGGGGCGTGATTCTAGCAGTGCGGTCTGAACGGCCCCATGCAGCACGGGGCCGTGCCGGGCGCAGGGATTACTGCACCCGGCGGCGCAGGTAGTTGAGCAGGTCGATGCGGGTGATCAGGCCGAGGAAAGCGCCCTCGTTCATCACGATGGCGACCTGGCCGCGATCGAACACCGGCAGCAGGGCCTCGATCGGCGATTTGACGTCCAGCCGGTCGAGCTTGCTGACCATGGCCGTGGCCACGGGGTCGCGGAACCGCGCTTCATCGCCGTATACATGCAACAAGACGTCGCTTTCGTCGACGATGCCCACCAATTGATCGCCTTCCATGACCGGCAGCTGCGACACGTCGTACAGCTTCATGCGCTGGTAGGCAGTGGTCAGCAGGTCCTTGGGGCCGACCACCACCGTGTCGCGCTGGCTGTACGGGCGCAGGATCAGGTCGCGCAGGTCGCCGTGCTGCGGGCGCTCCAGAAAGCCGTTGTCCAGCATCCAGTAGTCGTTGTACATCTTCGACAGGTACTTGTTGCCGGTGTCGCAGACGAACACCAGCACGCGCTTGGGCTCGGTCTGTTCGCGGCAGTACTTCAGCGCCGCCGCCAGCAGGGTGCCGGTGGAGGAGCCGCCGAGGATGCCCTCCTTGGCCAGCAGTTCCCGCGCTGTGTGGAAACTCTCGGCGTCACTGATCGAATAGGCCTTCTTGACCCGGGTGAAATCGGAGATCGCCGGCAGGAAATCCTCGCCGATGCCCTCCACCAGCCAGCTGCCGGACTTCTCGCTGACCGTGCCCTGCTCGATGTATTCGGTCAGGATCGAACCGACCGGGTCGGCCAGCACCAGCTCGGTGTGCGGCGAGGCGGCGGCGAAGGCGCGCGACAGGCCGGTCATGGTGCCGGAGCTGCCGCAGCCGAACACGATCGCGTCCAGCCGGTCGTCCATCTGCCGCAGGATCTCCGGGCCGGTGCCGAACTCGTGCGCGGCGGGGTTGTCGGGGTTGCCGAACTGGTTGATGAAGTAGGCGCCCGGGGTCTCGGCGGCGATGCGCGCGGCCAGGTCCTGGTAATACTCGGGGTGGCCCTTGGCCACGTCGGAGCGGGTCAGCACCACCTCGGCGCCCATCGCCTTGAGGTTGAAGATCTTCTCCCGGCTCATCTTGTCCGGGACCACCAGGATCAGCTTGTAGCCCTTCTGTTGGGCGACCAGGGCCAGACCGATGCCAGTGTTGCCGGCGGTGCCCTCGACCAGCACCGCGCCGGGCGTGAGGTCGCCGCGGCGCTCGGCCGCCTCGATCATCGACAGGCCGATGCGATCCTTGATCGAGCCGCCGGGATTGGCGCTCTCCAGCTTCAGGTACAGCTCGCACACCCCGGTGTCGAGCTTGCTGGCCTTGACGATAGGGGTGTCGCCGATCAGGTCGAGGACGGAGGAGTGAATGGCCATCGGGTCCGAATGCGTCGCGCCGCGGCAGCGGCTGGACCGGGCATTATCCGCGCTCGGGGGTGGAAAGTCAGAGAATGCGCGCGGCACGGACGAAAAAAGCCGCAATCGCGGCTCTCGGAGGGGGATGACGCGGACGGTGGCAAGCCGACGAGGAGGCCAGCCACCGCCCGCGACAAGGGGGAATGGGACGGTCAGTGCGGCTTCTGCTCGTAAAGGCGCAGCAGCTTTTCCTTGGCGGCGAGCTTTTCGCGCTTCATCTGCGCCAGGGTGACATCGTCGATCGGCAGCACGCCGAGCTCGGCGTCCATGCACTTCTTGTCCAAGGTCTTGTGGCGCTGGTAGAGCTGCTTGAACTCCGGATCGGACTTGATCAACGCGTCGATTTCGGTCTGCGGTTGCCCTTCGAACATAGGAATAGCCTCCTTCAGCTAGAAACAAGAACGCCCCGGCCGCTGCGGCACGGGGCGTTGCCTGGGAGCGGAAGCGCGCGAGCCGCCGGCTGCACCGCCGCAACGCCTGGAACCACGGTTCCTGCGACGTCGGACTGCGGTGCGCGCCACTGCGTCATCGGCTCGGACTCCTCCGTTGGCACCAGGCGGCGGGAGTGCCACCTGGAATACCGACCCTACGCTTCCCTACCGCCGCGGACAAGAGAAGCAAGCCCGCTTTGTCGCATTCAGTTGCTCGGCGCTCAGGCCCAGGGGAAAACCCCGTTAAACGCCGATGCAAAAGGGCACGACAGGCTTAGGGCGCGATCACAACCTCGGCCGAACGGGCCTTGGTCGACGCCCCCTTCTTGCCGACCGCCTGCACCCGGTTGGCGGGCACGCCGCCGCTGACCAGGGCCGCGCGCAGGGCATCGGCGCGCTTCTGCGCCACCCCGGCATCGGTGTCGTAGGCTTCGACCCGCACCTTGCCCTTGCTGATCTGCAGGTACTGGGACAGGGCCTTGGCCTGGTTCGTGGCATCGCCCGACAGCGCCGCCTTGCCGGCGCCGAAGGCCGCGCCGGAGAAGGTGAAGACCTCCCCGCGCGTCTCGAAGCGCGAGGCCGGCAGCTTGGTGCCGGCGACCAGTTCGGCCTCCTCGCGCGCCAGCTTGGCCGACTTCTGCTGCGCGGCGCTGAGCTTGGCGGTCTGCTGCCCGGCGACGCTGGCCAGGGCCGCATCCGCGTCTGCCCGCGCAGCCTGCTCGGCCTCGGCGGCCTGGCGCAGGCTCTCGGCCTCCTCGGCCTGGATCTGCGCCTGCACGCGCAGGCGCTCGGCCTCCTGGCGGGCCCGCGCGGCCTCGCGGCGGCTGGCCTCGATCAGCAGATCGCTGCGGGTCTTCTCCAACTGGTCGACCTGGCGCCGGGCGATTTCGGCGCGGGCCATGGTTTCGGCGATCTCGACCCGGCGCTCGGCCAGGTAGCGCGCCTCGTCGCGCTCCTTGCGCTTGGCGTTGGCGAAGTTGGCCACCGCCTGCTGCGCCTGCAGGCGTTCGTAGGCGGCGACATCGGCGTTGAGCGGATCGGCCTGCAGCGCCACCAGGCGCTGGTTGAGCACGGCCAGTTCCGGGTCGTCGGCCGCCATCGCGCCCAGCGGCGCCAGCAGCAACGCCAGCAGGGCCAGGCGGCGCATTCCGTGCAGCGCGCGGCTCATGGACGGCCCTCCCCGGTGCCCAGGGTCTGTTGCAGTTGGGCCACCTCGGCCTGGCGCTGCTTCAACTGCGCATTGGCCACCGCCTCCTCGCTGCGAGCGCGGGCCAGGTCGGCATCGGCGGCCACGCGCAGCGCCAGCTGCGGCGCGGTCTTGCGCTGGCGGCGGTCGAGCGCGGCCTGCTGCGCCTGTTCCAGGCCCTGGCGGGCGCTGGCCAGCAGGTCCGGCGCGTACTGATCGGCATCGGCCTGGATCGCGCGCTGCACCGCCTGCTGCGCAGACAGCAGTTCCGGCGAGGCCACCTGGGCGAATGCGGCCGGCGCGGCGAACAACGCCAATGCGCAGGCCATCACATACTGCTGACAACGGAAGTGTGCGAAGCTAGTTTTCATCTAGGGGGGCCGTGGACGGAGACGTCGATCACGGCCATTGTCGGAAGCCTGTGGCGCGCTTGCAACGGGCGATTGCGGATCGTTGGGGAACCATTGCGCATGGATATCGGCTATTTCCTGAAGCTGATGACCGAAAAGAACGCCTCGGACATGTTCCTGACCACAGGAGCACCGGTCTATATCAAGATCGAAGGCAAGCTGTACCCGCTCGGCGCCACCGGCCTGCCGCCGGGCATGGTCAAGAAGATCGCCTACTCGCTGATGGACGAAGGCCAGGTGCCGCAGTTCGAGCGGGAGCTGGAATTGAACATGGCCATCGCCCTGCAGGACGCCGGGCGCTTCCGCGTCAACGTGTTCAAGCAGCGCGGCGAGGTCGGCATGGTGATCCGCGCGATCCGCAGCAAGATCCCCAGCATCGAGGAGCTGCACCTGCCGCAGGTGCTCAAGGACGTGATCATGACCCCGCGCGGGCTGGTCCTGGTGGTCGGCTCGACCGGCTCGGGCAAGTCCACCTCGCTGGCCTCGATGATCGACTACCGCAACAGCACCACCACCGGGCACATCCTCACCATCGAGGACCCGATCGAATACCTGCACAAGCACAAGATGTCCATCGTCAACCAGCGCGAGGTCGGGCTGGACACCCACGCCTTCCACAACGCACTGAAGAACGCGATGCGCGAGGCGCCGGACGTGATCCTGATCGGCGAGATCCTGGACGCGGAGACCATGGAGGCGGCCATCGCCTTCGCCGAGACCGGGCACCTGTGCCTGGCCACCCTGCACTCCAACAACGCCGACCAGACCATCGAGCGCATCCTCAACTTCTTCCCCGAGAGCGCGCACAAGAACGTGCTGATGAACCTGTCGCTGAACCTGCGCGCGGTGATCTCGCAGCGCCTGGTCAAGGACAGCAGCGGCCGCCGCCGGCCGGCCTCGGAAGTGCTGTTGAACACGCCGATGATCCGCGACCTGCTGCGCCGCGGCCAGGTCCACGAGATCAAGCAGGCGATGGAGGAATCGCTGGAGGAAGGCATGGAGACCTTCGACCAGTGCCTGTTCCGCATGGTCAAGCAGGGCCAGATCGAGCAGGAGGAAGCGCTGCGCGCGGCCGACTCGCGCGACGGCCTGGCCTTGAAGTTCCGCCTGTCCGAAGGCGGCAGCGGCGAACACGATCCCTACGCCGACTACGACAGCGGCCCCAGCGCCGCGCCGCGCATCACCCACGGCTTCGTCTGAGGCGTCGCCACTTCCTCGTAGGAGCGGCTTCAGCCGCGACCGGGCGTTCGCAGACGCCTGGTCGCGCTGGCCCCGCGGCGACGGCGGCAACGGCGGCAACGGCGGACCAGGGTCCACCAGCGGTCACCGCGCGGTCGCCCTTCCCGGGGCAAACGCCACCTCCACGCAACTGCGCGTCGGGACTGAAGTCCCTCCCACAGTGCACCCAGCGCGTTCGCCGCAAGCCCCTGTGGGAGCGACTTCAGTCGCGACGCGCGAAGGACGGAGCGTCAGGCACTGCAGTCCTTTCCACATTCTCATGCTTACCGATGCGGCAGGGATGGCGGCAGCGTTGGCCGATCGGGCATTACCGGCACGCCGGTCGCGGCTGAAGCCGCTCCTACGACGATACTCCCGACTTACTGCGCGTCGGGCTGGTTTTCCGGGCGCGCCGCGTCGAAGGCCGGCAGCGCCAGGCAGGCGCGCTCGATCCGCTCCAGGGTCGGGTAGACCTGCAGGTCCACGCCGAAGCGGCGCGCGTTGTACAGCTGCGGCACCAGGCAGCAGTCGGCCAGGCCCGGCTGCTCGCCATGGCAGAAACTGCCGGTGTCCGGCGATTCGGCCAGCAGTTGCTCCAGCGCATCGAAGCCGACCTGCATCCAGTGCCGCATCCACTCCTCGCGCTCGGGCTGCGGCACGTTCCAGGCGCTCTCGAAGAACTGCGCCACGCGCAGGTTGTTGAGCGGGTGGATGTCGCAGGCGATCAGTTGCGCCAGGCCACGCACGCGGGCGCGATCGATCGGCGCGTCCGGCAGCAGCGGCGGCTCCGGCCAGCGCTCGTCCAGGTACTCCAGGATCGCCAGCGACTGGCGGATCGGCTGGCCGTCGTGGCACAGGGTCGGCACCAGCTCCTGCGGGTTCAAGCGTGCATATTCCGGCGAATGCTGCTGCCCGCCATCGCGCACCAGATGCACCGGCAGCGACTGGTAGGCCAGGCGCTTGAGCTCCAGCCCGATGCGCACCCGGTACGCGGCACTGGAGCGCCAGTAGGTATAAAGCTGCAGTGCCTCGTCCATGCCCGCCTCCGTCTGCGCAATCGACAACGATACCGGTGGACACCTGGGCCGCGGCGCCGCCGGTCGCCCCGGCACCGCCGCCGGCCGGGTCAGGGCAGCGGCGCCTGCTCGATGCGCTGCTCGATCGCGCCGAAGATGCTCACTCCGTCACGGTCCAGCATTTCGATCCGCACCACGTCGCCGAAGGACATGTACGGCGTGCTCGGCTTGCCGTCGCGCAGGGTCTCCACGGTGCGCTGCTCGGCGAAGCAGGAGGCGCCGCGCGTGGTGTCCTGGTTGGCGATGGTGCCCGAGCCGACCACCGCGCCGGCCGCCAGCGGCCGGGTCTTGGCCGCGTGCGCGACCAGCTGCGCGAAATCGAACTGCATGTCCTCGCCGGCTTCCGGCGCGCCGAACCAGGCGCCGTTGATGTGGGTCAGCAGCGGCAGGTGCACCTTGTTGCCCTGCCAGGCATCGCCCAGTTCGTCGGGAGTGACGAACACCGGCGACAGCGCCGAACGCGGCTTGGACTGCACGAAGCCGAAGCCCTTGGCCAGTTCCGGCGGAATCAGGTTGCGCAGCGACACGTCGTTGACCAGGCCGATCAGTTGGATGTGCGCGGCGGCCTGCGCCGGGCTGACCGCCATCGGCACGTCGTCAGTGACCACCACGATCTCGGCCTCCAGGTCGATGCCGTAATCCTCGCTGACCACCTTGACCGCGTCGCGCGGGCCGTAGAAGCCGGCGCTGACCGCCTGGTACATCAGCGGATCGGTGTAGAAGCTCTCCGGCACCTCGGCGCCGCGCGCGCGGCGCACGCGTTCGACGTGCGGCAGGTAGGCGCTGCCGTCGAGGAATTCGTAGGCGCGCGGCAGCGGCGCCGCCAGCGCCGCCATGTCCAGGTCGAACTGGCCGTCGGCGCTGCCGTCGTTGAGCGACTCGGACAAGGCGTTCAGGCGCGGGGCGAGGTTGCTCCAGTCCTCCAGCGCGCGCTGCAGGGTCGGCGCGATGCCGGTGGCGCGCACCGCGCGGGTCAGATCGCGGGACACGACGATCAGGGTGCCGTCGCGACCGCCTTCCTTCAGGGAACCTAGCTTCATGTCCGTCCAGTGCTGGGGGCTGAGCCGGCGATTGTACGGCCAGACGCCGGCTTGGTTTCAACTGAAACGGACCCGCATTTTGTGCAGCGCGCCAATTCAGGTACACTGACCCGGTCTGCATGCGGCCGTCCGTTTCCCTCAGGGATCGCCGGCGAGGCCAGGATCGCAACGATCCGACTCGCCCGCCCCGCCCGACGCCTTTCGTGGTGCCGACGAACCCCAGCCTCGCGCTGCGGGTTGATCCACCCTCTCGCAGCGCGGTTCACGGGAACGCTCCGAGCCTCACCTACTTGCGCCTGCGCGCCGGGTCCGTCCCGGCGTCGGCGCGTTATCCGGAGCATTCTCATGTCGTTCGAATCCCTGGGCCTTGCGCCCTTCCTGCTGCGCGCGTTGGCCGAGCAGGGCTACGAAACCCCCACCCCGATCCAGGCGCAGGCCATTCCCGTCGCCCTGGAAGGCCATGACCTGATGGCCGGCGCGCAGACCGGCACCGGCAAGACCGCCGCGTTCGGCCTGCCGCTGCTGCAGCACCTGGGCACCTCGCCGCAGCCGGTGGGCACCGGCCCGCGCAAGCCGCGCGCGCTGATCCTGACCCCGACCCGCGAACTGGCCACCCAGGTCCACGACAGCCTGCGCGGCTACAGCAAGTACCTGCGCATTCCCAGCACCACCATCTACGGCGGCGTGGGCATGGGCAACCAGCTCGACGCGCTGCGTCGCGGCGTGGACCTGCTGATCGCCTGCCCGGGCCGCCTGCTCGACCACCTCGAGCGTCGCAGCGTGGACCTGTCGGGCATCGAGATCCTGGTGCTGGACGAAGCCGACCGCATGCTCGACATGGGCTTCCTGCCCTCGATCAAGCGCATCCTCGCCAAGCTGCCCAAGCAGAACCGGCAGACCCTGCTGTTCTCGGCCACCTTCGAGGACGGCATCAAGCAGTTGGCCCGCGAGTTCATGCACGATCCGCAGGAAATCCAGGCCACTCCGAGCAACACCGTGGCCGACACCATCACCCACCGCGTGCACCCGGTGGACGGTGCGCGCAAGCGCGAACTGCTGCTGCACCTGCTGGCCGCCGACTCGCGCAAGCAGACCCTGGTGTTCGCCCGCACCAAGCATGGCGCCGACAAGCTGACCACCTTCCTGGACAAGTCCGGGCTGAAGACCGCCGCGATCCATGGCAACAAGAGCCAGGGCCAGCGCCTGCGTGCGCTGAGCGACTTCAAGGCCGGCCGGATCACCGTGCTGGTGGCCACCGACATCGCGGCGCGCGGCATCGACATCGACCAGTTGCCCAAGGTCATCAACTACGACCTGCCGATGGTCGCCGAGGACTACGTGCACCGCATCGGCCGCACCGGCCGCAACGGTTCGACCGGTGAGGCGATCTCGCTGGTGGCGCAGGACGAGGCCAAGCTGCTGCGCGCGATCGCACGCATGCTCAAGCGCGAGATGGACATCCGCGACGTGCCGGGCTTCGAGCCGGTCACGCCGATCCGCTGGGGCAACAACAACCCGCCGGACGAGCGTCCGGGCGGCCAGCGTCCGCCGCGCCGCGGCAGCCATGCCCGCCGCGGCCACGGCGATGCGCCGGCGCATGCGCATGCCCACGCCGGCAGCAAGAAGCCCGGCGGCCACCACGCCGACGGCGCCCGCCGCCAGGGTCAGGGCCGCCGCCAGGGCAACGGCGGCGGCAACCGCCCCGCCGCGCCGCGCTGAGCCTTCCGCGGCCGCGCCCTCCGCACGCACCCAGGCCGCCCTTCGGGGCGGCCTTTTTATTCCGCTTCACCTGGCAGCGCGCAGATCGCCCGCCCTGCAGCATGACGCCACCGCCGTCGTTGCGCGCGCCCAGCATCGCGCCATGCCGCCCCACCCCGACCGTAGAATGCCTCCCATGGATATCTTCAAAGTCTTCACCCTCGAAGCCGCGCACCGCCTGCCCAACGTGCCGCCGGGCCACAAGTGCGCGCGCCTGCACGGCCATTCGTTCCGCATCGAGCTGCACGTCAGCGGCGAACCCGGCGCCGAGAGCGGCTGGGTCATGGATTTCGGCGACATCAAGGCGGCGTTCCGCCCGCTCTACGACCAGCTCGACCACCACTACCTCAACGACATCGACGGGCTGGACAACCCCACCAGCGAGCGCCTGGCGATGTGGATCTGGGAACGGCTCAAGCCGGCGCTGCCGCTGCTGAGCGAGGTGGTGGTGCACGAGACCTGCACGTCCGGCTGCCGCTATCGCGGTCCGGGCTGAGCAAGGCTGGGATTGGGGAATGGGGACTAGGGAATCGCAAGGACGGCACCGCGCCGGCTGAGGGTTTTCGATGCCGCCCGCCTTGCGTTCGTCGTCGCGCGCATCTGGCGCTTTCCAGGCTCGCGGGGGCGTCCGGCAAGGGCTGGCGGAATTGCGCCAAGCCATTGAGCAGAAAAGCAGTTTGAACGGATCCTGAGCGGCTTCAGAAAATTTTGTTGCATCGCAGCAGAATGGGCGTATGTTGCACTGCAACAGCAGTCGGCATTCCAATGGAGTTGCATGATGTCCGCTCAATTCAACGACCAGTTCAGCAGCTACACCCAGCAGTTCGCCGCCACCGCGGCGCGTGCCAACCGCCTGGCGCTGGAGAGCGCCGAGAGCGTATTCGGCGTGCAGTTGAAGACCTTCGAAAAGAATGTGTCGGCCACCACCGGCTTCCTCGGCGAACTGACCGAGGCACGCGACCTGGGCACCGTGCAGGCGCTGTGGCCGAAGGGCCTGCAGATCGCCCGCGACAACTTCGAGCGGCTGGCCACGGCCAACCAGGAAGTGTTCGGCCTGAGCCTGAAGACCTCCGAGGCCATCGGCCAGCTCGCCAAGCACCAGTTCGAGGCGGCGACCGAGCAAGCCGCGCCCAAAGCCAAGCCCGCCGCCAAGTAAGACCCGATTCGACGTCGCTGCGGTTCGCCGCCCGACGCACCCTCGGTCTGCACGGGTCCCTCCCCCCGTGCAACCCCAAGGCCCGGTAGATCCCTCCCTCTACCGGGCCTTTTTTATGGGCGGGATTCGGGAGTTGGGGATTGGGGATTGGTCGATCGCGTGCGTCCCGGCGTTCCTGTCTTTCTTTGCGGGAAAGCTGCGACACCGATGCTTCGTTTGTGAGGTGTCGGGACTGAAGTCCCTCCCACACAACCCGTCCGGCAGTTGGTCAGCCCGGCGACATTCCTGCCCAAGGCTGCAACTGCGCGGCCAGTTGCTCGGCCTGCGGTTGCGGCCGGTACGGCAGCCGCCCCCAGCACGGCATCGGCAGCCGCGTGCGCAGCATCGCCATGTTGTCGTCGATGCGCTCCATCGCCGGGTCGATCTCGTTGCCGATCCAGCCGATGCACTGCAGGCCGTCGGCGGCGATCGCCGCGGCGCTGAGCCGGGCGTGGTTGAGGCAGCCCAGGCGCAGGCCGACCACCAGCACCACCGGCAGCCGCAGCGCGCGCGCCAGATCGGCCTGGTCCAGCGTCGCCGACAACGGTGCCGCCCAGCCGCCCACGCCTTCCACCACCACCACGTCGGCCTGCGCGCGCAGGCGTTCGAACGCGGCCGCGATCGGCGCCAGTTCCAGTTGCACGCCGGCGTCGGCGGCGGCCAGTTCCGGCGCCAGCGGCAGCGGCAGCGCGTAGGGATTGAGATCGTCATAACGCGGGCGCGGCGCGCTGGCCTCCTGCAACGCCAGTGCGTCCTCGTTGCGCCAGCCCTCGGCCTCGCGCGTGCAGCCGCTGGCCACCGGCTTCATGCCCACCGCGCGCTGGCCGCGCGCACGCAGGGCATGCAGCAGCGCGGTGCTGGCGATGGTCTTGCCGATGCCGGTATCGGTGCCGGTGACGTAGAAGGCGGGAACAGCCATGCGAACGAAACCCTGTCGGTTGGCCGGCGGGACGCGCGGCGGCGCGCAGGATAGCCGGGCGCGCCGCGCGCGTCAGCCGCGGCGGTGCCGGCGGACCCAGCGCGCTGCTAGACTCGGGCGATGTTCGCCTCGTCCTCGCTCACCGGCAGCAAGCCGGAACAGTACGCCCAGTTGCTCGACCAGGCCCGTGCCCTGGTCGCCGGGGAGCCCGACCGTATCGCCAATGCCGCCAACCTGGCGGCGCTGGTGTACCACGCGCTGCCGCGGCTGAACTGGGTCGGTTTCTATCTCTACGACGGCAAGGAACTGGTGGTCGGGCCGTTCCAGGGTCTGCCGGCCTGCGTGCGCATTCCGCTGCACAAGGGCGTATGCGGCGCGGCCGCCAGCAGCGGCCAGACCCAGCGCATCGACGACGTGGAGGCGTTCCCCGGGCACATCGCCTGCGATGCGGCCTCGCGTTCGGAACTGGTGGTACCGCTGCTGCGCGACAGCGCGCTGGTCGGCGTGTTCGACCTGGACAGCCCCGACCTGGCCCGCTTCGACGCCGACGACCAGCGCGGGCTGGAAGCGATCGCCCAGGTCTTCGTCGACAGCCTGCGATGAGCACCACCAAGCTGCGCAACATCGGCCCCAAGAGCGCGGCCTGGCTGCGCCAGGTCGGCGTGCGCACGCAGCAGGACCTGGAGGCGGCCGGCGCGGTCGGGGCCTTCGTCAAGGTCAAGCGTGCCGGCTTCAAGCCCAGCCTCAACCTGCTGTATTCGCTGGAAGGCGCGCTCAGCGGCTGCCACTGGCAGGAACTGTCCGAGGCGCGGCGCGCGCAGTTGCTGGGCGAGCTGGAGACCGCAACGGCGGCGCTGCCGGCGCAGCGCGGCCTGCCGGTCGCCGGGCCGGTGGCGACCACCCATTTCGACCGCGCCGATACGCGCGGCGACGATGACGCCGACGGCGCCTACGCGCCCGACCCGCACGACACGCCGGCGAACGACCATCACGGCGACGACGACGGCCACGGCACCCACGCCGACTGAGCCGCGCAGGCAGCGGCGATCGCGTACAATCGCGCCGCTTCAAGGTGACCCGCCGGCTCCGGCCAGCGGGTTGAAACGGGAAGCCGGTGCGTCTTGCGACAAGGCCGGCGCTGCCCCCGCAACGGTAAGCGATCCGCGCTGACGACCTGCGCCACTGTGCCTGGGCATGGGAAGGCGTCGCAGCCGGGAGGTCCGCCTCCCCGATCGCCAGCCCGGAGACCGGCCTTGCAGTTCACTGGTTGCGATGCGGAGGGCGTCGCGGCGTGCCGCGCCGTGTCCGGCGCCGTCCGCTTGCACCTTCCGTTCGCGACTCCCTTGCCGTCACAGCGCGCAGCCGCGCGCCGGAGTTGCCACCCATGTCGTCCCGCCTGCTTTCGGTCGCGATCGCGTCCGCCCTGTCCCTGCCCGCGCTGGCCCACGCCGCCGATGCCGCCACCGACCTCGACCAGGTCCTGGTCACCGCCACCCGCACCCAGATCTCGGTGGAGGACAGCGTGGTCCCGGCGCAGGTCATCGACCGCGCCGAGATCGAGCGCAGCCAGGCCGATTCGCTGGCGCAGCTGCTGCAGGGCCGCGCCGGCATCGGCATCTCCAACCAGGGCGGCCTGGGCAAGCTGACCACGCTGAACCTGCGCGGCAGCGAATCGGACCACGTGCTGGTGCTGGTGGACGGCGTGCGCATCGGCTCGGCCAGCGCCGGCCTGGCCGCGTTCCAGGATCTGCCGCTGAGCCAGATCGAGCGCATCGAGATCGTGCGCGGCCCGCGTTCGAGCCTGTACGGCTCCGACGCGATCGGCGGCGTCATCCAGATCTTCACCCGCCGCGGCGGCCAGGGCTTCCAGCAGAACCTGAGCCTGGGCGGCGGCAGCCACGGCCTGCGCGAGGCCGGCGCCGGCTTCAGCAACCGCGGCGAGCGCGGCTGGCTGGCCGTGCAGGGCGGCTACCAGAAGACCGACGGCATCAATGCCTGCAACGGCTCGGCCACGCTATTCGCCGGCTGCTTCGTCGACCAGCCCGACCGCGACGGCTACCGCAACGTCTCGCTGAGCGCGCGCGGCGGCTACGCCCTGACCGACACGCTGCGCATCGAGGGCCAGGCGCTGAACATCGACAGCCGCAACGCGTACGACGGCGACGCGCTGTTCGCCGGCAACGAGGCCGACAACACCCAGCAGGTGTTCAGCGGCAAGCTCGACTGGACGCCCTCCGATCGCCTGCACCTGGCCGCGCAGCTGGGCCGCAACGTCGACGACGCCGACAGCTACTACCGTGCGCCGGGCGCGCGCACCCGCAGCTTCATCAGCACCTTCGACAGCCGCCGCGACACCGCCGCGCTGCAGGGCGACATCACCCTGGCCGAAGGCCACCTGCTCAGCGTCGGCAGCGACTGGCAGCGTGAGCACGTCGCCAGCACCACCGCCTTCGACGTCGACAGCCGCGACAACACCGGCGTGTTCGCCGAGTACCAGGGCCGCTTCGGCGCGCAGCAGCTGCAGGCCAGCGTGCGCAGCGACGACAACGAGCAGTTCGGCGAGCACACCACCGGCAGCCTCGGCTGGGGCCTGGCGTTGGCGCATGGCCTCAAGCTCACCGCCAGCGTCGGCACCGGCTTCAAGGCGCCGACCTTCAACGACCTGTACTACCCGTTCGCCGGCAACCCTGACTTGAAGCCGGAGCGCTCCAAGAGCGGCAACCTGGGCATCGCGCAGTATGCCGACAGCTGGAACTGGACCTTCAACGCCTACGAGACCCGGGTCAAGGACCTGATCTCCTACGACGCGGTCAGCTTCCTGCCGGTCAACGTGGACGAGGCACGCATCCGCGGCGCCGAACTGACCGGCTATGCGTTGCTGGCCGGCTGGGAACTGTCGGCGCAGCTGAGCCACACCGATCCGCGCAACCGCAGCGACGGCGACAACCGCGACAACTGGCTGGCGCGGCGCGCGCAGAACACCGCGCGCCTGGACGTGGACCGCGGCATCGGCCCGGTCAAGCTCGGCGTCACCGTGTTCGGCAGCGGCCACCGCTTCGACGACGCGGCCAACCGCGTGCGCCTGGCCGGCTATGGCACCGTCGACCTGCGCGCGGAATACGCGTTCACCCCGGACTGGACGCTGCAGGCCAAGGCCAGCAACGTGTTCGATCGCGACTACCAGACGGTGAACTGGTACAACCAGCCGGGCCGCGAGTACGCGCTGACCCTGCGCTACGCGCCGGCAGCGCGCTGAGCCGGCGTCCCGCGCTGCGCCGATGGCGTGGCGCGGGACGACAGTGCAGAAACCACGCGTCTTTTTTTGTAGGAGCGGCTTCAGCCGTGATCGGCTTTCCCGGGAAAGCCTGTCGCGGCTGAAGCCGTTCCTACGAAAGGCGGCATGTGCGAACACAGCGGATGTAGATGCGCGCATTCTCAAAGCAGACATGCGCGACGCACGCGCACGTGGTCGCTCGCGATCAGGCCGCTGGCTGCCGAACGCAAACAGCCTCCCTCGTGCTCATGCATCGCGGCACAAACCTGACAGTTCAGCGACCGCTGCGCGCCCGGACCCTCACCCCAACCCCTCTCCCGGGGGGAGAGGGGCTTACTGCGTCATCGGCTGAAGCCGCTCCTGCAAGCGCATCCCGGTCTTTGCGCTACACCGCAGTGTTTGGATCGCCGTCGTATCAGCGCAGCCGCAGCAGCTCGCGCAAATCATCCATCAGCAACACCACGTCGGCCGTGGCCAGATCCAGATCGCGCGGATAGCCGTAACGCACCAGCGCCACCGGCATGCCGGCGGCGTGGCCGGCCTGCAGGTCGGTCCCCGAATCGCCGACCATCAGGCAGCGCGCCGGCGGCTGCGCGAACTGCTGCGCCAGGTGCAGCAGCGGCGCCGGGCTGGGCTTGCGCTCGGGCAGACTGTCGCCGCCGAGCACCGCAGAGAACAGATCGGCCACGCCCAGATGGCGCAACAACGGCGGCACCATTGCCGACGGCTTGTTGGTGCACAGCGCCAGCGTCACACCATCCGCATGCAACTGCGTCAGCGCCTCGGCCGCACCCGGATACAGCCGCGGACTGCGCAACAGGCATTCGGCGTAGTGACGCATGAAGGTCGGCATCACCGTCTCGAGTGGCGTGGCGTCGCCGACATGCCGCCAGGCGCTCTCGACCAGTTTGCGCACGCCCTCGCCGATCCAGCCGAGCACGGTCGCCTCCGACACGCGCGGCAGGCCGAAGTCGGCCAGGGTGCGGTTCAGCGCCTCGGCGATGTCGGCGCCGCTGTCGACCAGGGTGCCGTCCAGGTCGAACACCACCAATGCATAAGGAAATGTCATGTCGTGCCAACACAGGGGGACAAGTGCGCATTGTAGGTGGCGCAATGTCGGACGCGGTTG
Source organism: Xanthomonas indica (assembly GCF_040529045.1). Taxonomy (NCBI): domain Bacteria; kingdom Pseudomonadati; phylum Pseudomonadota; class Gammaproteobacteria; order Lysobacterales; family Lysobacteraceae; genus Xanthomonas; species Xanthomonas indica. The sequence goes on along the minus strand of NZ_CP131914.1, from coordinate 1,358,820 downwards.
CGACGCGCGCGCGCGACGCGTGCCCTGCCTTCGCTGGCACGCGATTGCGACCACGCCACGCCCGCTACGGCAGCGCCGTGACGGCGACCGATCGCGCGAACCGCGCTCACGCGATCCATCCCGGTCCGAGTCAACCGCTCGATCCCTGCGCTCGCGCGCACGACACCCGAGAACATCACCGGTTGGCGATCCCCACCCATGTTTCAATCCACGCGTCCGTGAGGACGCGACCAGGTCGATCCGCGTGCCGGAGGATGAAGTCGCTGTTGCAACCCGAGCAGCATGCCCCTGTGGGAGGGACTTCAGTCCCGACGCGGGAGCGACGGCCAGGTTCTCGGCTTGCACCCACATCCCATGGTTGTTTCAACACACGCACACGCGAGCGTGTGCGACCGCTGACGCTGTGCCTGCTGAACGCCTCGATGCGCTTTCAATCCACGCCCCCGCAAGGGCGCGACACAGACCCGCCGTCGCCGCACCGTAACCCCAGGTGTTTCAATCCACGCACCGCTCAGGGCGCCGCGATAGAGGGTACGACAGTCTCCCGTGGCACACGTTCCAATGCAGTCAGCCGGGAAGGCAGTCTCCCAGGCAACGCAACCGCCTCAACCGAACAAGCACCCCTGCGCCTGCCCCGGCTCGCGCTCGTGGAAGCCGGACAGGCCGACGCCGACCAGGCGGTAGCGGGTGGATGCCGGCAGGTCCACCCGCTCGCGCAGCGCCAGGGCGATGTCGATCAAGGCCTGCAGCGAGTCCGGCGGTTGCTCCGGGGTGAAACTGCGGGTGAGGATGCGGAACTGCGCGGTCTTCAGCTTCAGCACCACGGTGCGCGCGATGCGCTCGGTGCGGCGGGTGGCGTTCCAGGTCTTCTCGGCCAGTTGCCGGATCGCCGGCTCCAGCGCCTCCAGCGCCAGGTCTTCGGCGAAGGTGTCCTCGGAGGAGATCGACTGCACCGGCTGGTCCGATTCCACCGGGCGTTCGTCGATGCCGCGCGCGCGCTGGTACAGGCGCAGGCCGAAGCTGCCGAAGCGCGCCTCCAGTTCCGCCTCGCTGCGCCCGCGCAGATCGCCGACGGTGGCGATGCCCAGTTCCGCCAGCTTGGCCTCCATGACCTTGCCCACGCCGGGTACCTTGTTCACCGGCAACGGCGTCAGGAACGCGTCCACGCGATGCGGACGGATCACGAACTGGCCGTCGGGCTTGCGCCAGTCCGAGGCGATCTTGGCCAGGAACTTGTTCGGCGCGATCCCGGCCGATGCGGTCAATTCGGTTTCGGCGCGGATCTGCGCGCGGATGGTCTGGGCGATCTCGGTGGCGGTGCGCATTTCGCCCTTGGGCGCGGTGACGTCCAGGTAGGCTTCGTCCAGCGACAGCGGCTCGATCAGGTCGGTGTGGCGCTGGAAGATCTCGCGCACCTGCCGCGACACCGCCTTGTAGCGGGCGAAATCCGGCGGCACGAAGATCGCGTCCGGGCACAGCCGCTCGGCGCGCAGCGCCGGCATCGCCGAGCGCACGCCGAACACGCGTGCCTCGTAGGAGGCGGCGCACACCACCGAGCGCATGCCGCGCCAGGCCACCACCACGGGCTTGCCGCGCAGCGCCGGATCGTCACGCTGCTCCACGGACGCGTAGAACGCATCCATGTCGACGTGAATGATCTTGCGCATCGACCCCAACCCTACGCCTGCGAACGGTGAGCACATGATAAGCCCGGCACTGCGCACGGATTGAGAACGCGCGCCTTGATCCGGCGCAGTGCGCGCGCCGTCGCCGCTGCCGACACTACGCGTGCGTACGGATAAAACGTTTGATTGAACGCGCGACGCTCATGCACTCTTGCGCGCCTCGACTGTCTCGCCTGGGAATGTTCCGCTCATGAGTCGTCTGTCCTCCTATTCGCGCGAGCAGTTGCTCGCCAGCGCACGCGGCGAGTTGTTCGGCGCCAATGCCGGGCGCCTGCCCAACGACCCGATGCTGATGTTCGACCGCATCGTCGCCATCGACGAGACCGGCGGCGCGCACGGCAAGGGCGTGATCCGCGCCGAACTGGATATCCGTCCGGACCTGTGGTTCTTCGGCTGCCATTTCATCGGCGATCCGGTGATGCCCGGCTGCCTGGGCCTGGATGCGATGTGGCAGCTGACCGGCTTCTTCCTGACCTGGTTGGGCGCACCCGGCCGTGGCCGTGCGCTGGGCGTGGGCGAGGTGAAGTTCACCGGCCAGGTGCTGCCCACCGCCAAGCAGGTGGTGTACGAGATCGACATCAGCCGGGTGATCAACCGCAAGCTGGTGATGGCGGTGGCCGACGGCCGCATGTCGGTGGACGGGCGCGAGATCTACACCGCCAAGGACATGCGCGTGGGCCTGTTCACTTCGACGGAGGCATTCTGATGCGGCGCGTGGCCATTACCGGGATGGGCATCACCTCGTGCCTGGGCAACGATCTGGACAGCGTGGCGCGCGCCTTGCGCGAGGGCCGCTCCGGCATCCGCTACAACGCGCAGGCGGCGGAGTTCGGCCTGCGCAGCCAGGTCGGCGGCGATGTGCAACTGGACCTGGACGCGGCGATCGACCGCAAGCTCAAGCGCTTCATGGGCGACGCCTCGGCCTACGCCTACCTGGCGCTGCGCGATGCCTTGGCCGACGCCGGCCTGGACGAAGCGGCGATCAGCGATCCGCGGATCGGCCTGATCGCCGGTTCCGGCGGCGGCTCCAGCCACTGGCAGGTGGAGGCGGCGGACCTGCTGCGCAACCGCGGCGTGCGCAAGGTCGGCCCGTACATGGTGCCGCGCACGATGTGTTCGGCGGTGTCGGCCAGCCTGGCCACCGCATTCAAGATCAAGGGCGTCAGCTACTCGCTGTCGGCCGCGTGCGCGACCTCGGCGCACTGCATCGGCGCGGCAGCGGACCTGATCCGCCACGGCCAGCAGGACGTGATGTTCGCCGGCGGCGGCGAGGAACTGGACTGGACCATGAGCCTGATGTTCGACGCCATGGGCGCGCTCTCCACCGGCTTCAACGATACGCCGGCGGTGGCCTCGCGGCCCTACGACGCCGCGCGCGACGGCTTCGTCATCGCCGGCGGCGGCGGCATGCTGGTGCTGGAGGACTACGAGCACGCGGTGGCGCGCGGTGCGCGCATCCATGCCGAACTGGTCGGCTACGGCGTGACTTCCGACGGCGCCGACATGGTCGCCCCGTCCGGCGAAGGTGCGGTGCGCTGCATGCGCATGGCGCTGCAGGGCGTGGACGCGCCGATCGACTATCTCAACACCCACGGCACCTCGACCCCGCTCGGCGACGTCACCGAGCTGGACGCGGTACGCGCGGTGTTCGGCGACGCGGTGCCGCCGCTGTCCTCGACCAAGGCGCTGTCCGGACACTCGCTGGGCGCGGCCAGCGTGCACGAGGCGATCTACTGCCTGCTGATGCTGCGCGACGGCTTCATCGCCGGCTCGGCCAACATCGACACGCTGGATCCGCGCGCCGAGGGCTTCCCCATCGAGCGCGAAAGCCGCGATGCGGACTTGCGCACGGTGATGTCCAACAGCTTCGGCTTCGGCGGCACCAACGCCGCGCTGGTATTCGCCAAGGCCTGAGTCGGGCCACGCCTGCACGGTGCCGGCAGCGGCAGCGTGCCGCGCGTCAGCGCTCCAGCTGCCGGACGTCGCGACGCCCGGCGTCGTCGTCCTTGTGCGCTTCCGGCTTGGCCGGTGGCGCTGAAGGCGGTGGCGGTGGCGGTGGCGGTGGAGGCGGTGGCGGTGGTGGCGGCGGAGGCGAGGTCGGCTTCGGCGAATGCCGCTCGACCCACTGGATGGTCGCCGGCGACGGTGGCCACGCCGGCGATGCCGACGGCGCGGACGCAGGGGGCGGCACCGGCTGCAGTCCCATCGCTTCGCGCTGGCGGCGGTCGCTGTCCTGGCGTTGCAACTCCTTCGCCAGTTCCTTGTTGTAGCGGGGATTGAGCGCGTCCGGCGGCGGGATCTGATGCATCCGCTCGCCCGGCGGCGTCCATGCCGGCGTGGCGCTCACGGCCTCGGAGGCAGACGCCGCTGGCGGCGGCGCCCGCCATTGCGGCCCCAACTGCCGCTGCAACGGGGCCGGAATCTGCGCCGGCCCGGCCGCGCTCGCGGCGCTTTCCAGTGGCCGATAGCGCGCGCGTTCGCGCGCCCACGGCTGACCGCGATAGTGCGTGTCCCAATAGCGATCCAGCGCAAAGCCGACGGTGGGCACGCCGGGTGCGATGCCCTGTTCCTGTGCGCTGAAATCGATCGCGCCGGCCGGCAGCCAACCGCGTTTTTCGCGCCAACTGACATCGCACCAGGTCCAGTCGCGGGTGCAGCCATGCACCCGCAGTGCATCGTCGGTGACCGGCGTGGCCACGCGCGGATACTCCGGCGCCGGGCCGGCGCGCAGGCTGGCGCCGATGCGCACCGTGCCGCTGCCGTCCTGCGCCAAGGCCGGCGCGACCATGCTCAACAGCAACGGCGTCCACCACCCTGCTCGCTTCATGCGGTCCTCCGTGTGCGGTGCGGCAGTGTCCTATGCCGCGATCGCGGCGGCGACGATCGCCGTGCCGCTGTGCTGTGTTCTAGCACAGAGGAGCTGGGATTGGAGATTGGAGATTGGGGATGACCAGCCTGCGGCTGTTGAGAGCCGGGATTGGGGATCGAGAACGGGAACGGGGTCGGGGTCGTCCTGCACGGGACAACATCGCCAGCAAACGATCTGACGAACGTGGCCGCCTTCCGATGAAAAGTCGCCGCTTTTTGTGGGAGGGGCTTCAGCCCCTCCCACAAGATCCTCGCAACTGCCCGAAACCCGCGAAGAATCCCGACTCCCTAACCCGAATCCCGGCTTTCAACAGCCGCAGGCTGTCATCCCGAATCCCGAATCCCGAATCCCAGCTTATCCCGCCATGCCGCTGTGCCGCAGCAACGCCTCCAGCTCCGGCGCGCGGCCGCGGAAGGCGGTGAAGTTCTCCAGCGCCGGGCGGCTGCCGCCGCGCGAGAGGATCTCGTGCAGGAAGCGCGCGCCGGTGTCCGCCAACTGGTCCGGCGCTTCCTCGAACGCGGCATAGGCGTCGGCGCTGAGCACCTCGGCCCATTTGTAGCTGTAGTAACCGGCCGCATAGCCGCCGGCGAAGATGTGGCTGAACTGGTGGGGGAAGCGGTTCCATGCCGGCGGCCGGTTCACCGCCACTGCGTCGCGCACGCGCTCGAGCAACTGCAGCACGCTGTCGGTCTGCGCATCGAAGCTGTGGTGCAACTGCATGTCGAACAACGCGAACTCGAGCTGGCGCACGGTGAACATGCCGCTCTGGTAGTTCTTCGCCGCCAGCATCTTGTCAAACAGCGCGCGCGGCAGCGGCTCGCCGCTGTCCACGTGCGCGGTCATCGCCTGCAGGCGCGGCCATTCCCAGCAGAAGTTCTCCATGAACTGGCTGGGCAGTTCCACCGCGTCCCATTCCACGCCGTTGATGCCGGCCACGCCCAGTTCGCCGACCTGGGTCAGCAACTGGTGCAGGCCGTGGCCCATCTCGTGAAACAGGGTGGTGACCTCGTTGTGGGTGAAGGTGGCCGGCTTGCCGTCGCTGCCGCGGCCGAAGTTGCACACCAGGTACACCAGCGGGGTCTGCACGCCGTCGGCGCGCTCGCGGCGGTTGCGGCAGTCGTCCATCCAGGCGCCACCGCGCTTGCCTTCGCGCGCGTACAGGTCCAGGTAGAACTGCCCGACCAGGCGCCCCTGCGCGTCGCTGAGGCGGAAGAAGCGCACGTCCGGATGCCACACCGGCGCGCTGTCGGCCTCCACGCGCAAGCCGTACAGGTCGTGGATCAGGCCGAACAGGCCGTCCAGCACCTTGGGCTCGGTGAAGTAGCGCTTCACCTCCTGCTCGGAGAAACTGTAGCGCGCCTGCTTGAGCTTTTCGCTGGCATAGAGCAGGTCCCAGGCTTCCAGCGTGTCCAGGCCCAGGTGCTCGCGCGCGAAGGCTTCCAGTTCGGCGCGGTCGCGCTGCGCGTAGGGCTTGGCGCGTGCGGCCAGGTCGTGCAGGAACTCCAGCACCTGGGCGGGATCCTGCGCCATCTTGGTCGCCAGCGAATACTCGGCATAGCTGGCGAAGCCGAGCAGCGCCGCCAGTTCGCCGCGCAGGGCGAGGATGCGGCCGATCGCCGCGCTGTTGTCCAGCGCCGCATCGCCGAACTCCGAGGCGCGGATCGCATTGGCGCGGTACAGCGTCTCGCGCAGCGCCCGGTCCTCGGCATACATCTGCACCGGCAGGTAGCACGGCATCTGCAGGGTCAGCTTCCAGCCTTCCTGGCCGTCGCGCTCGGCCGCCGCGCGCGCAGCGGCGACGCTGTCCTCGGGCAGGCCGGCCAGGCGAGCCGGGTCGTCGATCAGCAGCGACCACGCGTCGGTGGCGTCGAGCACGTTCTGCGAGAACTTGGCCGACAGCGCCGACAGCTCTTCCTGGATCGCGGCGAAGCGCTGCTTGTCGGCCTCGCCCAGTTCGGCGCCGCCCAGGCGGAAGTCGCGCAGCGCGTTGTCCAGCACCTTGCGCTGCGCCGGGCCGAGCGTGGCCGCCTCCGGCGATTGCGCCAGCGTGCGGTACTGCGCAAACAGCGCCAGGTTCTGCCCCAGCGCGCTGGAGAAGCGCGTCACCTTGGGCAGGTTGGCGTTGTAGGCCTCGCGCAGCGCCGGCGTGTTGACCACCGCCTGCAGGTGGCTCACCTGGCCCCAGGCGCGCCACAGGCGCTCGGTGGCATCGTCCAGCGGCGCCACGAAGCTGTCCCAGCGCACCGGCGCCACGGTCTCGGCGGCGGCCACGGCGGCCTCGGCCTGCGCCAGCAGCGTGTCGATCGCCGGGCCGATGTGCTCGGGCTGGATCGCATCGAAGCGCGGCAGGCCGGAAAAATCGAGCAGGGGATTGGTCATCGCGGAACTCTCGGTAGCGGGGAAAGGACCGGCGCGGCCGGCCATGGAAGACAGATGGCGGTCAGTCCAGCGCGGCACAAGGCAGCGGCGGCAAGCCGGCGCCGGCCACCGCCGCGGCCAGTTGCGCGTCGGCCTGTTCGACGTCGATGCCGTGCTCGGCGTACCACTGCGGCCGGTAGTAGCTGTGCACGTAGCGCTCGCCGCTGTCGCACAGGATGGTGACGATGGCGCCACTGCGGCCCTGTTCGCGCATGCGCGTGGCCGCCTGCAGCACGCCGACGAAGTTGGTGCCGGTGGAGCCGCCCACGCGCCGGCCCAGGCGCGCGCTGACGTAGCGCATCGCCGCCAGGCTCAGCGCGTCGGGCACCTTGACCATCGCATCCACGCAGCTGGGGATGAAGCTCGGCTCCACCCGCGGCCGGCCGATGCCTTCGATACGCGAGCCGCCGGTGCTTTCCAGGCCGGCGTAGTCGCGCCCGGCCAGCGCCTCGCGGTAGCCGTCGAAGAACAGCGACACCTCCGGGTCGGCGCACAGGATGCGGGTGGGATGGCGCCGGTAGCGCACGTAGCGGCCAAGCGTGGCCGCGGTGCCGCCGGTGCCGGGGCTGCACACGATCCACGCCGGGATCGGATGCGGCTCCTCCTGCATCTGCCGGAAGATCGACTCGGCGATGTTGTTGTTGGCGCGCCAGTCGGTGGCACGTTCGGCGTAGAGGAACTGGTCCATGAAATGGCCGCCGGTCTCGCGCGCCAGCTGCACCGAATCGGCATGCAGATCGCAGGCGCGCCCGACCAGGTGGCAGCGCCCGCCCTGGAACTCGATCGCGGCGATCTTCTCCGGCGAGGTCGTTGCCGGCATCACCGCGATGAACGGCAGCCCCAGCAGGCGCGCGAAGTACGCCTCGGATACCGCGGTGGAACCGCTGGAGGCCTCGATCACGGGGCGCCCCTCGCGCAGCCAGCCGTTGGCCAGGGCGTACAGGAACAGCGAGCGCGCCAGGCGGTGCTTGAGGCTGCCGGTGGGATGGCTGGATTCGTCCTTGAAGTACAGGTCGATGCCGGGGAACCCGGGCAGGTCCAGCGGGATCAGGTGGGTGTCGGCCGAGCGGTTGAAGTCGGCTTCGATCTTCTGGATGGCGGCGGCCACCCAAGCGCGATGGGTCATGGCGATGCGGGAGCGGAGAAATCGCGCCCACGATACACGCCCAGCCGGGCGCCAGGACCATGCGCCGCGCAGGCCGCCACCCCGGCGTTCACCCGGCGCGGCGCACGGCCCAGCGGCGGCGCTCAGCCGGCGGCGGCCACGCTGAAGCCGGCGTCGGCGATCGCCTGCTCCAGCGCGGCCACGTCGATGCGCGCGGGGTCGTAGTCGATGCCCACGCGCCCGCCCTCCAGCACCACCGTGCTGGCGGCCACGCCCGGGCAGGCGTCCAGCACCCGCTGCAGCCGTGCGCTGCAGCCGCCGCAACTCATGCCGTGGACGAGAAGATCGAGATGTTGCATGTCAGGCTCCAGGAGGAAGAAGGCGAATACGCGCTCACCGCGCCCGCCAGCGATTCAGCAGCAGCGCGTTGCCCAGCACCGAGACCGAACTCAGCGCCATCGCCGCGCCGGCGATCACCGGGTTGAGCAGGCCGAATGCGGCCAGCGGGATGCCCAGGCCGTTGAAGACGAAGGCGAAGAACAGGTTCTGGCGGATCTTGCGCACTGTGGCCGCGGACAGGTCGATGGCGGCGGCGACGCCGGCCAGGTCGCCGTGCATCAGCACCACGTCGGCCGCTTCGATCGCGATGTCCGAGCCGCTGCCGATGGCGAAGCTGACGTCGGCCGCGGCCAGCGCCGGGGCGTCGTTGATGCCGTCGCCGACCATGCCCACGTGCGCGCCCGGCACGGCCTGCAGCTCGCGCACATGCGCGGCTTTGTCCTGCGGCAATACCTCGGCCTGCACCTGGGCGATGCCGAGCCGCGCGGCCACCGCCTGCGCCGCGTGGCGGTTGTCGCCGCTGAGCATGGTCACCGCGATGCCGCGCGCCTGCAGCCGCGCCACCGCCTCGGCAGCGCCCTCGCGCAGCGGATCGGCGATGGCGATATAGCCGGCCACGGCGCCGTCCACCGCCACGCCGACCACGCTGTGGCCCTGCGCCTGCGCCGCCTCGGCCTGGCGGCGCAGCGTCGGGTCGGCCGGCACGGCGATCAGGCCATCGAGCCACGCCAGCGCGCCCAGCGCGACCTCGCGCCCGTCGACGCGGCCGCGCACGCCTTGCCCCGGCAGGGTCTGCACCGCCTCGGCGCGCGGCGCCGGCGCGGGCGTGCGCACCCCCAGGTCGGCGGCGCGCTGCACGATCGCACGCGCCAGCGGATGCGCCGACCCGGTCTCCAGCGCGGCGGCCAGACGCAACAGCGGCGCGGACTCGGCCTCGTCGGCGACCAGCACCGCGGTCACCTGCGGCTGGCCCAGGGTCAGGGTGCCGGTCTTGTCGACCACCAGCGCGGTCAGCGCGCGGGCGCGTTCCAGCACCTCGGCGTCGCGGATCAGGATGCCGGCGCGCGCGCCGATGCCGGTGCCGACCATGATCGCGGTCGGCGTGGCCAGGCCCAGCGCGCACGGGCAGGCGATCACCAGCACCGCCACCGCGTGCACCAGGGCGTCGGCGAAGCTGCCGCCCAGCGCCCAGGTCGCGCCCAGGGTGACCGCGGCGATGGCCAGCACCGCCGGCACGAACACCGCGGCGATGCGGTCGACCAGGCGCTGGATCGGCGCACGCGAGCCTTGCGCGGCATCGACCATGCGCACGATCTGCGCCAGCAGGGTGTCGGCGCCGACGCCGGTGGCGCGCGCGCGCAGCAGGCCGAGCTGGTTGACCGTGGCCGCATGCAGGCGACTGCCCGGCGCCTTGGCCACCGGCAGCGCCTCACCGGAGAGCATCGCCTCGTCCACGCTGGAGTGGCCGTCGAGCACCTCGCCGTCCACCGGCACGCGCTCGCCGGCGGCGACCACGAACACGTCGCCGACCACCAGTTCCGCCGCATCCACCTCCACGATGGCGCCGTCGCGCTCGACCCGCGCGGTGGTCGGCGCCAGGTCGAGCAGCGCGCGCACCGCGGCGGTGGTGCGGCGCTTGGCGCGGGCCTCCAGCAGGCGCCCGAGCAGCACCAGGGTGATGACGCTGGTGCTGGCCTCGAAGTACACGTGCTGGCCGTGCAGGCCGGCGACGGTGACCACGGCGCTGTACAGATAGGCCATGCCGGTGCCCAGCGCGACCAGCACGTCCATGTTGGCGCTGCCGTTGCGCAGCGCGCGGTAACCGGCGCGATAGAAGCGCGCGCCGATCCAGCACTGCACCGGCGTGGCCAGCAGCAGTTGCAGCCAGCGCGGCAGCGGCTCGGCATGCGCACCGCGCAGGGCGTCGCCATCCAGCATGCCGAGCATCTGCCCCCAGAACGGCAAGGTCAGCAGCACCGCCGCGGCGAACATGCCCAGTTCGCGCCGCCAGGCACGGCGCTCGCGGCGCTCGCGCTCGGCCAGCTGCGCCGCGTCCATGGCCTCGGCGACACGCGCACCGAATCCGGCGCGGGCGATCCGCGCGATCAGCTCCGCCGGCGCGACCGCGCCCGGCAGGATCTCCACCCGCGCCTTGGCCGAGGCCAGGTTGGCGTGGCCGCTGAGGACGCCCGGGGTCTTCGCCAACACGGCATCGATCGACGCCACGCAGGAGGCGCAGTGCAGGCCGCTGAGTTCCAGGGTCAGGGTCTGGGTCGGTACGGCGTAGCCAGCCTGCTCGATGCGCTGCCGCAGCGTCGACAGGTCCACCTGCTGCGGGTCGTAGTCCACCTGCACGCGCGCGCCGGCATAGCTGGCCTGCGCCGCCACCCCGGGCAGGCGCTGCAGCGCCTTCTCCACGCCAGCCGCGCAGGCGGCGCAGGTCATGCCCTGCACCGGCAGCGTCAGCGACGTGGTGGTCCGGTCCGCACTCATCGCGACGGCTCGCCGGCGGCATCGCCACGGATGTCGCCCAGGATCGGGCAGGCGTCCGGCACGCCGCGGCCGGGGCAGTCCTCGACCAGGGCGGCCAGGGTGTCGCGCATCTCCGTGAGTTCGGCGATGCGCCGGTCCAGTGCCTGCAGGCGCGCACTGGCACGCTGCTTGATGCCCTCCACGCCGTGCACCTGGTCGTCCTGCAAGGCCAGCAGTTCGCCGATCTCCTCCAGCGAGAAACCCAGCTCCTTGGCGCGGCGGATGAAGCGCACCCGCTGCACCGCCGCGGCGTCGTACTCGCGGTAGCCGGAGGCGCGGCGCGGGGCCGGTGGCAGCAGGCCCTGGCGCTCGTAGTAGCGCACGGTATCGATGGCGACGTCGGCCTGGCGGGCGAGCGCGCCGATGGTGAAGCGGGCGGTGGCGGGGTCGGATCGCATGCGCACACCCTACTCCCTGGAGTCGGGTCCAGAGTCAAGCCTCGCCGCGCCGCAGTCGCTTGCCGCCCACGCCGGCTTCGGTATCCTCTGTGGCCCCCCGCCGCCACCCTGCTGCCTGTGCCGACCTTCGCCGTCCTGCTGCGCCTGCTGCTGTGCCTGAGCCTGCTGCTCAACGGCACCGCGGCCGCCATGGCGATGCCGGGCATGGCGGCGCACGGCACCTCGATGCACGACACGGCTGTCACGGTCGCCAGCACGGCGCCAGCGCATGCGGCGATGCCCTGCCACGACGCGCCGCCACCGCCGCCAATGGATCACGACGGCCACTGCCACGACCATGCCGGCAAGCATGGCGGCTGCGGCGGCATGGCCGGCTGCCAATGCCCGCATGCGCAACCGCTGCCGGCCCTGCTGGCGATGCCGCTGGCGCTGCCGCGCATGCCCCGCCACCTGGTCGCCGCCGCGCCCCAGGCCGCGCACGGCGCGCCCGGCCTGCCGCGGCTGGAACGCCCTCCCAGCGCCTGAGCGCGCGCGGCCGCCCCGCGGGCGGCCTCCTGGCGGCGGCGCACAGGCGCTGCCGCGCCCGTGCCTGCCGCGCCGCCATCGGCGCTGTCTGGCGCATCGCATCCGCTTACGGACATCGCACATGAACGCATCTTCTTCCGGCCTGCCGGCGCTGCCGTCGCGGCGCCGCTTCGTCACCGGGCTGGCGCTGGGCGCCGCCGCCGGCCTCACCGGGCTGCCGCTGCGCCACGCCCAGGCCAGCGCGCTCGCCCGCAACGGCGCCGCGCCCTACGTGCTGCACGGCACCGACCTGGACCTGAGCATCGGCAGCACGCGGGTCAACTTCACCGGGCGCGAGCGCCCTGCCATCGCCGTCAACGGCAGCGTGCCGGCGCCGCTCCTGCGCTGGCGCGAAGGCGACACGGTGACCATCCGCGTGGCCAACCGCCTGCCCGGCCACACCCAGACCTCGGTGCACTGGCACGGCCTGCTGCTGCCGGCCAACATGGACGGCGTGCCAGGCATGAGCTTCGACGGCATCTATCCCGGCGAGACCTACCAGTACAGCTTCGCCCTGCGCCAGTCCGGCACCTACTGGTACCACAGCCATTCGCTGCACCAGGAGCAGGCCGGGCTGTACGGCGCCATCGTGATCGACCCGCGCGAGCCGCCGCCGTACCGCTACGACCGCGAACACGTGCTGCTGCTGTCGGACTGGACCGACCTGGATCCGGCGGCGCTGTTCCGGCGGCTGAAGCAGATGCCGTCCTACGACAACCTGTACCAGCGCACCGTCGGCGATTTCCTGCGCGACGCGCGCGAGGACGGGCTGCGCGCCACCCTCGCCGACCGCGGCATGTGGGGGCGCATGCGCATGACCCCCACCGACCTGTCCGACGTCAACGGCAACACCTACACCTACCTGCTCAACGGCATGACCCCGGCCGGCAACTGGACCGGGCTGTTCCGCCCCGGCGAAAAGGTGCTGCTGCGCTTCATCAACGCCTCCAGCATGAGCTACTTCGACGTGCGCATCCCCGGGCTGAAGATGACCGTGGTCGCCGCCGACGGCCAGTACGTGCATCCGGTGAGCGTGGACGAGTTCCGCATCGCCGCCGCCGAGACCTTTGATGTGCTGGTCGAACCCAGCGGCCAGGACGCCTACACGGTATTCGCCCAGGACATGGGCCGTACCGGCCACGCGCGCGGCACCCTGGCCGTGCGCGAGGGGCTGCAGGCGCCGGTGCCGGCGAACGACCCGCGCCCGCTGCTGCGCATGCAGGACATGGGCCATGCGATGGCCGGCCACGCCGGCATGGACCACGCCGCAGGCGCAGCCATGCAGGGCATGGAGGGCGGCTGCGGCGCGACCATGCACATGGCCGGCATGCCGGGCATGGAGCACGCCGCGCACGCGCCTGCCGCCGCACCTGCGCATCCGCGCAGCGAACGCGGCAATCCGCTGGTGGACATGCAGTCCTCCGCCACTGCGCCACGGCTGGACGACCCCGGCATCGGCCTGCGCGACAACGGCCGCCGCGTGCTGACCTACGCCGACCTGCACAGCCTGTTCGAGGACCCGGACGGACGCGAGCCGGGACGCGAGATCCAGTTGCACCTGACCGGCAACATGGAGAAGTTCGCCTGGTCGTTCGACGGCATTCCCTTTGCCAGCGCCGAACCGCTGCGGCTCAACTACGGCGAGCGCCTGCGCATCGTGCTGGTCAACGACACGATGATGCAGCACCCGATCCACCTGCACGGCATGTGGAGCGACGTGGAGGACGCCGCCGGCCGCTTCCAGGTGCGCAAGCACACCGTGGACATGCCGCCGGGCACGCGCCGCAGCTACCGAGTGCGCGCCGACGCGCTGGGCCGCTGGGCCTACCACTGCCACCTGCTGTACCACATGGACGGCGGCATGATGCGCGAAGTGCGGGTGGACGCATGAGCCGCCGCCACTTGTCGCCGCTCGCGCAGGCCACCGCTCTGGCGCTGCTGCTCGCCCACGCGCCGGTGTATGCGCAGCATGTCCACGCGGCCGGCAACGGCACGGACGTACCGGTAGCGCGCTGTACCTGCCCGGCGTCCGCTGCCACCATGCCCATGGCGAACGCGGAGACGGCACAGCCCGACACGGCAATGCACGGCGCCATGGACCATGCAGCCATGGGGCATGCCACGCAGGCGCCGGCCATGCACGGCGCGCCTGTGACGCGGACCACGGCAGAGTACGCCGACGCCCTGTCGCACGAGCACATGGACCACGCCACGATGGGCCACGCGGCGGTACCGGCGTCGCAGGGCGATCACCGCGAACACGCACACGCTGCACACGACGGCATGGATCACGACGGCATGGACCATGCGATGCGCACCGCGCCGGCACCGACCGCGAGCGCGTGCCAGTGTCCTACAAGTGCCGGCACGCCGCTGCCGCGCGAACCCATCCCGCCGATCACCGCCGCCGACCGTGCCGCCGCATTCCCGGTGCTGCGCGACCACGGCATGGCGCATGGCGCGTCGCGCACCGGCTACCTGTTGGTCGACCGCCTGGAGGGCTGGGACAACGCGCACGGCAGCGGCCAGGCCTGGGAAGCGCGCGGCTGGTACGGCGGCGACATCGACCGGCTGTGGCTGCGCAGCGACGGCGAGCGCGAGGGCGGCCGCACCACGGCGTCGACGCTGGAACTGGCCTATGGCCACGCGATCTCGCCGTGGTGGGACGTGCTGGTCGGCGCCAGCCAGGCGTTCGCGCCCGGCCGCGCGCAGACCTCGGCCGCGTTCGGCGTGCAAGGCATGGCGCCGTACAAGTTCGAGGTGTCGGCCATGCTCTACGTCGGCGAGGGCGGCCATGCCAGCCTGCACCTGGAAGGCGAGTACGACGTGCTGCTGACCAATCGCCTGATCCTGCAGCCACGGCTGGAAGCCGAACTGGCCGCGCGCGACGATCCGGCGCATCGCACCGGCAGCGGCCTGACCACCGTGGAGGGCGGGTTGCGCCTGCGCTACGAGGTCACGCGCCGGTTCGCGCCGTATGTTGGCGTGGAGCACGTGCGCAGCTTCGGCGACACCGCCGACCTGCGCCGCGCCGATGGCGAGGCGGCGCGCGAGACGCGCTGGGTCGCGGGCCTGCGGTTCTGGTTCTGACGGTTCTGGTTTTGAGCTGCGGGCGCACGGCGAACAGCGGCGCAAGGACGCGCCGCCGTAGCGAAACGCGGCATCGCCGCCAGCGCGAAGCGCGTCTCGCGCCAGGAGCATGCACGGCCCTCGCCACACCCAGGCAGCGCGAACGGCCGTGCGTCCGTAGGAGCGGCTTCAGCCGCGACGGGCGTTATCGGGAAAGCCCGTCGCGGCTGAAGCCGCTCCTACGAGATGCGGAACCGGGGGCCGCGGCACAGCGCATCAGGCATCGACGGCGACGGGCGCTCGACGTGCCCCTTCACCGCTCACGCGTGCAGCGCCGCCTGCAGTGCCTCCACCTCGTGCCGCGGCGGACGCAGCGCCCCCAGTGTGCGGACCAGCTCACGGTAGCTGCGCGCGAGTTGCCCGAACAGGCTGGCGTCGCTGTCGCGGGTCTCGGCGACTTCGGCATAGGCGCCGCGGCCGAGATCGATGAAGTAGTCCACGCTGACCCGACGTCGCGCCGCCACGCCGGGGAACAGCCCGGCGATGAGCAGGCAACCGTCGCCGACCTCGCGCAACGCGTCGGCGCGCGCACGCCCCACCTGCTCCTGCGCATGCAACCACGCAAGCGCCTGGATGCGCGCCAGCAGCTGCGCATCGCGCTGGTAGCGCAGCAGCACGAACACCAGATAGTGCTCGCGCGATTCGTCCAGCGGCCGGCCCAGGCGCTGCCCGGCCTCGTGCACCAGCGCCTGCCACAGCTCGGCCGGCGCCCCCTGTCTGAAAGACTCGTACATGCGTCCTCCTGCGTGGTGGGAACCCTCGCAGGAAGCTTATGCATAACCCGGGCCAGTGCGCTGGCAGCCGACTACGCCGTCTGCCAAGGCAACGCCGGCGCGGCGACTTACTCCACCGTCACCGACTTGGCCAGGTTGCGCGGCTTGTCCACGTCGGTGCCGCGCGCCAGCGCGGTGTGGTAGGCCAGCAACTGCACCGGCACGGTGTGCAGCACCGGGCTGAGCACGCCGGCATGGCGTGGCGTGCGGATCACGTGCACGCCCTCGGATTCGCTGAAGTTGCTGTCCTGGTCGGCGAACACGAACAGCTCGCCGCCGCGCGCGCGCACTTCCTGCATGTTCGACTTCACCTTCTCCAGCAAGGTGTCGTTGGGCGCGATCACCACCACCGGCATGTTGGCGTCCACCAGCGCCAGCGGGCCATGCTTGAGCTCGCCGGCCGGATAGCCCTCGGCGTGGATGTAGGTGATCTCCTTGAGCTTGAGCGCGCCTTCCAGGGCGATCGGGTAATGCAGGCCGCGGCCGAGGAACAGCGCGTTGTGCTTGTCGGCGAAGCGCTCGGCCCATACCGCGATCTGCGGCTCCAGGTTGAGCACGTGCTGCACGCTGCCGGGCAGGTAGCGCAGCTGCTCCAGGTACTCGGCCTCCTGTTCGGCGCTCAGCCGCCCGCGGCGCTTGGCCAGCACGCAGGTGAGCTGGAACAGCGCCGCCAGCTGGGTGGTGAAGGCCTTGGTCGAAGCCACGCCGACCTCGGCGCCGGCACGGGTGTACAGCACCATCGCGCTGGCGCGTGGGATCGCGCTCTCGGGCACGTTGCAGATCGACAGGGTCTTGGTATGGCCCAGTGCCTTGGCGTACTTGAGCGCCTCCATCGTGTCCAGGGTTTCGCCGGACTGGGAGATGGTCACGATCAGTTGCCGCGGATTGGCGCAGGCATCGCGGTAGCGGTACTCGCTGGCGATCTCCACGCTGCACGGCAGCCCGGCGATGCCCTCGATCCAGTAGCGCGCGGTCAGCCCGGCGTAGTAGCTGGTGCCGCAGGCCAGGATCTGCACGCCATCCACGTCGGCCAGCAGCGCCTCGGCCTTGCTGCCGAACAGCGTGGTGTCGAACCCGCCGGCGTCGAACAGCGCCTCCAGCGTGTCGGCCAGCGCGCGCGGCTGCTCGTGGATCTCCTTCTGCATGAAGTGGCGGTACGGGCCCAGTTCCAGCGAGGCCAGCGACACGTCGGACACGTGCGGCTCGCGCTGCACCGGCTGGTCCTGCGCGTCGTACACCTGCACGCCGTCGCGGCGCAGCTCGGCGGTGTCGCCCTCTTCCAGGAAGATCACCCGGCGCGTGGCCTGAATCACCGCCGAGACGTCGGAGGCGATGAAGTTCTCACCCTCGCCCAAACCGATCAGCAGCGGACAGCCCATGCGCGCACACACCAGCAGGTCCGGGCGCGACTTGCTCACCGCGGCCACGGCATAGGCGCCGGTCAGTTCCTTCACCGCCGCCTGCAGCGCGCCGAGCAGGTCGCGCCCCTGGGCGATGTAGTGGTGGATCAGGTGGGCGATGACCTCGGTGTCGGTCTGCGACTCGAACACGTAGCCCAGCGCGGTCAGGCGCTCGCGCTGCTGCTCGTGGTTCTCGATGATGCCGTTGTGGACCAGGGCCAGGTCGCCGTGGCTGACGTGCGGATGCGCATTGGCTTCGGTGACGCCACCGTGGGTCGCCCAGCGGGTATGACCGATGCCCAGCGGCGCGTGCAGGCCTTCGGCCAGCGCGGCGCTCTCGGTTTCCACCACACGGCCTGTGCGCCGTACGCGGCGCACCTCGCCATCGGCGATGGCGGCGATGCCGGCCGAATCGTAGCCCCGGTACTCCAGGCGCTTGAGCCCCTCGATCAGGACAGGAACCACATCGCGATCTGCGATCGCACCGACGATACCGCACATAGCCAGCCCCTCAGACGAAAAGTCCATCATTCTAGCGAAGTCCGCTGAATGTCTCGCCGCTGTCCGCTGCCGGACACAGGGCGTGTCACCCATTCCCGAGCATGCCGCGCCCCAGTGTCCGCGAACGTGTCCGCGGACACCCGGACACCTGTCCGCGCCGTCCGCTTCCATGCAATTCAATGGTTTGCAGTTGGCACGCATCGTGCTGTGAAGTCCCCATCCTCACCGCTGCGACCGTACCGATGATCCGTGACACCTCCGCCCAGGACCAGGTTCTCGCCCGCCCCCGCTCCGCGGCCTGGCGCCGCTGGCTGTGGCCCGGGCTGATCGTCGCGCTGGTGCTGCTGGGCATCGCCTTCGCCGCCCGCGGCTGGATCGCCGGCAGCCGCTCCTTCGACGCGCAACGCGTGCGCATCGCCACGGTGACCCGCGGCGACCTGGTCCGCGACATCTCCGCCGACGGCCGCCTGATCGCCGCCAACAGCCCCACCCTGTACGCCATCTCCGGCGGCACCGTGACCCTGAAGGTGGTCGCCGGCGACGTGGTCAAGCAGGGCCAGGAACTGGCCGAGATCGACAGCCCCGAATTGCGCAGCAAGCTGGCCCAGGAAGAGGCCACCCTGGCCGGCCTGGAAGCGGAGGCCGGCCGCGCCGACCTGGACGCGACCCTGGCCCGCGCCAACGCCAGCAAGCTGATCGACCAGGCGCAGATCGAGCGGCAGGCCGCCAGCCGCGACCTGGAGCGCTACCAGCGCGGCTACGAAGGCGGCGCGGTGCCGGCGGTGGAACTGGCCAAGGCCCAGGACACGCTGAAGAAGGCCGACATCGCGATGAGCCACGCGCAGAAGGATTCGGGCCTGCAGGCGCAGGGCGCGTCGCTGGACGCGCGCAACAAGCGCCTGCTCGCCGAGCGCCAGCGCGCGGTGGTGGCCGAGGTGCAGCGCCAGGTCGACCTGCTGACCCTGCGCTCGCCGTTCGATGGTCAGGTCGGCCAGGTGCAGGTCTCGCAGCACACCAACGTCGCCGCCAACGCGCCGGTGCTGAGCGTGGTCGACCTGTCCAAGTTCGAACTGGAGATCAAGGTGCCGGAAAGCTTCGCCCGCGACCTGGCGATCGGCATGCCGGCGCAGTTGACCAGCGGCGCTGGCGAACCGTTCGCCGGGGCGATCTCGGCGGTATCGCCGGAAGTGGTCAACGGCGAGGTCAATGCGCGCATCCGCTTCACCGACAAGCAGCCGCCGGGCCTGCGCCAGAGCCAGCGCATGAGCGCGCGGGTGCTGCTGGATACCCGCAAGAACGTGCTCAAGCTCGAGCGCGGCCCGTTCGTCGAACAGTCCGGCGGCCGCTACGCCTACGTCATGGACGGCGACTCGGCGGTGCGCCGCCCGGTCGAACTGGGCGTCACCAGCCTGGGCGAAGTCGAAGTGCGCTCGGGCCTGCAACCGGGCGACCGCGTGGTGGTCTCCGGCAGCGATCTGTTCGGCGACGCACCGCAGGTCACGGTGCATTGAGAGTTGGGATTGGGGAGTCGGGATTGGGGATTCGTCAGCCTCTCCCGTTCTCCTTTCCCGACTGCTGATTCCGATTCCCGACATCCCCAATCCCCAATCCCCGCTCCACCACCACAGGAACTCATGCCATGCTCGAAATGCGCGCCGTCTCCAAGGTCTTCCGCACCGAACAGGTCGAGACGCATGCGTTGCGCTCGCTGGACCTGCATGTCCGCGAGGGCGAGTTCGTCGCCGTCACCGGGCCGTCGGGCTCGGGCAAGACCACCTTCCTCAACATCGCCGGGTTGCTGGAAACCTTCACCAGTGGGCAGTACCTGCTCGATGGCCAGGACGTCAGCAACCTCAACGACGATGCGCGCTCGCGCATGCGCAACCAGAAGATCGGCTTCATCTTCCAGGGCTTCAACCTGATTCCCGATCTCAACCTGTTCGACAACGTCGACGTGCCGCTGCGCTACCGCGGCATGGGCGCGGCCGAGCGCAAGCAGCGCATCGAGGAGGCGCTGAGCCGGGTCGGGCTGGGCTCGCGCATGAAGCACTACCCGTCCGAGCTGTCCGGCGGCCAGCAGCAGCGTGCGGCGATCGCCCGCGCCCTGGCCGGCAGCCCGCGCCTGCTGCTGGCCGACGAACCGACCGGCAACCTCGACTCGCAGATGGCGCGCGGGGTGATGGAACTGCTGGAGGAGATCAACGCGCAGGGCTCGACCATCGTCATGGTCACCCACGATCCGGAACTGGCCGCGCGCGCCCAGCGCAACGTGCACATCGTCGACGGCCAGGCCACCGACCTGCAGCGCGAACCGGTGCTGGCGCACGGCGGCAGCGACGCCGCGGCCGCGCGCTGACCGGCACGGCGACGGCGCGGGGACCGGCATGCTCGGCTACTACTTCCAGCAAGCGTGGCGCAGCCTGCGCCGCAGCCCGGTGCTTACCGCGCTGATGGTGCTGTCCATCGCGGTGGGCATCGGCGCGGCGATGACCACGCTGACGGTGATGCGGCTGCTGTCCGGCGATCCCTTGCCCGGGCGCAGCCAGCAGATCTTCTTCGCGCAACTGGATCCACGGCCCAGCAAGGGGGCCAACCAGAAGCCGTACGACAAGCTCGACTACATCTCGGCCTTTGACCTGTGGACGCGCGGGCGCGCCGATCGCCAGGCCATGGTCGCCGAGAGCGAGATCAAGGTGCACGCGGCGGACAGCGCCGCCCCGCCCTTCATGACCCAGTTGCTGATGACCCAGGCCGATTTCTTCCCGATGTTCCAGGTGCCGTTCGCCTACGGCAGCGGCTGGCGCGCGCGCGACGATCAGGACCGGGCGCGGGTGGCGGTGATCTCGTCCGACCTCAACGCCAAGCTGTTCCAGGGCCGCAACAGCGTCGGCCGCAGCCTGCTGGTGCGCGGCACCGCAGTGCGCATCGTCGGCGTGCTGGCACCGTGGCGGCCGTCGCCGCTGTTCTACACGTTGGCCGGCGGCAGCTTCGCCCACGGCGATACCGCCAGCTTCTATGGACGCACGCAGGACGTGTTCATGCCGCTGTCCAGCAGCCTGGAGGTCAACGACGGCCACATCCAGCCGTGGACCTGCTTCAGCAAGCCCGAGGCCACCATGGACCTGCGCAGCGCCCCGTGCGTGTGGCTGCAGTTGTGGGTGCAGTTGGACACGCCGGCGAAGGTCGCCGACTACCGCCGCCTGCTGGCCGACTACGCCGCGCAACAGCAGGCCGCCGGGCGCATCGGCCGCGCCGACACCGCGCGCCTGCTGTCCCTGCCGCAATGGCTGGACCACAACCGCGTGGTGCCGGGCGACGTGCGCCTGCAGAGTTGGCTGGCGCTGGCGTTCCTGGGCCTGTGCCTGTTCAACAGCGTCGGCCTGCTGCTGGCCAAGTTCCTGCGCCGCGGCGGCGAGATCGGCGTGCGCCGCGCGTTGGGGGCTTCGCGCCGCGCGATCTTCGCGCAATGCCTGACCGAGGCCAGCCTGATCGGCCTGATCGGCGGCATCGGCGGCTGGCTGCTGACCCTGCTCGGCCTGTGGAGCGTGCGCCAGCAGCCGACCGCCTACGCCGATCTGGCGCATCTGGACCTGACGACCTTCGCCGGCACCTTCGCACTGGCGATCGCCTGCAGCCTCGCGGCCGGCCTGTTCCCCGCCCTGCGCGCCAGCGGTATCGCGCCAGCCATGCAACTCAAGAGTCTGTAAGCGGGGGACGCGACGATGCAGATCACTCCCATCCTCAGCGCGCTGTCGCGCCACCGCGTCGCAGCGACGCTGATCGCGCTGGAAGTGGCGCTGGCCTGCGCCGTGCTGTGCAACGCCTTCTTCCTGATCGGCAACCGCCTGGAACTAGTGCACCTGCGCAGCGGCATCGACGAGGCCGCGCTGGGCCTGGTGTCGCTGTCCGGCTGCGACGGCTGCAACGATGCCGACGTCAACGCCCGCGCCCTGGATGCGGTGCGGCGCACGCCCGGCGTGCGCGCGGCCGGCGCCATCAACACGGTGCCGTTCGCGCCGCCGGCGTTCAACAACGGGCTGTGCCTGGACCAGGACTGCACCCAGGTGGGCGGCGTGCCGCACTTCTACATGCTCAGCCCGGGCGCTGTCGCCGCGCTGGAACTGACGCCGGACAGTGGCCGCGCGTTCGGCGACGCGGACTACCAGCCGCTGGTCAACGGCATCCCGACCGCGGCCGGCGTTTGGATCACGCGGGCGCTGGCCGCGCACCTGTGGCCGGGCCAGGATCCGCTGGGGAAGGAGTTCTGGGCCGGCGGCCATTTCCGCGTGATCGGCACGCTGACGCACCTGGCGCGCCCCGATCCGGGCCGCAGCGAGGATGGCGTGATCGGCAGCGACTGGTCGGTGGTGATCCCGGTGCGCGAGGCCGCGCAGTCCGGCACCTACGTGCTGCGCGCCGATCCGCGCGACCTGCCGCGGGTGTTGGCCCAGGCGCGCGCGGCAGTGGCGCGGGCAGTGCCCGAGGCCGTGCTGGACAACGCCAACAGCAAGCCACTGGACGCACTGCGGCAGACGTATTTCCAGAGCGACCGCGCGATGACCGGGCTGCTGGTCGCGATCATCGTCGCGATGCTGCTGGTGACCGCGCTTGGCATCGTCGGCCTGGCCAGCTTCTGGGTGCAGCAGCGCACCAAGCAGATCGGCATCCGCCGCGCGCTCGGCGCCACCCGCCGCGACATCCTGCGCTACTTCCAGACCGAGAACCTGTTGCTGGTCGGCGCCGGCGTGGCCCTGGGCATGCTGCTGGCCTACGGCGGCAACGTGCTGCTGATGCACGTCTTCGAACTGGAGCGGCTGCCGGCCAGCTACCTGCCGGTCGGCGCGCTGCTGCTGTGCGCGCTCGGCCAGCTCGCCGTGCTCGGCCCGGCCCTGCGCGCCGCCGCGGTCGCTCCCGCCATCGCCACCCGCAGCGCCTGACCCGGAGTCCGCATGCTCGCTTACTACCTACGCCTCGCGCTGCGCAGCTTCGGCCGCAACCGCATCCTCACCGCGCTGATGGTGCTGGCCGTGGCGCTGGGTATCGGCGCGTCGATGACCATGCTGACGGTGCTGCACACACTCTCTGGCGATCCCTTGCCCGGGCACAGCGCCACGCTGTTCCACCCGCAGCTGGATCCGCGTCCGCGCAACCTGCCCAGTGCCGACCCCGAGCCGCCGGACGAGTTGACCTGGCAGGACGCGACCGCGCTGTACCGGGCGCAGGCTGCGCCGGCGCAGACCATGACCAGCGGGAACTGGCTGCCGGTGCGCCAGACCGTGTCCAACAGCCCCTTGCGCATGCTCACCACCCGCGCCGCCACGGCCGATCTGTTCGGCATGTTCGGCATGCGCTTCCTCTACGGCAGCGGCTGGAGCCATCGCGACGATACGCAGCGCGCGCTGGTGGTGGTGCTGAGCCGCCAGCTCAACGACGCGCTGTTCGGCGGCGCGGACAGCGTCGGCAAGACCCTGACCATCGCCACCCGCCCGTTCCGGGTGATCGGGGTGATCGACGCCTGGGATGCGCAGCCGCGCTTCTACGATCTCAACTCCGGCGCGTACACGCCGCCGGAGGCGCTGTACATACCGTTCGAGACCTGGCTGGACCTGCCGCAGGACTACGGCTACGGGCCGATGCAGTGCTGGGGCAAGGATGGCGAGGCCGGCCTGCACGACCCCAAGGCCGCGCAATGCACCTGGGTGCAGTACTGGGTGCGGTTGGACACGCCGGAGCAGGTGCGGCGCTACCGCGCGGCGCTGGATGCCTACAGCGCGCAGCAGCGCCAGCTCGGCCGTTTCGAGCGCGCGCCCAACACGCGCCTGCGCAGCCTGGTCGCGTGGCTGGATTACAAGCGGGTGGTGCCGGCCACGGTGCGCATGCAGACCTGGATCGCCTTCGGCGTGCTGTTGGTGTGCCTGCTCAATGCGGTCGGCTTGCTGGTCGCCAAGTTCATGCGCAAGGCCGGCGAGATCGGCGTGCGCCGTGCGCTCGGTGCCAGCCGCCGCGCGGTGTTCGCGCAATGCCTGGCCGAGTCGGCGCTGATCGGCTGCCTGGGCGGTCTGCTCGGCATTCCGCTGACCTGGATCGGCCTGTGGCTGGTGCGCCAGCAACCGGTGGCCTATGCGCAACAAGCCCATGCCGATCCCGCGATCCTGGGCATCGCCCTGGCCGTGGCCACGCTCTCGGCGCTGGCCGCCGGCCTGTGGCCGGCCTGGCGCGCCTCGCGCATCGCCCCCGCCCTGCAGGTGAAATCGCTATGACCTCGCTGCCTCCGGTACGCCCCATCCTGTCCGCGCTGGGCAGCCATCGCGCCGCGGTGGTGCTGATGGCCCTGCAGATCGCCCTGACCCTGGCGGTGCTGTGCAACCTGGTGTTCATCATCGCCCGCACCTACCAGCGCGTGCACACGCCCACCGGGGTGATGGAGCAGGACATCGGCCTGATCCAGAGCATCGGCGTGATCGGCGAGCCGGGCAACGTCAGCAGTGTCGGCCGCAACCTGGACCTCCTGCAAGCGGTCCCCGGTGTGGAAGCGGCGGCGTTCGGCCCGCCGCCGCTGGCCGGCCCCAACCGGGCACAACTGTTCCTGCAACCGCAGGCCACGCAGCCGGTCGCACGGGCGACGCTGTTCAACGGCAGCCAGGGCCTGAACCGGACCCTGGGCATCCGCATCGTCGCCGGCCGCGACCTGCGCGATGCGGAACTCCCTGGCGCCTCCGCATTGTTCGGCGCGCCTGCCGGGGTCGAGCGGCGCCTGCCGGCGCTGATCACCCCGTCGCTGGCCGCCAAGCTGTTCCCCGGCGTCTCGCCGCTGGGACGCACGCTCTACGCCAGCCTCTTCAACCAGCAGGTGGGTCTGGACATCGTCGGCGTGATGGCGCCGGTACGCGGCAGCATCACCGGCCACGACGACGACGCCGACGCGCTGCTGACCGAAGTCGCCGCCCGCAGCGAAGGCTGGGGTGGCATCTACCTGATCCGCAGCAAGCCCGGGCAACTGGCGCAGGTGCTGCCGCGCGCCGCGGCGGCGATGCAGCGCGCCAATCCCACCTACGTGCAGCAGCCGGCCGCCACCCTGCAGGAAGTGCGTGCGGATTACTTCAAGAGCGACAGCGCAGTGGCGCGGATGCTGCTGGCGATCATCCTGATCCTGCTCACCGTCACCGCACTGGGCATCGGCGGGCTGGCCAGCTTCTGGGTGCAGCAGCGCACCCGGCAGATCGGCATCCGCCGCGCGCTCGGCGCCACCCGCGGCGACATCCTGCGCTACTTCCAGTTGGAAAACCTGCTGATCGTCGGCGGCGGCGCGCTGCTCGGCGCGGTGCTCGCCTACGTCATGAACCAGTGGCTGATGCAGCGCTTCGAACTGGAGCGGCTGTCTTCGCCCACCGTGCTGACCGGCATCGTCGCGGTGTGGCTGCTCGGCCAATGCGCCGTGCTCGGCCCCGCCCTGCGCGCCGCCGCCGTCCCGCCCGCCACCGCCACCCGCAGCGCCTGACCCCGGAGCTCCCATGTTCGGCTACTACGTCCGCCTCGCCTTGCACAGCTTCCGCCGCAACACCGTCCTCACTGCGCTGATGGTGCTGGCCATCGCCTTGGGGATCGGCGCCAGCATGACCACGCTGACCGTGTTCCACGTGCTCTCCGGCGACCCGATCCCGCAGAAGAGCGATCGCCTGTTCTACGTGCAGGTGGATGCCCAGCCCAAGGCCGGCTACCAGCCGGGCGAGGAACCGGATTCGCAGAACACCCGCTTCGATGCCGAGGCCCTGCTGCGCGAGAAGCGCGCCAAGCGCCAGGCGCTGATGACCGGCGGCAGCGTGGCGATCGAACCGCGCAAGAGCGGCCTGAAGCCGTTCAAGTCGGAAGCGCGCTTCACCTCGGCGGACTTCTTCCCGATGTTCGACACGCCGTTCCTGTACGGCCACGGCTGGACCGGCACCGAAGACGAGCGCCACGACCGCGTGGTGGTCATCAGCAAGACGCTCAACGAGAAACTGTTCGACGGCGCCGACAGCGTCGGCCGCGAACTGCGCGTGGACCAGAACACTTTCCGCATCGTCGGCGTGCTCGACGCCTGGGACCCCAAACCGCGCTTCTACGACGTCACCAACACCTACGGGTCGGACGAACAGGCCTACCTGCCGTTCTCGGTGGCGATGGACCTGAAGATGGACCGCAACGGCAGCATGAACTGCTTCGGCGACAGCAACGGCGACCAGACCGCGCTCAACGCCCCCTGCACCTGGGTGCAGTACTGGGTGGAACTGGAAAACCCGGCGCAGGCCGCCGACTACAAAGCCTACCTGGAGAACTATTCCTCGCAGCAGCGCGCCGCCGGCCGCTTCCAGCGCCCCAACAACGTGCGCCTGCGCAACGTCATGCAGTGGCTGGACCACAACGAAGTGGTGCCCGGCGACGTGCGCCTGCAACTGTGGCTGGCGATGGGCTTCCTGCTGGTGTGCCTGCTCAACACCGTCGGCCTGCTGCTGGCCAAGTTCCTGCGCCGCAGCGGCGAGATCGGCGTGCGCCGCGCACTGGGCGCTTCGCGCGGAGCGATCTTCGCGCAATGCCTGGTGGAGGCCGGCGCCATCGGCCTGGTCGGCGGCATGGCCGGCCTGGCGCTGGCCACGCTCGGCCTGTGGGCCGTGCGCCAGCAGCCGGCCAGCTACGCCAAGCTGGCGCACCTGGACCCGAGCATGCTGGCGCTGACCTTCGCGATGGCGGTGGGCGCCAGCCTGCTCGCCGGCCTGTTGCCGTCGTGGCGCGCCATCCAGGTCGCGCCCGCCCTGCAGCTCAAGTCCTGATCCTGCGCGCCCTGCGCCTTCCACGCATCCTCACAAGGTCATCGCCATGGATATCCGCCCCATCCTGTCCACCCTGCGCCGGCACAAGACCGCCGCCGCGCTGATCGTGCTGGAGATCGCCCTGGCCTGCGCGATCGTGTGCAACGCGCTGTTCCTGATCGGCAACCGCATCGAGACCCTGCACCGGCCCAGCGGCATCGCCGAGTCGGAACTGGTGACGATCTCGCTGGGCGGCATCGGCCAGCAGGTCAACGCCGCCGTGCGCACCCGCGAGGACCTGGCCGCGTTGCGCGCGGTGCCCGGCGTGCGCAGCGCCACGTTGCTCAACCAGGTGCCGTTCGTGCACTACTCCTGGAACACCAGCCTGTCGCTGACCGCGGACCAGGAGCGGCCCACGCTCAACGCGGCGCAGTACATGGCCGAGGAAGGCACGCTGAAGACCCTGGGCCTGAAGCTGGTGGCCGGGCGCGATTTCGCCCCCGACGAATACATGGATCTGGAGGCCGCCCAGACCGACAAGCGGATCCAGGAGAAAGGCACCGCCATCATCCTCAACCGCGCCACCGCCGAAAAGATGTTCCCGGGGCAGAACGCGCTGGGCAAGACCGTGTATACCGGGCCGGTGGGCGCCCGCGTGGTCGGCATCGTCGAGACCCTGGCACGGCCCGCCGCCACCAGCGGCCTGGCCGAGATCGACTACGCGATGCTGCTGCCGTTTCGCCTGAACTACACCGACGGGCTGTACGTGCTGCGGGTCACCGACCCGTCACGGCGCCAGGAAGTACTGAACGCGGCCACCGCGGCACTGATGAAGGTCGACAGCAGCCGGCTGGTGCTCAAGCAGCAGACCTACAGCGAGATTCGCGACGCCTACTTCCAGGGCGACCGCGCGATGGTGTGGCTGCTCGGCGCGGTCTGCGTGGCGTTGCTGGTGGTGACCGCGCTGGGCATCGTCGGCCTGGCCAGCTTCTGGGTGCAGCAACGCACCAAGCAGATCGGCATCCGCCGCGCGCTCGGCGCCACCCGCGGGCAGATCCTGCGCTACTTCCAGACCGAGAACTTCCTGCTGGCCAGCACCGGCATCGTGCTCGGCATGCTGCTGGCCTACGCCATCAACCAATGGCTGATGGGCAAGTACGAATTGCCGCGGCTGCCGCTGTCCTACCTGCCGATCGGCGCGGTGGCGCTGTGGCTGCTCGGCCAGCTCGCCGTGTTCGCGCCGGCGCGCCGCGCCGCCGACGTGCCGCCGGCCGTCGCCACTCGCAGCACCTGACCCATCCCGTTGGCCGGCTTCGGCCGGCCTTTTTTCTTCAGGACGCACGATGCTCGGCTACTACTGCAAACTGGCGCTGCACAGTTTTCGTCGCAATCGCCTGCTCACCGCCCTGATGGTGCTGGCGATGGCGGTGGGCATCGGCGCGTCGATGACCACGCTGACCGTGTTCCACGTGCTGGCGGCCGATCCCATTCCCGGCAAAAGTGCGCAGCTGTTCAACGTCGAACTCAATCTTCAGCCGGACGACCACTACGATCCGAACGACACCGATCCGCAGCAACTGAGCCGGCGCGATGCCGAGACGTTGCTGCGCGACCGGCGCGGCGACCGCCAGGCGATGATGTCTGCCGGCGGCGTGACCGTGATCCCTGCGCAAGCGGCGCAGACCCCGTTCGGCGCCGAAGCGCGCTACACCAGTGCCGATTTCTTCCCCATGTTCGCGGTGCCGATGCGCTACGGCCACGCCTGGACCGCGGACGACGATGCCCGGCGCGCGCGCGTGGTGGTCATCTCGCAACGCCTCAACGCGCAACTGTTCGGCGACGTGGACAGCGTCGGGCGCGAACTGCAGCTCGGCGATAGCGCGCTGCGGGTGGTCGGGGTGATGGACGACTGGAACATGAATCCGCGCTTCTACGACCTGACCAATACCGAGTACGGCAACAGCGAGGACGTCTTCGTGCCGTTCTCCACCGCACGCGACCTGGACCTGGACGTCAGCGGCTCGATGTCCTGCTGGGGCGACACGGCCGATGGCAAGACCAGCGAAAACGCGCCGTGCGCCTGGATCCAGTACTGGGTGGAACTGGACAGCCCCGGCAAACGCGTCGCCTACCTGGACGCGCTGCAAGCGTATGCGCAACAGCAGCGCGATGCTGGCCGCTTCAGCCATCCGCCGGACATCCGCCTCAGCGACGTGATGACCTGGTTGGACCGCAACCACGCGGTGCCCTCCGACGTGCGTCTGCAGGTGTGGCTGGCGCTGGCGTTCCTGAGCATCTGCCTGCTCAACACCGCCGGCCTGATGCTGGCCAAGTTCCTGCGCCACAGCGGCGAAATCGGCGTGCGCCGCGCGCTGGGCGCCTCGCGCCGGGCGATCTTCGCCCAGCACCTGGTCGAGGTGGCGACGATCGGCGTGGCCGGCGGCAGCGCCGGCCTGCTGCTGGCCTGGATCGGCACCTGGCTGGTGCGGCAGCAGCCGGCCGAGTACGCGTCGCTGGCGCACCTGGATGGCCGCATGCTGCTGCTCGCGCTTGGCCTGAGCCTGGGCAGCAGCCTGCTGGCCGGCCTGCTGCCGGCCTGGCAGGCGATGCGCGTGCCCACCGCCCTGCAACTCAAGTCGCAATGACGCGCCGCGTGCGCCCCTCTCAGCCAGGACTCCCGCCGTGTCTCTTCATCCCATTCTCTCCAGCCTGCGCAAGCACCGCGTCGCGGCCAGCCTGATCGTGCTGGAAATCGCCTTCAGCTGCGCTGTGGTCTGCAATGCGCTGTTCCTGATCGACCAACGGCTCGAGCGCATGCACCGGCCCAGCGGCGTCGCCGAGCAGGAGCTGGTGCAACTGCGCACCCGCAGCGTGGTCAAGGACGGCAACAGCGCCGCATTGACCCAGTCCGATCTGGACGCGCTGCGGCGCATTCCCGGCGTGCGCGATGCCAGCAGCATCAACATGGCGCTGTTCGGCGATTCGATCGGCTACAGCGGCGTGTCGCTGCAGCCGGACCAGGAGCGCAGCACCCTGCATGCCGTGCACTACTTCGGCGATGCGCATCTGCTCGACACCTTGGGGCTGCGCCTGATCGCCGGACGCGGTTTCCGCGCCGACGAGTTCGTCGACGAAGCGCAGTTGACCAGCACCGTCGACAAGCGCGCGCCGCCGGCGGTGATTCTCAGCCAGGCGCTGGCGCAGCGCCTGTTCCCCGGCCGGGACGCGGTCGGCCGCAACCTCTATGTGTTCGGCGAACATCGCGTGGTTGGCGTGGTCGAGCGCCTGGTGCAGCCGCGCGACATGGGCGCCGAGTCCCAGTACGACTTCGCCATGCTGTTCCCGGTGAACGTGGCCTCCTCCAGGAGCACCTACCTGCTGCGCGTGCGCGACCCGGCGCAACGCGAGGCGGTGCTGCGGCAGGCCAAGGCGGTGCTGCAGCAGCAGGGCCCACGGCGCATGGTCAGGAGCGCCAAGACCCTGGAGCAGGCGCGCTCGGACTATTACCGCAACGACCAGGCGATGGCCTGGCTGCTGGTGGGCGTGAGCGCGGCGCTGCTGCTGGTCACCGCGCTGGGCATCGTCGGCCTGACCAGTTTCTGGGTGCAGCAGCGCACCAAGCAGATCGGCATCCGCCGTGCGCTCGGCGCCACCTGCACGCAGATCCTGCGGCATTTCCAGCTGGAGAACTTTCTGCTCGCCAGTACCGGCATCGTGCTCGGCATGCTGCTGGCCTACGCCGCCAACCTGTACCTGATGAGCGCCTACGAGTTGCCGCGGCTGCCGTTGTGGTACCTGCCGGTCGGCGCGGTGGTGCTGTGGCTGCTCGGCCAGCTCGCGGTGCTGCCGCCCGCCCGCCGCGCCGCCGCGGTGCCGCCGGCGGTGGCCACGCGCAGTGTCTGAGCGAGCGCGGCCACCCATCGAGCGAGGAGACGCGGGATGCTGAACTATTACCTGCCGCTGGCCTGGCGCAGCCTGCTGCGCACGCCGGTCGCCACGGCGTTGATGGTGCTGGCGATCGGCCTGGGCATCGGCGCGAGCATGACCATGCTGACGGTGCTGCACGTGATGTCGCGCGATCCGCTGCCGGGCAAGAGCGATGCGCTCTACACCCCGCATCTGGATCCGTTGCCGTCCAGCTATCCAGAAAACCACGAGTGGGGCGATCCGGCCGACAACCTCACATGGCCCGACGCCATGGCGCTGCTACGCGCCGCACCCGCCACGCCGCAGGCGGCGATGACCGGCGGGCAGGTCTTGCTGTGGCCGCCGCGCGCGGCGCAAGCGCCGCTCGACCTGAGCGGCTGCTACACCAGCGCCGGGTTCTTCGCCCTGTTCGGCATCCCCTTGCAGCGCGGCCACGGCTGGAGCGCGGCGGACGACCAAAGCCACGCCCGCGTCATCGTGCTGAGCCGCACCCTGGCCAACACCCTGTTCGGCGCGCACGATCCGATCGGCCAGCGGGTGGCGCTGGGGGAAAAGCGCATCGGCTTCCAGGTGATCGGCGTGACCGGCCAATGGGATCCGCAACCGCTGTTCTACGCCGACCCTGGCAGCAAGGGCAGTTTCGGCCAGCACGACGATTTCTTCCTGCCCCTGTCGACCGCGATGGAACTGGCACTGGACGTCAACAGCAACATCAGCAGTTGGAACAGCTTCAACGGCGACGACGCGGCGCGACGCAAGGATCCGTCGACCAGCTGGCTGCAGTTCTGGGTGCGCCTGGACACGCCGCAGCAGGTCGCCGCCTACCAGCGCCTGCTCTACGACTACGCCGCGACACAGCATGCCAGCGGCCGCTTCCAGCGTCCGCCGGAGCGGGCGCGCCTGTATGCGTTGATGGACTGGCTGCGCCACCTGCGGATGGTGCCCGACGATGTGCGCCTGCAGACGCTGCTGGCGCTGGGTTTCCTGTGGATCTGCCTGGTCAACGTGATCGCCTTGCTGCTGGCGAAATTCCTGCGCCGCGGCGGCGAGATCGGCGTGCGGCGCGCGCTCGGTGCCCGCCGCGGCCACGTGTTCCTGCAGTTCGGCAGCGAGGCCGCGCTGATCGGACTGCTCGGTGGCGCAGTGGGCATTGCGATCGCCGAACTGGGTCTGTGGAGCGTGCGGCAGCGCCCGGACGACTACGCCAGGTTGGCGCGGATGGACCTGCAAATGCTGCTCGCCACCGTGGCACTGGCGGTGATCGCCGCACTGCTGGCGGGCCTGCTGCCCGCCTGGCGGGCCAGCCGGATCGACCCCGCCCTGCAGATCAAGGACCTGACATGAATCTGCCAATCCGTCCCATCCTCTCCAGCCTGCAGCATCACCGCCTGACCGCCGCGCTGCTGGCGCTGCAGGTCGCGCTGACCTGCGCCTTCGTCGCCAACGCCGTGTTCCTGATCGGTGGGCGCATCGAACGTCTGCGGGTCTCCAGCGGCTTGCCCGAGGAAGAACTTTCGCTGATCTCGGTGCGCGGCGTCCAGAGCGATGGCAACGCGCCGGCCCAGCAACAATCCGATCTGCGGGCGTTGCGCAGCATTCCCGGTGTCACCGCGGCCGCCGCGATCGGCTTCAGCCTGCCGCTGTCCGGCGGCGCCAACGACTATGGCGGTTGCCCCGACCGGCAGACGCTGGACCGCGCGATGGCGCAGCAGTCGATGGACAATACAGGGTGCATCCAGGCCACGTATTACTCCGGCTCGCCCGGTTTCGTGCAGGCCATGGGCGCGCACCTGGTCGCTGGCCGCGACTTCCGTGCCGACGAATATTCCACCGCCACACCGAGCGCCGTGATCGTCACCCGCGCGCTGGCGCGGCAACTGTGGCCAGGTCAACCTGCGGTCGGCAAAACGCTGTATGGCGGAGTCCACGGCGCCATCGTCGTCGGTGTCGTCGACGATCTGCTGCGCACGACGCTGCGCGGCGCAGCGGTCGACCATCTGGCCGCGCTGTCGCCGCAGCTGCCCGCGGGCAACCAGGTGCAATACCTGTTGCGCAGCGCGCCGCAGGACCGCGAACGGATCCTGGCCGCAGCGGCCGGCGCGCTGGCACAGGCAGGACCGCTGCGGCTGATTCCGGCCGAAGGGCGCCGCAGCTATTCCCAGCTGCGGCAGCGCTATTTCCAGCGCGATGCCACCATGATCGGGTTGCTGCTCGCGGCGACCACCGGCCTGTTGTTCGTGACCGCCCTGGGCATCGGCGGACTGGCCAGTTTCTGGGTGCAGCAACGCACGCGCCAGATCGGCATCCGCCGCGCCATCGGCGCGACCCGTCGCGACATCCTGCGCCATTTCCAGACCGAAAACCTGCTGATCGTGAGCGCCGGCAGCGCCGCGGGCATGGTGCTGGCGTTGCTGCTCAATCAAGCGCTGTTGCAGCGCTACGATCTGCCACGCCTGCCGCTGGGCTACCTGCCGACCGTCGCTGCAACACTCTTGCTGCTCGGCCAACTGGCGATCCTGGCGCCCGCCCGCCGCGCCGCCGCGGTGCCGCCGGCGGTGGCCACGCGCAGTGTCTGAGGCGCCGATGCACGCAGGCACGACAAGCCGCGCGCGGACTGCGATGATGCCGCCTGGTCCGTTTTTCTTCGCCAGCGCGCCCGCCCGCGCCCAAGGTGCACGATGCCCTGCCTGCTGATCATCGACGACAACCCCGCAGTCGCCACCGCGCTGGAAGTGCTGTTCTCCCTGCACGACATCGATACCGTCTACGCCGACAGCCCGCAGGCCGGCCTGCAACGCCTGAGCGAGGGCGACATCGACCTGGTGCTGCAGGACATGAACTTCACCGCCGACACCACTTCCGGCGAGGAAGGCGTGGCCCTGTTCGATGCGATCCGCGCGCGCCACCCGGACCTGCCGGTGATCCTGCTGACCGCCTGGACCCAGCTCAGCAGCGCGGTGGAACTGGTCAAGGCCGGCGCCGCCGACTACCTGGCCAAGCCCTGGGACGACCGCAAGCTGCTGACCACGGTCAACAACCTGCTGGAACTGTCCGAGACCCGCCGCGAACTGGAGCGCCGCCGCGACGGTGAGCGCCGCCACCGCCAGCAGTTGGCGCAGCGCTACGACCTGTGCGGCGCGGTGTTCGCCGACCCCGCCAGCGAGCGCGCGATCGCCCTGGCCTGCCAGGTCGCGCGCTCGGAACTGCCGGTGCTGATCACCGGCCCCAACGGCAGCGGCAAGGAGAAGATCGCGCAGATCATCCAGGCCAACTCCTCGGTGCGGCGCGGCCCGTTCGTGGCGCTGAACTGCGGCGCGATCCCGGCCGAATTGATCGAGGCCGAGCTGTTCGGCGCCGAGGCCGGCGCCTACACCGGCGCCAACAAGGTGCGCGAGGGCAAGTTCGAGGCCGCCGACGGCGGCACCCTGTTCCTGGACGAGATCGGCAACCTGTCGCTGGCCGGGCAGATGAAGCTGCTGCGGGTGCTGGAAACCGGCCGCTTCGAGCGCCTGGGCTCCAACCGCGAGCGGCAGGTCAAGGTGCGGGTGATCAGCGCCACCAATGCCGACCTGACCGCGATGATCCGCGAGGGCACGTTCCGCGAGGACCTGTACTACCGGCTCAACGCGGTGGAACTGTCGCTGCCGGCGCTGGCCGAGCGCCCTGGCGACATCGTGCCGCTGGCCGAGCACTTCCTGTCCGGCGACAAGCCGCTGTCGGCCGGCGCCTGCCAGGCGCTGCAGCGCCACGCCTGGCCCGGCAACGTGCGCGAACTGCGCAACGTGGTGCAGCGCGCCGAACTGCTGGCCGGCGGCACACAGATCGAGGCCACCGACCTCAACCTGCCGAAGCCGGCAGCGCCGCGCGTGACCGCCGCCGCCGAACCCGATCGCGAGCGCATCGTGGCGGAACTGGGCCGTGCGCACGGCGTCATCGCCCAGGCCGCCGCCGAACTGGGCATGAGCCGGCAGGCGCTGTACCGGCGCATGGACCGCTACGGCATCCCGCGCGAATGAAACTGCGCCGCTCCTTCACCGTCATGCTGTTCCTGCGCCTGCTGCCGGTGCTGGCGCTAGCCGCCGCCTTGCCGTGGTTGCTGGCCTACTGGATGGACCGCGGCTGGGAAGTGGTGACGGCCTCGGCGCTGGCCCTGCTGCTGTTGATGTGGTGGACCCTGCGCCGCGCCACCGCACCGATGCGCTCGCTGTTCCGCGCCCTAGCCGGCACCGTCAGCAGCTACCGCGACGGCGAATACAACTTCGGCGTGCACTGGCGCGGCGACGACGAACTGGGCGAGATGGTCGCCGCACACGCCCAGCTCGGCGAGATCCTGCGCGAGCAGCGCCAGGGCCTGGCGCAGCGCGAACTGATGCTCGACACCATGGTGCAGAACACCCCGGTGGCGATGCTGCTCACCTCCAAGGGCGGCGACGGCCTGCGCCGCGTGGTGTTCTCCAACCTGGCCGCGCGCAAGCTGCTGCATAGCGGCTGGAAGCTGGAAGGCCAGCGCCTGGACGACCTGCTGCTGGGCGTGCCGGCGCCGCTGCGCGAAGCGATCTCGCGCGGCGGCGACAGCCTGTTCGCCATCGAAGGCGGCGACGAGGATCCGGACGAGGAGCAGATCTACCACCTGTCGCAGCGCCGCTTCCATCTCAACGGCCGCCCGCACGAGCTGCTGTTGATCCGCCTGCTCACCGCCGAGTTGCGTCGCCAGGAAGTGCACACCTGGAAGAAGGTGATCCGGGTCATCAGCCACGAGCTCAACAACTCGCTGGCGCCGATCGCCTCGCTGGCGCACTCCGGTGCCGAGCTGGTGCGGCGGCAGAAGGTGGAAAGGCTGGAAGAGGTGTTCGGCACCATCGAGGAACGCGCGCGGCACCTGGAAGGCTTCATCCGCGGCTACGCGCGCTTCGCCAAGCTGCCGCAGCCGCAGCTGCAGACCGTGCACTGGGCGCAGTTCCTGGCCGGGCTGCAGCAGCACATCCCGTTCGCGCTGGAACTGGAGGCGCCGGACCTGCACAGCCGGGTCGATCCGGCACAACTGCAGCAGGCCCTGCTCAACCTGGTCAAGAACGCGCACGAATCCCTGCCCGAGGGGCAGACACCGGCCGATGGCGTGCGGGTGCGCGTGTCCACCCGCCCGGACTGGCTGCGCCTGGAAGTGCTGGACCGCGGCAGCGGCATGAACGAGGCGGTGCTGCACAACGCCCTGATGCCGTTCTATTCGACCAAGCGCAACGGAACCGGCCTGGGCCTTGCCCTGACCCGCGAGATCGTCGAGGCCCACGGCGGCCGCCTGTCGCTGCACAACCGCGACGAAGGCGGATTGTGCGTGACCGTGCAGCTGCCGCAGGGGGAGCGCGGCTGATTCTGTTCGGGATTGGGGATTGGGAATTGGGAGTGAGAGTCGAGGCCCGGGGCCCGGGGCCCGGGGCCCGGGGCCCGACGAGCGTGAGCACAGCTAGGCAAGCCGTGATCGCCGCACTGCGCTCCGTTTCAGCGAAAACCCCTGGTTCATCCTGACGCGTCCCGGACACACCGGGCGCGGTGCTCAGTAGATCGCCATGTGGTCGATCACGGCGCGGTCGACGTCGGCGCAGCCCTTGACCACGATCTCGACGTTGGCCTTGCTGGTGAACGCGGCCAAGGCCAGCGAATACAGT
The DNA here is from genome assembly GCF_040529045.1 of Xanthomonas indica. Lineage (NCBI taxonomy): Bacteria > Pseudomonadati > Pseudomonadota > Gammaproteobacteria > Lysobacterales > Lysobacteraceae > Xanthomonas > Xanthomonas indica. Next base: position 1,322,731 of record NZ_CP131914.1, on the reverse strand, counting down.
TCCTTGAAGTGCGGCGTCGCTTCGTCGCGATACACCTCGTAGAAGACACCGCCGCATTGCTGCGGGATGTCGCTATCGGCGACGACGAGGGTGAATCGATTGGATTCCGAATAGATCTTGCTGATCTTTGCATGCACGCGATCGAACGCGGTCGCCTGAAAGCTCAGCAGCGTCAGCGCTGACGCCATGACAAGTCGCTTCATGGTGTTCCCCTGTGTTGACTGTCGCGGCGATATCGCCGCTCTCCCAGCGGCGTACAGTATCAGTCGCCACACCCGCAGGCTCGGCGACCCGCCGCGGACGCGCTCAGTGCGACGGCAACGGGCAACGCATCGCCACCCGCAGGTGCATCGGGAAGCCGAGCGCGGCTTCCTGTTGCCAGGTGGCGCGCAACTGCGGCCCCCATTGCGCAGGCGGCAGCTCGGCGAAGCCTGCGCTGGCGTAGAACGGGGCATTCCACGGCACATCGCGCAAGGTCGTGAGCAGCATGCACGGGAAGCCGGCCTCCATCGCGGCCGCGCGCGCATGCCGCAGCAGCGCACGACCAAGGCCACGGCGGCCTGCATCGGGGTCCACATCCATCTGCTGCACATGAAAGCCGTCGTCCAGCCGCCCGCCGAGCAGATAACCGGCGCAATGACCGTCTTCGTCCAGCGCCACCCACAGCTGCCCGCGTGCAAGCCCGGCGCGCAACGCCTGCGCATCCAGCGTGTGTGCGGCGAACACGGCCTGTGCCGCATGGCCCTGCAACAGGGCGCCGGCGCGCCGCTCGATCTCCAGCAACCGCGCAAGCTCCTGCTCGCGCGCCAAACGAATGCGTCCGGCCATGCCTCAGTCGCGTTTGCCCGGGCGCTTCCAGCCCTCGACCGTTTCCTGGCGCACCCGCGCCACGCTCAACTTGCCGGCCGGCGCGCTGCGGGTGATCACCGAGCCGGCGCCGATGGTCGCGCCCTCCCCGATCTCCAGCGGCGCCACCAGCGCGCTGTTGGAGCCGACGAACACGCCATCGCCGATCGAGGTCTGAGACTTGTTCACGCCGTCGTAGTTGCAGGTGATGACGCCGGCGCCGATGTTGACGCCGCTGCCGATGGTGGCATCGCCCAGGTAGGTCAGGTGATTGGCCTTGCTGCCGACGCCGAGCACCGCCTTCTTGGTCTCGACGAAGTTGCCGATGTGCACGCCGTCGGCCAGCACCGTGCCCGGGCGCAGCCGCGCGAATGGCCCGATCTGCACCGCGCCCTCGGTCACCACGCCTTCCAGGTCGCAATGCGCGCGCACCTCCGTCCCCGGTCCCAGCACCACGTCCTTCAGGCGCACGAACGGGCCGATGCTGACGCCGTCGCCCAGCTCCACCTCGCCTTCCAGGATCACGTTGGCGTCGATGCACACGTCGTGGCCGGCGCGCACCCGGCCGCGCTGGTCCAGGCGGTTCGGGTCGATCAGTTGCACGCCCTGTTCGCACAGCGCACGCGCCGCCCGCAGTTGCCAGGCGCGTTCCAGTTGCACCAGTTGCCAGGGATCGTTTGCGCCCTCGGCCTCGATCGGATCGGCCACCAGCACCATCTCCGCCGGCGTGAACTCGGCGGCGGCGGCGGCGAACACGTCGGTCAGGTAGTACTCGCCCTGCGCATTGTCGTTGCGCAGCTGCGCCAGCCAACGCTTCAGCGCGGTGGACTCGGCGGTGACGATGCCGGTGTTGATGGTGCGGATGCGCCGCTGCTCGTCGTCGGCGTCCTTCTGCTCGACGATCGCCGCGACCTTGCCGGCGGCATCGCGCACGATGCGGCCGTAGCCGGTGGGATCCTCCGGTTCGGCGACCAGCACCGCCAAGCGCCCCGGCGCATGCAGCAGGCGGATCAGGGTCTCGGCGCGGATCAGCGGCACGTCGCCGTACAGCACCAGCACCGTGGCCGCGTCGGGCACGGCCGCCATCGCCTGCTGCACCGCATGGCCGGTGCCCAGCTGTTGCGCCTGCTCGGCCCACAGCAGGTCCGGCTGGTCGGCGAAGGCCGCCAGCACCGCCTCGCCACCGTGGCCATGGACGATGTGGATCGCATCGGGCTGCAGGTGGCGCGCGGTCTCGATCACATGCGCCAGCATCGGCCGGCCGGCGATCGGCTGCAGCACCTTGGGCTTGACCGACTTCATCCGCTTGCCCGCGCCGGCGGCGAGGATCACGACGTGCAGGGGCAGGCTCATGGGGGCGGTTCCGTTGCGGGTGGACGACGAATTCTAGAGCGTGCCGGCCGCGCTTGCCGTCACGACCGCCGCACGCACGACGGGCTGTACATCGGCGCGGCAAGCGCTAGCATGCGCGATCGTCTTCTCCTGCGGATGTTCATGGGTCTCCTGCGCCAGGGCAGCCAGTTCCTGCTGATCGGCCTGCTGCAATTGCTGGTCGACTGGAGCGTGTTCGTCGCCGCCACCGCGGCCGGCATGCCCGCCGTGCCGGGCAACGTGCTGGGCCGCGTCTGCGGCGCCCTGCTCGGGTTCTGGCTCAACGGCCGCATCACCTTCGCCAACGGCGACGATGCGCGCCTGGGCTGGCGCCGCTTCGGCCGCTTCATGGCCATGTGGCTCGTGCTCACCGCGCTCAGCACCTGGCTGGTGGCGTTGTGCGCCCACGCGCTGGGCCTGCGCCTGGCCTGGCTGGCCAAACCGCTGGTCGAAGGCATGCTGGCGGTGGTGTCGTTCTTCCTGGGCCGGCAGCTGGTCTACCGCTAGCGCTGGCGAGCGCGGCAGGCAGAAAGAGGTCTCCGATCGACGCGCTCCTCGCGGACGACTTCGGGGCTTAAAGCCCCTCCCACGATAGGCCCAGCGGATGTCAGAAGCATCCGTGTGGGAGCGACTTCAGGCGCGACAAGCAAAGACCGGGCAAAGGCCGACGTCGAAAGCTGCTGGACTGAACACTCCTCTCGCAGCAGACCAACCAGACACAGCAATGCTCCCATGGGAGCGGCTTCAGGTCGCCTCCCTCCACCTTTTCCGCCAATAACCATTGGTGCACCGTAGGAGCGGCTTTAGCCGCGACAGGGCGTTACAGGTAGAGCGTGTCGCGGCTGAAGCCGCTCCTACGAGCGTGCCTTCTATCGCTACGGGAGCTGCCTTCAGTCGCGACGAACGAAGACCGGGCAATGATCAGCGGCGACGGCTGTCGGGGCTGAAGCCCCTCCCACAACCGGCCCAGCGGACGCCAGGAGTATCCCCCTGTGGGAGCGACTTCGGTCGCGACGCGTGGAGCCCGGCCGTCGGACCCACATCAGGAGCGCGGAGAGCCAAAGCAACTCCGCCGCTCCGACGCAGGCCAGACGTCGCCGGCCAGGCTCTCCGCGACTCAGTGGCAGAAATCGCCCAGGCTGCGCACCAGCGCGGTGCGGTGCAGTTGGTCCAGCTGCCAGCGCAGCGCATAGGCCTCGGCCGCGCGCGCGGTCGTGGCCGGGCAGTCGGGCGCCTGGCGCACCGCAGCACTGGCCTGCAGCGCATCCAGCATCTCACCCTGCAACTGATCCAGGCGCGCACGCAGCGCGGTCAGGTCCGGGCGCGGGCTGTTGGGCGCGCGGCCGCGCAGGTGCCACCGCGACAGCAATTCGTACTGCACCAGCTTGTTGGATTCGATCTGCATGCCGAAGAAGCGCGCCGCATCGTCCGGATCCACGCCGTGGGCCGGCGCCTGCTCGCGCACGCTGGCCAGCACCGCGGCCTCGCGCGTGGCATCCAGCACCGGCTTGCCGCTGTCCCACTTGCTCAGCGCGACCTGGTCGCCGATCGCATTGCGCTCGACGATGCGGTCCAGCAGCGGCTCCAGCGGGGTGGCGCTGCGCGCGGGCAAGGCACATCCCATCAACATGGCGCCGGCGAGCATGGCGGTCAGCGCATGGACGCAGGGACGAGGAACGGAAGCGGACAGGCTCATCTCGATTCTCCGGTAACCGTCTGCGGATGGGGGATGGACCGCAGATCGGGCCGCCATCTTGCCGCAGTCCACGGACCGGACGATGACCACACTCGCGTCTTGTCGCATGGCGGCACTGCCGAGTCAGCGACCAGCAAGCCAGCGCCGTGCGCTGCGTCGCAGTGCGCGGCGGCGGCGGCGCGACGAGGGTCAAAGAATGCGCATAAGCGCAGCGTGTCCACAAAACGCTTGGCCGACAGGTCGCAGAACGAGGGCGAGCCGTCGAACTCCCGGGCGAAAGCGGTCAGCGCGGCACGGCACCATGGCTGAGCGGCTGCATGGAACGCGACGACGCCCGCAAACGCCGATGCGTCCACCGCACTTGTCGAACAATCGCTCTTGCGCGTGCCACTGCCTGCGTGACCTGCGCCAGGCCGCCTGCACGCCATCGGTGCCGGCCGGGGCGAAGCGGATAGGCTTGGTCTACTGAAGGACCCGCCGGCTCGTCTCGAACGCAGCCAATGTGTCGCCGTGGAACGTGAAGTTCAGTTGCAGCGTCACCGGATGGCCAGCCGTGCCGCCCTTGGCGGTCGGATCGACGCCATTGCACTCGGTCACGGGCGGGGTGAGCGAGGAACTGAAACACTCGAGCACGACACCATGGCGCGACGCGAGCGCCTCCACCGCCGTCTTTGCGGTTCCGACCGGGGCTTCTGCACTGGCGGTCTTTTGCCAGAAGTCGTCACGCTCCTGCAGATTGCCGCGACTGAACATGCCATCGAACAGCCCGGTGCTGCGCAGCAGCAGCACGCCGACCAGGACGATAACGAGATAGGCGATCGCCTTGCCCACAGCTGCCCCCTGGTCTACCGGCGCGCGCCGTGTCAGTGCTTGAGGTTCTTGCGCAGGCGCTCCAGCGCCTGCAACTGCGCGGTGACTTCGGCCAGCTTGGCTTGCGCCTCGGCCACGTCCATGCCTTCGCCGCGGTTGGCGAGCAGGCGCTCGGCTTCTTCCTTGGCCTTGCGCACCGACGCCTCGTCGATGTCCTGCGCGCGGATCGCGGTATCGGCCAGGATCGTCACCACCTGCGGCTGCACCTCGAGGATGCCGCCGGAAATGGCGAAATCCAACTGCTCGCCGCTCGGGGTGGTCACCACCACCTTGCCGGGCTTGAGCCGGGTGATCAACGGCGCGTGCTTCGGGGCAATGCCCAACTCGCCCAGTTCGCCGGTCGCGACCACCAGGGTGGCGTCGCCGTGGTAGATCTCATGCTCGGCGCTGACGATGTCGCAACGGATGGTGCTCATGGTTACCTCGCTGGCGCGAGGCGGGATTGGGGATTGGGGATTGGGGATTGGGCAAAGCAGTCGCGCCGCCTTGTCCTCACTCCCACTCCCTTGTCCTCGATGCCGCCTTGCGAATCCCTAATCCCGAATGCCGAATCCCGGCTCTTACGCCTTCTCGGCCATCTTCTTGGCCTTCTCGACCGCTTCCTCGATGCCGCCGACCATGTAGAAGGCCTGCTCCGGCAGGTGGTCGTATTCGCCGTCGACGATGGCCTTGAAGCCGCGGATGGTGTCCTTCAGCGACACGTACTTGCCCGGCGAGCCGGTGAACACTTCGGCCACGTGGAACGGCTGGCTGAAGAAGCGCTCGATCTTGCGCGCGCGCGACACGGCCTGCTTGTCCTCTTCGGACAGTTCGTCCATGCCCAGGATCGCGATGATGTCCTTCAGTTCCTTGTACTTCTGCAAGGTGGACTGCACGCGGCGGGCGGTGTCGTAGTGCTCGTGGCCGATCACGTTCGGGTCCAGCTGGCGGCTGGTCGAGTCGAGCGGGTCCACCGCCGGGTAGATACCCAACGAGGCGATGTTACGCGACAGCACGACGGTGGCGTCGAGGTGGGCGAAGGTGGTCGCCGGCGACGGGTCGGTCAGGTCGTCCGCGGGCACGTACACGGCCTGGATCGAGGTGATCGAGCCGGACTTGGTCGAGGTGATGCGCTCCTGCAGCACGCCCATTTCCTCGGCCAGGGTCGGCTGGTAGCCCACCGCCGACGGCATGCGGCCCAGCAGCGCCGACACTTCGGTGCCGGCCAGGGTGTAGCGGTAGATGTTGTCGACGAACAGCAGCACGTCCTTGCCCTTGCCCGAGGCGTCCTTCTCGTCGCGGAAGTACTCGGCCATGGTCAGGCCGGTCAGCGCGACGCGCAGGCGGTTGCCCGGCGGCTCGTTCATCTGGCCGTACACCATCGCCACCTTGTCCAGGACGTTGGAGTCCTTCATCTCGTGGTAGAAGTCGTTGCCCTCGCGGGTACGCTCGCCCACGCCGGCGAACACGGACAGACCCGAGTGCGCCTTGGCGATGTTGTTGATCAGTTCCATCATGTTGACGGTCTTGCCGACGCCAGCGCCGCCGAACAGGCCGACCTTGCCGCCCTTGGCGAACGGGCACATCAGGTCGATGACCTTGATGCCGGTCTCCAGCAGCTCGGTGGCCGAGGACTGGTCTTCGTAGGTCGGCGCCGCGCGGTGGATTTCCCAATGGTCGGTGGCCTGCACGTCGCCGGCCTCGTCGATCGGGCGGCCCAGCACGTCCATGATGCGGCCCAGCGTGCCGGCGCCGACCGGCACCGAGATCGCACGGCCGGTGTTGGTGGCGACCAGGTTGCGCTTGAGGCCGTCGGTGGAGCCGAGGGCGATCGTGCGCACGACGCCGTCGCCCAACTGCTGCTGCACTTCCAGCGTGATGGCGGTGCCGTCGACCTTCAGTGCGTCGTACACCTTCGGCACATCGGCACGCGCGAATTCGACGTCGACGACCGCGCCGATGATCTGAACGATCTTGCCCTGACTCATTTGGATAACTCCACTAATGTCTGTTCGAAACTGGTGTCGGGAATGGGGAACGGGGAATCGGGAATGGGAAGATCGAGCGATGTTGCGACCATTCCCGTTTCTCCATTCCCTATTCCCGGCTACACAGCGGCCGCGCCGCCGACGATTTCGGAAATTTCCTGGGTGATCGCGGCCTGGCGCGCCTTGTTGTAGACCAACTGCAAGGTGCTGATCAGCTTGCTGGCGTTGTCGCTGGCCGCCTTCATCGCGACCATGCGCGCCGCATGCTCGGAGGCCACGTTCTCCAGTACCGCCTGGTACACCAGCGACTCGATGTAGCGCGTCATCACGTGCTCGAGCACGCTCGCGGCATCGGGTTCGTACAGGTAGTCCCAGTCGTGGTGCGCGACCTGGCTCTCGGCCGCCGGCAGCGGCAGCAGCTGGTCGAAGCTGGCCTTCTGCGTCATCGTGTTGACGAAGCGGTTGTAGACCAGATACACGCGGTCCAGCTTGCCTTCGGTGAACGCATCCAGCATCACCTTGATCACGCCGATCAACTGCTCCACGCGCGGCTGGTCGCCCAGGTGGCTGACGCTGCCGACCATGTCCACCTTGAGCCGGCGGAAGAACACCGAGGCCTTCTGGCCGATGGTGACCACGTCCACGCCCGCGCCCTGGTCCTGCCACTGGCGCACTTCGCCCAGCATCTTGCGGAACAGGTTGTTGTTCAGGCCGCCGGCCAAGCCGCGATCGGAGGAGATCACGATGTAGCCGACGCGCTTGACCGACTCGCGCTGCACCAGGAACGGATGGGTGTAGTCGGTGCTGGCCTGCGCCAGATGCCCGATCACCTGCTTCATCGCCTGCGCGTACGGACGCGAGGTCTTCATCCGATCCTGCGCCTTGCGGATCTTGGAGGCCGAGACCATCTCGAGCGCGCGCGTCACCTTGCGGGTGTTCTGCACGCTCTTGATCTTGGATTTGATTTCGCGTCCGCCTGCCATGCTCTCGCTCGCTTTGCTCGCTTCGTGGGAATGGGGAATGGAGAATCGGAAATGGGCAAGCCCGGATCCCGCTCCTACGATTCCCTATTCTCTATTCCCGATTCCCTGCAACTGATTTACCAGCTACCCGTGGTCTTGAACTCGCCGATGCCCTTCTTGAACGCGGCCTCGATGTCGCCGTTCCAGTCGCCGGTGTCGTTGACCTTGGCGATCAGCTCGCCCTGGGTGTTGGCGAAGTGGGCGTGCAGGCCCTCTTCGAACGCCAGCAGCTTGTTGACCGGCACGTCGTCGAGGTAGCCCTCGTTGACCGCGTAGATCGACAGCGCCTGGTTGGCGATGGACATCGGCATGTACTGCTTCTGCTTCATCAGCTCGGTGACGCGCTGACCGCGCTCGAGCTGCTTGCGGGTGGCTTCGTCCAGGTCCGAGGCGAACTGCGCGAACGCCGCCAGCTCACGGTACTGAGCCAGCGAGATGCGGATGCCGCCGGAGAGCTTCTTGATGATCTTGGTCTGCGCGGCGCCGCCGACGCGCGACACCGAGATACCGGCGTTCACCGCCGGGCGGATGCCGGCGTTGAACAGGTCGGTTTCCAGGAAGATCTGGCCGTCGGTGATCGAGATCACGTTGGTCGGCACAAACGCGGAGACGTCGCCGGCCTGGGTCTCGATGATCGGCAGCGCGGTCAGCGAACCGGTCTTGCCCTTGACCTCGCCCTTGGTGAACTGCTCCACGTACTCCTCGGACACGCGCGCAGCGCGCTCCAGCAGGCGGCTGTGCAGGTAGAACACGTCGCCCGGGTAGGCTTCGCGGCCCGGCGGGCGCTTCAGCAGCAGCGAGATCTGGCGGTAGGCCACGGCCTGCTTGGACAGATCGTCGTACACGATCAGCGCGTCTTCGCCGCGGTCCATGAAGTACTCGCCCATGGTGCAGCCGGCGTAGGCGCTGATGTACTGCATCGCCGCCGATTCGGAGGCGGTCGCGGCGACCACGATGGTGTGCGCCAGCGCGCCGTTCTCTTCCAGCTTGCGCACGATGTTGGCGACGGTCGAGGCCTTCTGCCCGATCGCCACGTACACGCACTTGATGCCGGTGTTCTTCTGGTTGATCACCGCGTCGATGGCCAGCGCGGTCTTGCCGGTCTGGCGGTCGCCGATGACCAGCTCGCGCTGGCCGCGGCCGATCGGGATCATCGCGTCGACCGACTTGTAGCCGGTCTGCACCGGCTGGTCGACCGACTTGCGCCAGATCACGCCCGGCGCCACGCGCTCCACCGGCGCGGTCTGGCTGGTGCCCAGCGGGCCCTTGCCGTCGATCGGCTCGCCCAGCGCGTTGACCACGCGGCCCAGCAGTTCCTTGCCGACCGGCACTTCCAGGATGCGGCCGGTGGTCTTGGCCACGTCGCCTTCGCGCAGGTTCTCGTAGTCGCCGAGCACCACGGCGCCGACCGAGTCGCGCTCCAGGTTCAGCGCCAGGGCGTAGGTGTCGTTCGGCAGTTCGATCATTTCGCCCTGCATCACGTCGGCCAGGCCGAAGATGCGCACGATGCCGTCGGACACGCTGGTGACCGTACCTTCGTTGCGCGACTCCGCGGCCAGCTTGACCTGCTCGATGCGGTTCTTGATCAGTTCGCTGATTTCGGAGGGGTTGAGCGTGGTTGCCATCTTGGTTTCCTTCGGATCGTCCATCGCGCAAGGGCGGATGGCGACGTGTGGTTAGCTTCTTTGAGAATCGGGAATGGGGAATCGGGAATCGCGGGTGGCGTCGCCGCCGGGCCGGGTTCTCTCCTCTCTATTCGCCATTCCCGTTTCTTAGTGGGCCAATGCGGACTGCAGACGCGAGAGCTTGCCTTTCAACGAACCGTCGATGACCACGTCGCCGGCGTCGATCACCGCGCCGCCGATCAGCGAAGCGTCCACCGCCGTGGTGATCTCGACCTCGCGGCCGAAGCGCTGCTTCAGCGCCACCTTCAGCGAGGCCACCTCGGCATCGCTCAGCGCCGTCGCGGAGGTCACGTTGGCCTGCACCACGCGCTCGGCCTCGGCCCGCAGCTGGTCGTACAGACCGGCGATCTCCGGCAGCAGCGGCAGCCGCTGGCCTTCGGCCAGCAGGCTCAGGAAGCGCTGGTACTGCTCGTCGGCCGCTTCCGGCGCCAGCAGCGACACCGCCTGCTCGCGCTGCAGCAGCGGGTTGTGCAGCAACGCGGCCACGCGCGGGTCGGCCGCGACCTGGGCGGAGAACGCCAGCGCCTGCGACCAGGGCGCGAGCTTGCCGGCGTCGCTGGCCGCGGCGAACGCGGCGCGAGCGTAAGGACGCGCCAGTGTGAGGGCCTGGCTCATCTCAGATCTCCGCCGCCAGCTCGTCGAGCAGCGCCTTGTGGGCGTTGGCGTCGATTTCGCGCTTGAGCAGCTTCTCGGCGCCGCTCACCGCCAGCAGCGACACCTGGCGACGCAGGTCCTCGCGCGCGCGGTTTGCCGCGGCGTCGATCTCGGCCTGGGCCAGTTCCTTCTGCCGGTTGGCTTCGACGATCGCCTCGTGCTTGGCCGCCTCGACGATCTGGTTGGCGCGCGCATGCGCCTGGTCGATGATCTCGTTGGCCTTGATGCGGGCGTCCTTCAACGCTTCGTTGACCTTTTCCTGCGCCTGCGCCAGATCCTTCTGGCTGCGATCGGCAGCGGCCAGGCCTTCGGCGATCTTCTGTTGGCGCTCTTCGATGGCCTGCATCAGCGGCGGCCAGATCTTGGTCGCGACGATCCAGATCAGACCGGCGAACGCCAGCGCCTGGGCAAAGAGGGTGAGACCGATATTCATGGGGTACGCTCAGCCAATGGTGACGGGGTGGACGCGCCGCCAGCACGGCGACGCGTCCGAACCTTCATCCGTAGCGGCGGCCGCCTGCGGCGACCGCACGCCGGTACGACGGGATCAACCGCCCTGCGGCAGACGCGCGACGAACTCGCCGATCATCGGGTTGGCGAACGCGAACAGCAGGCCGACCGCGACGCTGATGATGAACGCGGCGTCGATCAGGCCGGCGGTGATGAACATGCGGACCTGCAGCACCGGGATCAGTTCCGGCTGGCGCGCGGCCGATTCCAGGAACTTGCCGGCCATGATGGCCAGACCGAGGCCGGCGCCCAGCGCGGCCAGGCCGATCATGATGCCGACGGCGAGGACGGTGGAGCTCTGGACTTGGGCGAGGTTGGTCAGGACGGCGAAGTACATGGTTTTCTCCAGGAACAAAGTTGCTTGAGGATGGTGAATCGAACGAAGGGTTGCTTAGAACGCGTGAAACAGAAACGTCAGTGGCTGTCTTCCGCCAGGCTCAGGTACACGATGGACAGCATCATGAAAATGAACGCCTGCAGCGGAATCACCAGCAGGTGGAACAGCATCCAGCCGAAGCCGAACGCGCCGCCGGCCAGCGCACCGAGGATGCCGGCACCGCCCAGCACCCAGATCAGCAGGAACACGATCTCGCCGCCGAACATGTTGCCGAACAGTCGCATCGCCAGCGACACCGGCTTGCTCAGCCATTCGACGATATTGAGGATCAGGTTGAACGGCAGCATCCACTTGCCGAACGGCGCGGTGAGGAATTCCTTGGTCATCCCGCCCACGCCCTTGGAGCGCAGCGAGAAGAACAGCATCAGGAAGAACACGCTGATCGACATGCCGAGGGTGGCATTGACGTCGGCGGTGGGCACCGGCTTCCAGTAGTGCACGCCGGCCCAGCTCAGCGGGATCGCGAGGAAGTCCGCCGGGATCATCTTGATGAGGTTCATCAACAGGATCCAGAAGAACAGGGTGATCGCGATCGGGGTCACCAGCTTGCTGGTGCCGTGGTAAGTGTCCTTGGCCTGGCGGTCGACGAACTCCAGCATGATTTCCACGAACGCCTGCCACTTGCCGGGCACGCCGGCGGTGGCCTTGCGCGTGGCCAGCCAGAAGCCGAACACCATCAGCAGGCCCATCAGCAGCGACATCACCAGGGTGTCGACGTGCAATTGCCAGAACCCGCCTTCCTGCACCTGGAAGGTGAGGTTGTGCAGATGGTGCTGGATGTAGGAGGTAGGGGTTTCTGCCTCGCCCGCCATGAGTCCTGAGCCTTTTCTTGATTCGATCAACGCCTGGCCAGAGCCAGAACCTGGAACATCAGCCCGACGGCGATACCCGCCAACAGGGCCAGAGGAGGCAACCGCCACCAGGCAAAGCCCAGCGCCAGCACCGCGAACACCAACACCCACTTCAGCACCATGGCCACGATCAACCGCGCCAGCGCCGAGCCTGCCGCCTGCACGCCGCCATTGAGCGCGGTGCGTGCGGCCAGCCATCCCCCTGCCACGGTCGCCAGCCCGGTTGCGGCGGCGCCCATCGCGTATTTCGGTCCCAGCAGCAGGAACAGCAGGGACACCACGGCCACCGCCACCAGCGGGTAAATCGCTGCGCGCAGCATCAGCCGCCGACCCGCATCAACGGAGTTCAGCACAGAAAATCCTGCAATTGGTGGTGGATTGAGGACGTCTTCGCGTCCGTCGAGCCGCGGAATTATAGCAATGGGACAATTTGCGAGACAACCGCCAAGGGTCCTGACGGCGTCCGCAGGCCCGTCCGCTCGTAGACGATAGCACGGCGGCCGTCCGCCACCGGCACCGAATGCGGCGTCGCAGCACGTCTTTGCGGGGGAACTTTCTGTCCACTGCCCTGTCTGATCGGACAGGGACTGCGCCCATCCTCGTCGGCCCACAGCGCAGACCCGCCGAGCCCCGGTCCTTGCCGGGGCTCTTTTGTTGCGCGTTCTGGGACGCGTGTGCCGGGTCGAGCCACCATACTTTCACGAATGGTGGACGCAGATTTAAGGATAGTGACGCCACGCGCTGGCATTGCCATCGACGCCCTATCCAAAAAATCCCAAGACGACGGAGCTTGTCCCCCATGAAACACCTGCTTGCCCTGGCGCTGCCGTGCGCGCTCGCCGCCGCTTATGCCCTGCCCGCCCACGCCGAAGACGGCGATGACCGCTTCACCCTGCGTGTGGGCGCGATGAACGTCGACAACGAGAACACCCTGCGCGGCAATGCCGTGATCAACGGCAATGCCATTTCCGGCTCGCAGGACTTCAACTTCGGCGGCAAGGAATGGGAGCCGCGCGTGGACGGCGTGTTCCGCCTCAGCACCCGCCAGCGCCTGATCTTCGACTACTTCAAGTTCGACAAGGACCGCCGCGAGGAACTGGGCGAGGACGTCAGCCTGGGCGGCGTGACCGTGCCGTCGGGCAGCTTCGTCAAGGGCGAACTGAAGTACCAGGTGGCGAGCCTGGTGTACGACTACTCGGTGATCGACAACCCGCAGTTCAGCATGGGCCTGCAGATCGGTGCCGAGTGGGCCAAGGTGGAATCCAATGCCTACGCCGACCTGGGTCCGGTCTACACCGGCACCTTCCTGGACGAGAGCGAAGACGGCGCCGCGCCGGTGGTCGGCCTGCGCTTCACCGCACACCCGAGCGAGCACTGGCTGTTCAACATCCAGGGCCAGTACCTCAACACCAAGTGGGGCGATTTCGGCGACTACGACGGCGACCTGAGCCGCGCCAACGCCATCGTCGAGTACCGCTTCACCCGCAACTTCGGCATCTTCGCCGGCTACGACTGGTTCAAGCTGGACGTGGACCGCAAGCGCGACAACGCCAGCGTCGGCCTGAAGCAGGAGTTCAAGGGCCCGGTCGCGGGCGTGACCTTCGCGTTCTGATCGACGATCCACGCGCGCTACAAGCGAAAGGCCCGCCATGTGCGGGCCTTTTGCGTTCCTGCTGGCGTGCCATGTTGCCGACGCAGCGGACTCAGGGCGGCTTGGTCGCACCGGCCACCAGCAGGTGCCGGTGCGTCGTGCAGTAGCACTCGTCGTGCCAGCCGTAGTGCGGGTCGGTGCAGATCGCATGCTGCAGCGACGCCGGCAGCGACGCCACGTCGCTGCGCAAGTCGCGCTTCAGCGACACGAAGACCGAGCCGGGATGCGGCCAGTCGGTCCGCCGCGGCGGCTCGGCGATGCGGTTGCCGGCGGCGAGTTCGCGCTGCAGCAGCGCCTGCAGTTCCGGACATAGCGTGCCCTGCCCCACCTCGACCTCCCTGCGTCGGTCCACCATGGCCGCGACCGCACCGCGCGCGGCGGCGCGGTCGCTCAGGACATCACTTCTTCTTGGGGATGTAGAGATCGGTGATGGTGCCGTCGTAGACCTCGGCGCTCATGCCGACCGACTCGCTCAGGGTCGGATGCGCGTGGATGGTGTGGCCGATGTCCTCGGCCTCGGCGCCCATCTCGATCGCCAGGCCGATCTCGGCCAGCAGGTCGCCGGCGTGCACGCCGACGATCGCGCCGCCGATGATGCGGTGCGTCTCCTCGTCGAAGATCAGCTTGGTGAAGCCCTCGGTGCGGCCGATGCCGATGGCGCGGCCACTGGCCGCCCACGGGAACTTGGCCACGCCGACCTTCAGCCCCTTGGCCTTGGCCTCGGTTTCGGTGACGCCGACCCAGGCGATCTCCGGGTTGGTGTAGGCCACCGACGGGATCACTCGCGCCACCCATTCCTTCTTCTCGCCGGCAGCCACTTCCGCGGCCAGCTTGCCCTCGTGGGTGGCCTTGTGCGCCAGCATCGGGTTACCGACGATGTCGCCGATGGCGAAGATGTGCGGCACGTTGGTGCGCATCTGCCGGTCGACCGGAATGAAGCCGCGCTCGGTGACGTTGATGCCGGCCTTGTCGGCGCCGATCTTCTTGCCGTTGGGCGCGCGGCCCACCGCGACCAGCACGCGGTCGTAGGTGGTGGCGGCCAGCGCCGGGGTCTCGCCCGCGGTGGCGGCCTCGAAGGTCACGGTGATGCCCTTCTTGTCGGCCTTGACCTCGGCCGCCTTGGTCTTGAGATGGACCTCCACGCCCTGCTTCTTCAAGCGGTCGGCCAGCGGCTTGACCAGGTCCTTGTCGGCGCCCGGCATCAACTGGTCCATGAACTCGACCACGGTGACCTTGCTGCCCAGCGCGCTGTACACGGTGGCCATTTCCAGGCCGATGATGCCGCCGCCGACCACCAGCAGGGTCTTGGGGATCTCCTGCAGTTCCAGCGCGTCGGTGGAGTCCATCACCCGCTTGTCGTCCCACGGGAAGTTCGGCAGCTTCACCGCCTGCGACCCGGCGGCGACGATGCAGTGCTCGAAGCGCAGCAGCTGGGTCGTGCCGTCGGCACCGACGATTTCCAACTCGTTCGGCGACACGAACGACGCCACACCGGTGACGGTGCGCACCTTGCGCTGCTTGGCCATGCTGGCCAGGCCGCCGGTGAGCTTGCCGACCACCTTCTCCTTGTACTCGCGCAGCTTGTCCAGGGTGATCTTGGGCTTGCCGAAGTCCACGCCGAAGTCGCCGGCATGGGCGACCTCGTCGATCACCGCGGCCGCGTGCAGCAGCGCTTTGGAGGGAATGCAGCCGACGTTGAGGCAGACGCCGCCGAGGCTGGCGTAGCGCTCGATCAGCACCGTATCCAGGCCCAGGTCGGCGGCGCGGAACGCGGCGGTGTAGCCGCCGGGGCCCGCACCGAGCACCACCATCTTGCATTCGATGTCGGCGGGCTTGCCGCTGGCAAGGGCCGGCTTGGGCGCCGGCGGCTCGGCCGGCGCGCGGTGCGACGGCGCCACCGGCGGCTTGCTGGCCGGCACCTCGGCCGGGGCCGCGGCAGGCGCGCCTGCGGCGGCGCCATCGGCGGTCTCCAGCAGCGCGATCACCGCACCCTCGGACAGGGTGTCGCCGAGCTTGACCTTCAGTTCCTTGATCACGCCGGCGGCCGCGGACGGCACTTCCAGCGTGGCCTTGTCCGACTCCAGCGTCACCAGGCCCTGATCCTTCTTCACCGTGTCGCCGACGGCGACCAGCACCTCGATGACCGGAACGTCGCTGTAGTCGCCGATATCCGGGACCTTGACCTCAATGACCGCCATGCAGCTTCTCCTGTGACCCCTCGCCGCGGCGAGAGGCATTTGCAGTTCGTCGGCGCGACCGCGCAAACAGGCGGCGCGCGCAGGTGGGGGAAAACCGGCGCCGCGACGGACGCGGCGCCGTGACGACAGGGCTTACAGCAGCACGCGGCGCATGTCCGCCAGCACCTGGCTCAGGTAGGTGGTGAAACGCGCCGCGGCGGCGCCGTCGATGACCCGGTGGTCGTAGCTCAGCGACAGCGGCAGGAGCAGCTTCGGGGCGAATTCCTTGCCGTTCCAGACCGGCTGGATCGAGGACTTGGATACGCCCAGGATCGCCACTTCCGGCGCATTGACGATCGGGGTGAAGGCGGTGCCGCCGATGCCGCCGAGCGAGCTGATCGAGAAGCAGCCGCCGCTCATGTCGGCCGGGCCGAGCTTGCCGTCGCGCGCCTTCTTGGCCAGTTCGCCGCTCTCGCGCGCCAGTTCGACCACGCCCTTCTTGTCCACGTCGCGGATCACTGGCACGACCAGCCCGTTCGGGGTGTCGGCGGCGAAGCCGATGTGGAAGTACTTCTTCAGGGTCAGGTTCTCGCCGCTGGCGTCGAGCGAGGCGTTGAACTCGGGGAACTGCTTCAGCGCCGCGGCACTGGCCTTGAGCAGGAAGGCGAGCATGGTCAGCTTAATGCCGGCCTTCTCGTTCTCCTTGTTCAGCGCCACGCGCAGGGCTTCCAGGTCGGTGATGTCGGCCTGCTCGAACTGGGTGACGTGCGGGATCATCGCCCAGTTGCGCGCCAGGTTGGCGCCGGAGATCTTCTTGATCCGCGACAGCGGCTTGACCTCGACCTCGCCGAACTTGGCGAAGTCCACCTTCGGCCACGGCAGCAGGTTCAGGCCGTTGCCGCCCGCGGCAGGCGCGGCCCCGGTAGCGGCCGGCGCGGCGCCGGACAGCGCCGCCTTGACGTAGCGCTGCACGTCATCCTTGGTGATGCGGCCGCCCTGCTCCGAGCCGTTGACCTGGAACAGGTCCACGCCGAGTTCGCGGGCGAACACGCGCACCGCCGGGCTGGCGTAGGGCACCTTCTGCGGCAGCACGCTGTCGGCGTCGAACGCCACCGGCGGGCTGCTCTGGGTGGCGGACGGCGCGGCCGCCTTGGCCGTCGCCGTGGCCTGGACCTGGGCGATCTCGCGCTGGGCCAGCTTGTCCGGCGCCGACGAGGCCGGCACCGGCTCCACGCCGCCGCCGGTCTCGGCGCTGGGCTGGACCGCGGATGCGGACGGCGCGTCGGCATCGCTGCCGGCCACTTCGATCAGCGCCACCACCTTGCCCTCGGACAGGCTGTCGCCGACCTTGACCTTGAGTTCCTTGACCACGCCGGCCACCGACGAGGGCACTTCCATCGTCGCCTTGTCCGACTCCAGGGTGACCAGGCCCTGGTCCTTCTTGACCGTGTCGCCGACCGCGACCAGCACCTCGATCACCGGCACGTCGCTGTAGTCGCCGATGTCCGGCACCCGCGCCTCGACCACGCCGGCGGGCGCGGCAGCGGCCGGGGCCGGCTTGACCGCATTCTGCGCGGGCGCGGCGGCCGGGGCGGCGGCCTGCTGGGCCGGCGCGGGGGTGGCCTTGGCGGCCGCAGGCGCGGCGGGTGCGGCGCCGGCACCGCCCTCGGCCACTTCGATCAGCGCCACCACCTTGCCTTCGGACAGGCTGTCGCCGACCTTGACCTTGATCTCCTTGACCACGCCGGCGAACGGCGACGGCACTTCCATCGTCGCCTTGTCCGATTCCAGGGTGACCAGGCTCTGGTCCTTCTTCACCGTGTCGCCGACGGCCACCAGCACTTCGATTACCGGGACGTCGCTGTAGTCACCGATATCGGGGACAAGTGCTTCCTTGATTTCGGCCATGCGGGCAACTCCGGCAACTAATGAGGGGGAAACCCCTATTGTGGCGGCCCGCAGCCGCAGCGCCAACCTTTGCCGGGCAAAAAAGCCCGATCGCCTGTACCCGGCGCCGCTGCCGGCGGACAGTACGCCGGCGCATGTTGCGCACCAGCGCCGGCGCGCCGCCTTCACGGCACCGCCGCTAGGCTCACCGCAGATTTCCGGAGGGCAGGCATGCGGATCCTGGTGTTGTTGATGGCGTTGGCGATGCCGCTGGTCGCCTGGTTCGGGCAACGTGGCGCATTCGGCCCCACCAATGGCGCCATTTCCGACCGCTACCCGACCCTGATCGTCGCCGCCGGCTACGCCTTCGCAATCTGGGGCGTGATCTTCCTGCTCGACCTGGCCTTCGGCCTGTGGCAATGCAGCGCGCGGCGCCGCCGCGGCAGCGCGCTGGCGCAGGTGCGGGCACCGGCGGCGCTGGGCTTCGCGCTGACCGCGGCGTGGATGCCGGTGTTCTCCCAGCAGCACTTCCTGGTGGCGCTGGCGGTGATCTGGACCGCGCTGGCGGCGATGCTGCTGGCCGCGCTGCGGCTGTCGCGCGATCCGGCGGCCGAACCCGGCCAGACCCTGTGGGCCTGGCTGCCGCTGTCGCTGCACGCCGGCTGGCTGTCGCTGGCCGCATTCTTGAACACCGCACAGGTGATCGTGGCCTACCGCTGGCTGCCGACCGAGCGGATGCTGCCGTGGAGCCTGGTGTTGTTCGCGCTGGCGGCGGCGCTGCTGCTGGCCATGAACCGGGCGATGCGCGGCAATCTCGCCTATGCGGCGGCGGCGCTGTGGGCGCTGGCGGCGGTCTACGTCAAGCAGGCCGAGAGCACGCTGGCCGGTGCGCAGACCGCGGCGTGGGTGGCCTTGCTGCTCGCCGCCGTGCTGGCGCTGCAGACGCTGTGGCTGCGCCTGCGCGTGCGACGCTGATCCATCGGCGCAACGTCAGCGCAGTGCCAATCACCTGTTGTTGCCACACAGCGCGCCGTCTCGCGTAGGAGCGGCTTCAGCCGCGACAGCGCGTTGTCGAGACAGCGCCTCGTCGCGGCTGAAGCCGCCCCTACACAGGTGCCGCCTGTGGGGGCGCCATTAAATCACCGACCATCGGCGCGCAGCCATTGCTGCAGCGGTGACCACGCCTGCAGCAGGCGCGGCCAGGCGAAGGCGGCATTGGCCGGGCTGCTGGATGGCAGCGACAACAGCACCAGCGGCGGATCGCGCAGCGGCAACTGCGGCTGCACGAAGCGCGCGAACGCCTGCGCCGCCGCCGCGCCGTTGCAGGCGATGGCGCGCAGCTGCGGCAACTGCGCGATGCGTTCGGGCAAGGCGTTGGGCACTTCGCTGCCGCGCACGATCGCCGCGTCCAGGCTGCCGCGGCGCCGGCACTGGCCGATCACGTCCCACAGGCCCACGCCGGCCGCATGCAGCGCCTGCACCCGCGCTGCAGCGTCCAGCGCCGGATCGAAGTCGCACAACGCCGCCATCAGTGGCCAGAACCGGTTGCGCGGATGCGCGTAGTAGCGCGCCTGCTGCAACGACGCCACGCCGGGCATGGAGCCGAGCACCAGCACCCGGCAATCGTCGCGTATCTGCGCGGGCAGGCCCTGCAACAGCGGCTGCGTCGTCACATCGCGCGCATCAGGATGAACGGCCAAAAGTCTTAAAACCTCGTTATTTCAAGCCTCAGGCGCGGGTGCCTGAACGTCGCCTGCATTCGTCCGGCGAGGGTCGGCGACGATTCATCTTCTCATCGATACGGTGTGCGCGCCCACTCCCGTGGCCCCACAAGAAAAAGATGAGGAGATACCCCATGCGGTCCATTCAGATCCTGAGCCTGGCTGTCGTGTCCGCCCTTGCGTTTGCGCCCGCCGCATTCGCACAGGATGCCGATACCGCTTCCGGCAAGCACTTCTCCGTCGTCGGCAGCGCGACCCTGCTCGACCCGCATTCCAAGCCGGCCGCCGGCCTCGACGTCGATGGCGGCCCGGCGCCGACCATCAGCGCCAGCTGGCTGATCGACGACAACTGGGCGGTCGAACTGTGGGGCGCTGCCGACAAGTTCAACCACCGCGTCAAGGCCGATGGCATCGGCAAGGTCGGCACCGTCGAGCAGCAGCCGATCGCGCTGAGCGGCCAGTACCACTTCGGCCAGGCGGACAACGTGTTCCGTCCGTTCGTCGGCGTCGGTTACTACGAGTCCAACTTCAGCAACGAGAAGCTCGCCGGCCTTAACGCCGACCAGCACGTCAGCCTGGACACCGCCAAGGGCGCCATCGGCACCGTCGGCGTGGACATGAACATCAACTCCACCTGGTTCGCCCGTGCCGATGCGCGCTACATGCACTCGCGTCCGGAGCTGAAGGTGGCCGGCGAAGGCACCGGCGAAGACCTGAAGCTGGATCCGTGGCTGTTCAGCTTCGGCGTCGGCGCGCGCTTCTAAGCGTTCCGTCTTCAGTCGTAATGCAAACGGGCCCGCAAGGGCCCGTTTGTTTTTGTGCATGCGCTGGATCAAACGCGCGCCAGCGGAAACGGCATGGCGTGTGCCCGCAGGCGCGGCCGCTTTCAGCGCGGCGAGCGATCGAAACCGCGGTAGCGGGTGTAGCGGCGCAGGCGACGCCGCAACAGCCAAGCGTAGGCGCAGGCATAGCCGAGCAACAAGGCCGCGGCCGCCAGCAGGCTCGCATGACTCATCCAGCCCTCGGCCGGCCACGTGGCGCCATCGACCAGGCTACGCCAGCCCTGCCACACCCCGGCACCGATGCGGATCGCCACCAACGCGGTCATGCCCAGCACCAACCACAGGTTCGGCGTGTAATGCAGGCCGTGCGGCAGCGGTTCGAAGCGGGTGGCGACGCTGCCGAGCGCCCCCAGCAGCACGCCGATGCCCCAGCCCGCCAACGCGTACGTGGCAGCGTCCGGCCACCAGTGCCCGGCGATCAGCGCGAACACCAGCAACATCACGCTGGACAGCAGCGCCGACCACAGTTGCACCGCGACCAGCCAGCCGCGCGCCTGGCGCCGTGCCGTGCCCATGCGGAATCGCTGCAGCAGCGACAGCGGCAACAGCACCGCGGTCACCGCCAGGGCGATCACGATCGCCAGCGGAATGGCCAGCAGCAACGGCATGCGCGTGGGCCGATCAGAACGCCGGCAGTACCGCGCCCTGGTACTTGCGCTGGATGAAGGCCTTCACTTCCGGGCTGGTCAGCGCCTTGGCCAGCTTCTGCACGCGCGGATCGTCCTTGTTGTCGGGACGCGCGACCAGGAAGTTCACGTAGGGCGAATCCTTGCTCTCGATCGCCAGTGCGTCGCGGGTCGGATTGAGCCCGGCGTCGAGCGCGTAGTTGGTGTTGATCAGCGCCAGGTCGACCTGGTCCAGCACCCGCGGCAGCATCGCCGAATCCAGCTCGCGGAACTTCAGCTGCTTGGGATTGGCGACGATGTCGCGCTGCGTGGACAGCGCGTTGCTCGGATCCTTGAGTTTGATGACGCCGGCCTTGTCCAGCAGGATCAGCGCGCGGCTGTTGTTGCTGGGATCGTTGGGGATCACCACGTCGGCGCCCTGCGGCAGCGCGTCCAGCGACGTGTACCGGCGCGAATAGGCGCCGAACGGCTCGATGTGCACGCCGACCACGGTGACCAGGTTGCTCTTGCGGTCGCGGTTGTAGGCCTGCAGGTAGGGCTCGGTCTGGAAGTAGTTCACGTCGATCTGCTTCTGCACCACCTGGTCGTTGGGCTGCACGTAGTCGTTGAACACGCGCACGTCCAGGGTCACGCCCTGCTGCTCCAGCATCGGCTTGACCACCTCCAGGATCTCGGCGTGCGGCACCGCGGTGGCGGCGACGCTGAGGTGGTCGCTGGCGGCACCGGCATCGGGCTTGCCGCAGCCGCCGAGGACGAGCACGGCGCTGGCGAGCAGGAGGCGGAACGGGAATCGGGTCATGGCAGGTATCCGGGAAACGTGGGGAAGGAGAAGGGCAGCGGCCAGGTCTGTCAGCACGCTAGCAGACCTGGCCTCGCACTGCGGCGAAAGGCCGGGGAGTGCGTCCTGGCGCAGGCGCGGCGCTCGTCCCGGCGTGTGCGATCCGGCACCGCGCCCGCTCTGGCGCCAGCGGTCGCGGCTGATCCCGCCGCGGGGACACGCGCCGCTCCTACGCCGGCGCGCGGGACATCAGCGCCGGCTGTAATGCGCGACCAGGCGATCGCCGAGCATCTGCAGCGCCTGCACCAGCAACAGCAGGATCACCACCGTCACCAGGGCCACGTCGGCATGCGAGCGCTGGTAGCCGTCGCGGTAGGCCAGGTCGCCGAGGCCGCCGGAGCCGATCGCGCCGCCCATGGCGGTGAAGCCGATCAGGGCGATGGTGGTCACCGTGGCGCCGGCGATCAGCCCAGGCCGCGCTTCCGGCAGCAGTACCCGCGTCACCAGTTGCCAGGTCGTCGCACCCATCGCCATGCTGGCCTCGACCACGCCGCGGTCCACTTCGCGCAGCGCGGTCTCCACGAGCCGCGCGTAGAACGGCGCCGCGCCCACCACCAGCGGCAGGATCGCGCCGCGCACGCCCAGCGAGGTGCCCATCGCCCACAGGGTCAGCGGGATCATCGCGATCATCAAAATGATGAAGGGCACCGAGCGCAGCACGTTGATCACCAGCGCCAGGCTGCCGTACAGCAGCGGCTTCTGATGCGTCTGGCGCGGGCCGGTGAGGAACAGCAGCACGCCCAGCGGCAGGCCGATCAGCAGGGTCAGCGGCAGCGAGCCGCCGAGCATCAGCAGCGTATCGACGGTGGCGCGGCCGATCTCGCTCCACTTGCCGGCATCGAGATTGCGGAAGAAGCCGGTGGCGGCGGTGGCGAACGGACTCATCGGCGCAACTCCTGCACGTGCACGCCGGCAGCGACGAACTCGGCCTGCGCCGCATCCATGTCGCCCCCGACCAAGGCCACGGTGAGCTGGCCGTAGGGGGTGTCCTTGATCCGGTCGATGCGCCCGGACAGGATGTTGTAGTCCACCGCGGTGGCGCGGGCGACGCGCCCGAGCAGCGGTGCGTAGGTGTCGGTGCCGAGGAAGGTCAGCCGCAGGATGCGCCCGTCCACCGCGGTGAAATCGCGGTACAGCTCGGCCTCGTCGACGTGTTCGGCCTCGGAGACGAAGCGCTTGGTGGTCGCATGCTGCGGATGCAGGAACACCTCGGTGACCGGCCCGCTCTCGACCAGGTGCCCGGCATCGAGCACCGCCACGCGGTCGCAGACCCGGCGGATCACTTCCATCTCGTGGGTGATCAGCACGATGGTCAGGCCCAGCTCGCGGTTGATCTGCGCCAGCAGCGCCAGCACTGAGGCGGTGGTCTGCGGATCCAGCGCGCTGGTGGCCTCGTCGCACAGCAGGATCCGCGGCCGCGTGGCCAGGGCGCGGGCGATGCCGACGCGCTGCTTCTGCCCGCCCGACAGCTGCGCCGGGTACTTGCCGGCATGCGCGGCCAGCCCGACCCGCTCCAGCAGCTCGGCCACCCGCGCGTCGATCTCGGCGCGCGGCGTACCGGCCAGTTCCAGCGGGAAGGCGACGTTGCCGGCGACCGTGCGCGAGGACAGCAGGTTGAAGTGCTGGAAGATCATGCCCACCCGCTGGCGCAGGGTCCGCAGCCCGGCGCGGTCCAGCGCGGTGACGTCCTCGCCGTCGATGATCAGGCGCCCGCCGCTGGGCTCCTCGAGCCGGTTGATCAGCCGGATCAGGGTCGACTTGCCGGCGCCGGAATGGCCGATGATGCCGAACACCTCGCCGGCCTCGATGCGCAGGTCGAGCGGATGCAGCGCCACGACCGGATGGCCGGCGACGGAATAGGACTTGTGCAGGCGCTCGAACTGGATCAACGCGCGGGACCGGCAGCGACGGGGGGCGCAAAGCCTAGCAGGCCAAGGTGGCGTGCGTTATTCCATTCGATTCTAACGTAGGCGCGCATTGCGGTTGGCTAGGGTCGCGCCTGCGGCGGCGGATGCGCCGCCGCGCGGATCCGCTCCCGGTGCAGCAGGTACAGGCCGCTGGCGACGATGATCGCCCCGCCCACCCAGGTCCAGGCATCGGGCAGCTTGCGCCACAGCAGCCAGTCCCAGGGGATCACCCACAGCAGGCCGCTGTATTCCAGCGGCGCGACCAGCGAGGCGTCGCCGCGGCGGAACGCCTGGGTCAGCGCCACCTGGCCCAGCGCCCCGGCCAGGCCCATGCCGGCGATCCAGCCGGCGTCGGCCGCGCGCAGCGGGGTCCAGTCTGGGAGCGCCAGGGCGCCGGCGCCCAGCGCCATCAGCAGCAGGAACCACACCACCAGCGACTGCGGCGTGTCGGTGCGCGCCAGCAGGCTGACCAGCACTGAGGCCACCGCGTACGCGACGGCCGCCAGCAGCACCATCAACCCCGGCAGCGAGACGAACCCGTCCATGCCGGGGCGCAGCACCACCAGCACGCCGACCAGGCCGACGCCGATCGCCGCCCAGCGCCGCGGCCCCACGTATTCGCCCAGCAGCGGCACCGACAGCGCGGCCACCAGCAGCGGCGCGACGAAGTAGATGGTGTAGGCGGTGGACAGCGGCAGGCTGCGCAAGGCCCAGGCGAAGCAGCCGATCATGGCGATGCCGAGCACGCCGCGCAGCAGATGCAATCCCCAGCGCACCGGCCAGATAGCGCGCGGCCCGGCGCTGGCCAGCACCCACACCAGCACGAACGGCAGCGAGGCGCCGCCGCGCAGCGCCGCGACCTGCAGCGCCGGATAGTGCGCGCTGAGCTGCTTCATCGACGCATCCATCAGCGAAAAGAACGCGACCGCGGCGATCATCCATGCGGCGGCGACGGCATTGGAACGGGAGTTGGGCATCGGCGCATTATCGCCGCGATCGGCGATGTGCGTGGTACCGGGCTCATCGCGTCGGGACTGAAGTCCCTCCCACATGGCCCCAGCCGGCGCACCGGCCGATGCCGCTTCTTGTGGGAGCGACTTCAGTCGCGACGCGCGGCGCCCACCAACGCATGCCATTGCGCAACGCGCCGGAACCGACATCCACCCCACCCTGCACGTGCCAGCCCCTGCGACACCTGCGCTGCCACTTCCCACCTGCCGCGCCCCACTCCTCGCCCGCACGTCTTACGATAGGCATCTTTGCCGAGGACCCACCCATGCCTTCCTTCGATATCGTGTCCGAAGTCGACAAGCACGAACTGACCAATGCCGTCGACCAGGCCAACCGCGAGCTGTCGACGCGCTTCGACTTCAAGGGCGTGGAAGCCAAGTTCGAACTGGACGACCAGGTCATCACGCAGTCGGCGCCCAGCGACTTCCAGGTCAAGCAGATGACCGACATCCTGCGCGCGCGCCTGCTGGCCCGCGGCATCGACGTGCGCTGCCTGGAGTTCGGCGACGTGGAGACCAACCTGGCCGGCGCCCGGCAGAAGATCACCGTCAAGCAAGGCATCGAGCAGAAGCTGAGCAAGAAGATCGTGGCCACGCTCAAGGAGGCCAAGCTCAAGGTGGAAGCGCAGATCAACGGCGACAAGCTGCGGGTCAGCGGCAAGAAGCGCGACGACCTGCAGGACGCGATCGCGCTGCTGAAGAAGAGCGATTTCGAGCTGCCGCTGCAGTTCGACAACTTCCGCGACTGAAGCCGGCCGAGCAGACGCTTCGCGCACCACGCCTTTGCCAGGGTGCAAGACGACCACCGCATGCCGACGGGTCGTCTTGTACGCGACCGCACGATGTCGTGGCCGGGATGCGTGGATGCACGCAATTGCGCCTCGCCCAACGACCTGGTGCAGTACCTGCTCGCCTCGCCTTCGACAGCGTTGCAGAAGAACGGCCTGCACTCCATGCAGCGACCTGCGCATGCCATCCGGCCAGCGCAGGTGCGGGCATCCCGGCATGGCGACCGGAACGCTTCCTGACCGTTGCGCCGCTTGCGAGATGGACGTCCGGGGCGTCGCAACAGGGCGGCACAAGCCAGCCGCACCACCGTCTCCACGCCGCGTGCGGCCGATGCCACCCGCCGCAGTCCCTGTCTAACCGCCCGCGGTGACGCCCGCGACCAGCATCCGCCGCCCCTGCGCGACCTCGGCCTCCAGGTCATGCGTCCAGATCCAGTCGAAGCGCTGCGCCAGGGTCTGTGCCAGCCGCGCGTCATCGGCACCGGCCTGCGGATCGCGCAGTTCGTACAGTTCGCCAGCCTCGCGCGAGGTGCGCTGCACGCGGCAGGCGCGCGGCAGGCGCAGGCGCTCGTAGACCTGCAGCAGGCCCGGCAGATCGCCGCGCGTCAGGCCGGGCGTGGCCAGCAGTTGCGCCAGGAAATAGGCATCTTCCAGCCCCTGCCCGGCGCCAGCGCCCTGGTGCGGCAGCATGGCGTGCGCGGCATCGCCGATCAGCGCCAGCCGCCCGTGCACGTAGCCGAGCAGCTCGGCCAGATCGTGCAGCGCCCAGTGGGTGGGCGTGTCGATGCACTCCAGCAGGGTGCGCGCCGCTTCGCCCCAGTGCGCGAACGCCTCCAGCATCTCGCGGCGGCTGGCTTCGCGTACCCAGGCCTGGCCGGCACGCCATTGCGGCGCCGGGTCGCTGCGGTCGGAGACGAAGGCCACCACGTTGATCAGCCGGCCCTGCTTCACCGGGAAGGTGAGGATGTGCGCGTCCAGGCCCAGCAGCATCTGCGGCACGTCGACCAGGTGCGCGTCCACGCCACGCGCGGCGAAAGCGGCACGCAAGCGCGCGGCGTCGATCAGGCCGCGATAGGCGCAGGTGCCGGTGAAGCGCGGCGCCGCCGGCGCGTGGCCGAGCGCGTGCAGCACCTCGCCGCGCAAGGCCGACTTGATGCCGTCGGCGGCGATCAGCACGTCGCCTTCGTACTGGCTGCCGTCGGCGAAACGCACGCGCGCCGCATCGGCGTCCTGCTCCACGGCAACCGCGCGCTTGCCGAAGCGGGCCAGCCCGAACGGCAGACGCGTGGCCAGCGCATCGAGGAAATCGGCGCGGTGCACCGACGACTGGCCAACCCCGGGCGCCAGGGTTTGCCCCAACAGCCGCGCGTCCTCGCCGCGGCGCCATTCGAACCACACGTCCTGCCATGGTGCGGGGGTGCGGTCGGCGAGGTCGGCATAAGGCTCGCCCATGCCCAGCCCGGCCAGCGCGCGCACCGCGTTGGGGCCGAACGAGACGCCGGCACCGATCTCGCCGAAGGCCGGCGCCGATTCGAACAACTGCACGTCGAGATGGCGGTGACGGCACAGGCCCAGGGCCAGGCCGACGCCGGCGATGCCACCGCCGACGATGCCGATGCGCAGGGGGGATGCAGGAGTCATCTGGCGTTCTCCGATGGGGATCGTCAATCGCGGCCGGCCAGCAGGATCTTGTCGGCCAGCAGCGCGGGCGCGCTGAAACACACTTCGTGGCTGCCCGGCAGGCTGACCAGCCGGTAGGCGCCCAGGCGCGCACTCAGCCGCGGATGCCAGCCGTACTCGCCTGGCGGCAGGGCCACGTCGTCGGTGGCGTAGAGCCAACTGCGCGGGATCTGCAATTCGTGGAAGCGCTTGAGCGGCACCGCGTCGAAATGGCTGCGCGCCGGCGTCGGGCTCAATTGCGCGTAGGCCTGCTGCGCCTGCGCCAGATCGGCGTCGCCGATGAAGCCGTCGCGCCAGATCGGGAACGGCAGCATGATGCCGCCGTCGGCATCGACCGCGTTCTTCCACAGCGCCTGGTAATGCGGCGGCAGCAGGTCGAACAGCGCCTCGCCGTCGCGCAGCACGAAGGCGTTGTGAAAGATCAGCCGCTTGCAGCGCTCCGGCTCCTCTTCGGCCAGGCGCTGCACGATGCTGCCGCCCCAGCTGTGGCCGAGCACGACCAGGTCGTGCAGGTCGTGGCGGCGCACGTAGTCCACCACCGAGGCCACGCAGTCGGCATGGGAGACGCGCTTATCGGCGCCGGCGCCATGCCCGGCGATGGTCGGCGCATGCACCTGCACGCCGTGCGCGCGCAGATGGGCGGCGACGCCGTCCCAGGCGTGGCCGTCGTGCCAGGAACCGTGCAGCAACAGATAGGTTTGCATGGGATCGTCTCCGTATGGCTCAGCGGAAGGTCCAGCCGAGGCCGAAGGTGAGATAGGTCAGATCGCAGGTGCCGGCTTGCACGCCGCCGCTGGCGACCGCGCCGCCCGGCGCGTGGGTGACGCTGCCGCTCAGCGACAGCTGCGGCGACAGCCGCCAGGTCGCACCCAGCGCGTAGTGGCGGTACTGCGCCAGCGGCGCCAGCACCGCGAGCTGCGCCTGGCTGTCGGGAATCAGCTGGCTGGCGCGCGAGTAGCCAAGCCGCAGCGACCAGGCATCGTTGAGGCGGTAGTCGGCGCCGAATCGGACGATGCGTTGGCTGCGCCAGCCGAAGCCGGGGCCGTCCGCATCGCCGAGCGCCCCGCCCTGGTCGATGCGGTTGCCATAGGCGCGCTCGCCGGACCAGTCGATCCACAGCCAGTCGGCGGCCAGGGTCAGCGCGTCGCTGGCCTGCCAGGCCAGGCCGGCACCGGCCTGCTGCGGCAGGTTTAGATGGCCTTCCGGCAGTAGCCCGCGGTAGCGCTGCAGGCGGCCGAAGCGGATGCGGCTTGACCAAGTGACGCCTGCGTTCAACCCCGGCGCCAACTGGCCATACCAACCCAGCGCCACGCCATAGCCGTACGCGGCGTCGGCACCGGCCGACTGGAAGCCGATGCCTTCCAGGCCGGCGATGTGCAGGCGCTGGTAGGCCAGCCGCGGCGAGACGCCCAGGTACTGGTGCTCGCCCACGCGCCAGGCCAGGGTCGGCGCCAGCACCACCTGCTGCAGCTTGGACAGGGTGTCGTGGCTGCCGTAGACCGGGGTGCCATAGTCGAGCGCCACGCCATGGCCGAACACCGACACGCCCAGGCTCAGGTCGTCGTTGAGCTGGCGGTTGTAGCCGGCGGTCGGCACCGGGATCAGCGCATCGTCCTTGTAGCGCGCCGTGCCGACCTGGCTGCGCACCGGCGCCGAGATCAGGGTGAGGTCGGCATCGATGCGGTCGCCGACCGCGCCCATCCAGGCCGGGTTGTTGGCCGAGGCCGCCGCGTCCAGCGGCAAGGCGATCGAGGTGCCGGCCAAGCCCTGGGTCTGTGCGCCGTAGCCGGGCAAGGCCACACCGTTGTTGGCGGCGGCAACGCCGGACACCGCGGCCACGGTCCACAGCAGCGTGCTCCATCGCTGCTTGCCGTACCGCTGCGCCCCACGGCGCGATGCATCTTGGAACTGTTGCATGATCGGGCCCTCCCTCCGAGCCGATACGTGGATGCGGCCGCCGTGCGGCGGCACGCAGGGATCCGTACCGCCACCGGAGATGTCGGCGGCAGCGGGTGCCAGAAACCGAAGACGGCGTTGGATGCTGCGCCGCGGCCGCGATGTGGCCGCGGTGCGCGGTCGGCTAGGCGGCCGCGCGGCGGCGCGCCGGATTGGCCTGGTTGTCGACGCCGTCGACCAGCGGGGTCAGGTGGAAATCGAAGGCGATCTCGGCGAACGGACCGTCCACGCCGTTGGCGGCGATGCTGGCCGGATCGCGGTGCTCCACGATCGCCGGCACCAGGCCGTCGCGGGTGGCATAGGCGAAGTCGTCGTCGACCAGCGGGTCGCCGGCGATGTTGATCTGCGTGGTCAGCTTGCGGTGGCCGTCGGCACCGACGAAGAAGTGGATGTGCGCCGGGCGCTGGCCATGCCGGCCGAGCGCGAACAGCAGCCGTTCGGTCGGGCTGCCCGGCGGCACGCCGTAGCCCTTGGGCACGATACTGCGGAAGCGGTACTGGCCGTTGTCGTCGGCAATGATGGTGCGGCGCATGTTGAACGGCGCCTGCTTGCCGGTGGGATCGAAGTGCGAATAGAAGCCGCGCGTGTCGCAATGCCAGACCTCGACGCTGGCGCCAGGCAGCGGGCGGCCGTCGGCGCCGTACACGGTGCCGTGCATGACCAGGGTGTGGCCGTTCGCGTCGCTGCCGTCGTCGAGCCGGGCGACGCCGTGCGCCACCGGCGCGCCGGCCACGTACAGCGGTCCTTCGATGGTGCGTGGGGTCGGATTGTCGATGCCCAGTGCCGCGTCGATGGCATCCAGGCGCAGGTCCAGGAAGTGGTCCAGGCCCAGCCCGGGCGAGATCAGGCCGGCCTGCCCGGCCGCGCCCAGGTCGTTGAGCCAGGCGATCGCCGCCCAGTACTCGTCCGGCGTGATCTCCAACTCGTCGATGCTGCGGAACAGATCCGACAGCACGCGGTGCACGATCTGCTTCACCCGTGGCGTGCCGCCCGGCATGTCCAGCCCGCTGACCTGGCGCAGGAACGCCTGCACATCGGGGGTGGCGAAGATCTTGACGCTCATGGTGATGCCCTTCCTTTCTCGTGGTGGCGATGGCGGCCGAGACACGTCCCCTCCCGAGGGAGCGTCCGCAGCGGAACTAGCGATCGTCCTCGTACAGCGACGAGGGGTGGCGGCACAGCGGGGTGACCGCGATGCGCATGTAGGGGAACAACGGCAGCGACAGCAGCAGCGCGTGCAGTTCGGCGTTGTCGGCCACGTCGAAGATGCTGACGTTGGCGTACTGCCCGACCACCCGCCAGATGTGCCGCCAACGGCCGTCGCGCTGCAGGTCCTGGAAGCGCGCCTTTTCGTCGCGCTTGAGCTGCTCGGCACGCTCGGGCGGCATGTCGGCGGGCAGTTGTACGTCCATGGTCACGTGGAACAGCATGGTCAGTCCTCCATGGTGGCGCCGACCGCCACCACGCTGCGGCCGCGATCGCGGCGGAAGGCCTGCACTTGCGCCTCGTCCAGCGCGATGCCCAGGCCGGGGCCGGTGGGCAGCTGCAGGTGGAAGTCGGCGTAGCGCAGGGGCTCGGTCAGCAGGGGCTCGGTCAGCAGCAGCGGCCCGAACAGTTCGGTGCCCCACTGCAGCTGCGGGAAGGTGGCGAACACCTGCGCCGAGGCGATGGTGCCGATCGGCCCTTCCAGCATGGTGCCGCCGTACAGGCCGATGCCGGCCGCCTCGGCGATGGCGGCGACCTTCTGCGCGGCGATCGGCCCGCCGGACGGCTCGATCTTCACCGCGAACACGTCGGCCGCCGGCGCCCGCGCCGCCAGGAACGCGCTCTCCGGCCCGGCCAGGATCTCGTCGGCCATCAACGCCAGCGGGAAACGCTGCATCAACCGCTGCATCGCCTCGCGCGAGGCCACCGGCTGCTCGACCAGCTCGCAGCCGGCATCGGCCAGCGCCGGCAGCGCGCGCACCGCCTCGGCCTCGCTCCAGGCCATGTTGACGTCGACCCGCACCGCCGCGCGCGCGCCCAGCGCACGCTTGATCGCGGCCACGTGGGCGATGTCCTCGGCGGGTGGCCGCGCGCCGATCTTCAGCTTGAACACCTGATGCCGGCGCAGGTCCAGCAGGTGCTCGGCCTCGGCGATGTCGCGCGCGGTGTCGCCCGAGGCCAGGGTCCAGGCCACCGGCAGGCGCTCGCGCAGGCGCCCGCCCAGCAACTCGGACAGCGGCAGGCCGACGCGCTTGCCCTGGGCGTCCAGCAGCGCGGTCTCCACCGCGCACTTGGCGAAATGATTGCCCCTGACCTGCTTGCCGATGCGCTGCATCAGCGCCTGCACGGCGGTCGCGTCGGCGCCGGCCAGCAGCGGCGCCAGGTAGCGGTCGATCGCCAGCTTCATGCCTTCCGGGCTTTCCGCGCCGTAGGCCAGGCCGCCGATGGTGGTGCCTTCGCCCAGGCCGACCACGCCGTCGGAGCAGTGCAGGCGCACCAGCATCAGGGTCTGCCCCTGCATGGTCGCCACCGACAGGCGGTGCGGACGGATGGTCGGCAGGTCGAGCAGCAGGGTCTCGACGCGCTCGACGGTGGGGGCGGTGCGGCGGTTGGGGATCGGCGACGGGTCCATGCGGACCACACTGCGCCGGCCGCGCGACCACGTCCAAGACTCTGTTGGTCTCGTTCCATACCTTTTTGGTATTTTGTCCGTGCTAACCGCTTCATTTCTGCGTTTATTGCGGCGCAACATACCCGAACGAGCACCAACCTCCGATGGACCTGCGCCAACTCCGCTACTTCGTCGCCGTCGCCCGCGAGCGCAACTTCACCCGCGCCGCCGAGCGGCTGCACATCGCGCAGCCGCCATTGAGCCGGCAGATCCAGCAGTTGGAGGCGCAACTGGGCACGCGCCTGATCGTGCGCAGCAGCCGCCCGCTGCGGCTGACCGACGCCGGCAAGCTGTTCTACGAAGAAGCGCTGCAGGTGCTGGGCCGGGTCGAGCAGATGCAGGACGCCGCGCGCCGGATCGGCCGCAGCGAGCAGCGTGTGTTCGCGATCGGCTTCGTCGCCTCCGCGCTCTACGGCGGCCTGCCGATGCTGGTGCGGCGCCTGCGCCAGCAGCGCCCGGAACTGGACATCCGTCTGCTGGAACTGATGTCCGGCGAGCAGATCGAGGCGCTGAAGACCGGCCGCATCGACCTGGGCATCGGCCGTATCCGCCACGACGACGACATGGTGGAGCGCTTCGTGCTGCGCGAGGAACGCCTGGTGGTCGCGCTGCCGATGGAGCATCCGCTGGCCGCGTCCGACGCCCCGCTGGCGCCGGACGCGCTCACCGCGCAGCGCCTGATCGTGTACCCCAGCCAGCCGCGGCCGAGCTTTGCCGACCAGGTGCTGTCGCTGCTGCGCGACCGCGGCATTCGCCCATTGGCAGTGCAGGAGGTGCGCGAACTGCAGACCGCACTGGGCCTGGTCGCCGCGGAGATGGGCCTGTGCGTCATCCCGGCCTCGGTGCGGGTGCTGCGCCGCGACCTGCACTACCGCCTGCTCGACGACGAACACGCCACCTCACCGATCATCCTCAGCCACCGCCGCAACGACAGTTCCGAACTGCTGCCGCTGATCAAGCAGCTGATCCGCGCGATGTACGCGGAAACGCCGGCGTGGCTGGACACCGCCTACAATCGCCTGCACCTCCCCTAGGCCACTGCAGCGACCGATGCACGACGAAAT
The DNA here is from genome assembly GCF_040529045.1 of Xanthomonas indica. NCBI lineage: Bacteria > Pseudomonadati > Pseudomonadota > Gammaproteobacteria > Lysobacterales > Lysobacteraceae > Xanthomonas > Xanthomonas indica. Next base: position 1,290,059 of record NZ_CP131914.1, on the reverse strand, counting down.
CCCCGGCGACGCGCCCGACTACCTGGGCGACACCCGCCGCTGGCTGGAACGCGCGGTGATCGGCCTGAACCTGTGCCCGTTCGCCAAGGCCGTGCACGTCAAGCAGCAGATCCGCTACGTGCTCAGCGATGCGAGCACGCCCGAGGCGCTGCTCGAACAGTTGGCCGAGGAACTGGTGCTGCTGCGCGACACGCCGGCCGAGCAGATCGACACCACCCTGATCGTGCACCCGGACGTGCTGCAGGACTTCCTGGACTACAACGACTTCCTCGACAACGCCGACGCCGCGGTCGAGGCGCTGGACCTGCAGGGCATCCTGCAGGTGGCCAGTTTCCATCCGCAGTACCAGTTCGCCGGCACCGCGCCGGACGACATCGGCAACTACACCAACCGCGCGCCCTACCCCACCCTGCACCTGCTGCGCGAGGACAGCGTGGAACGCGCCGTGGCCGCCTTCCCGGACGCGGACGTGATCGTCGAGCGCAATCTCCAGACCCTGGAGAAGCTGGGGCTGGAGGGCTGGAAGCGGGCGCTTGACGGCCGGGATTAGGCATTCGGGATTCGGGATTGGCAAAACCGCCATGCTCAAGCACGGCGGCGGATCCCGCTTTTACGAATCCCAAATCCCCAATCCCTAATCCCCGCCCTCGACCCCAATCCCTAATCCCGGCCCTCGAACAGCACCGCCACGTCCGCCGCCTCCAGCACCCGCCACTGCCCCGACGGCAGATCGCCCAGGCCGAAACCGCCGATGCGGCTGCGGTGCAGCGCCGCCACGTGGTTGCCGACGGCGGCGAACATGCGCCGCACCTGGTGGTAGCGGCCTTCGTGCAGGGCGACGCGCACCTGACGCGTCCCCAGCGTCTCCAGTTCCACCGGCAGCAACGGCGTGGTCTCGCCGTCGAGCATCAGCGTGCCGCTGGCGAATTGCGCCGCTTCGTCGCCACGCAGGTCCTCGGCCAGGGTGGCTTCGTAGACCTTGGCCAGCCGCGCCTTCGGCGAGACGATGCGATGCAGCAGCGCGCCGTCGTCGGTCATCAGCAGCAGGCCACTGGTGTCGCGGTCCAGCCGCCCCACCGTGGACAGCAGCGGCGAGCGCAGGCGGAAGCGCGGCGGCAGCAGGTCGTAGACGATGCGCCCCGGATCCTTGGTCGAGCAGGTATAGCCGACCGGCTTGTGCAGCGCCAGGATCAGCCCGGGCGGCGGATCCAGCGGTTCGCCGTCGACCCGGATCGCCGCGTGCGGCACCTGGTCGTCGGCGTACAGCACCTCGCCGTCGGCATCGGTGATGCGGCCTTCGCGGAACATCAGCGCCACCTGCTTGCGGCTGCCGTAGCCCAGGTTGGCCAGGTGCTTGACCAGTTTCATCGGCGCGCTCCGGCGCGGCTGCGCACCGCGTGGATCAGCTTGAAGCCATCGCGGGTGGCGAGCACCTCGGTCTCGCCGAAACTGGCGTCGAGCACCGCCTCGTAGGGCAAATGCCGGTTGGCGACCAGGAACAGCCGCCCGCCCGGCGCCAGCGCCTGCGCCGCCACCGCGATGAAGCGCCGGCCGATGTCCGGCCGTTCCATCCGCCCCGGCGCATGGAACGGCGGGTTGCTGACGATGACGTCGTACTGCCCGGGCAATCCGGTGGTCACATCGTGCCAGTGGAAGCCCAGCGCCACCCCGGCCGGCGCCTGCGCCAGGTTGGCACGCGACAATGCCAGCGCGCGCGCGTCGGCCTCGAACAGGTCCAGCGCGGTCAACTGCGGACAGCGCGCCAGCAACTCCGCCGACAGATAGCCGTAGCCGGCGCCGAGATCGGCGGCACGGCCGCGCAGGTCGGCGGGCAGATGCTCGGCCAGCAGCGCCGAGGCCGGGTCGATGCGGTCCCAGGCGAACACGCCGGGGCGACTGCGGAAGCGCCCGTCCAGGATCGGCCGCACCGCATCCAGCCTCGCCCAGCGCTGCTGCAGCGCGGCGTCGTGGCCGCCCTGCAACGGCGCGGTCCAGTACACCCGGCAGTGGTGCTTGGTCAGCTTGCCGCCGAGGCCGGCCAGGTGCTGCAGGTCGTCCTCGCCGGAACGTGCACCCTCGTTATTGGCCTGGCAGGCCACCACCACACCGCCCGGCGCGGCCAGCGCCACGGCACGCGCCAGCAACGCCCGCGCTTCCTCGCGCTGGCGCGGCGGCAGCACCAGCACCAGCGCATAGCCGCCGGCATCGGCATCGCCGTCCTGCTCGGCGCGTACGGTCCAGCCACCTTGCTGCAGCGCACTGGCGAACGGTCGGTAATCCTGCTCGCAGACCAGGTGCGGCGGCTGCGCGTGCTGGCGCAGCGCCCAGCCGTCACGGGCGCGCAGGAACAGCACCTTGCCGGCAGGCCAGCGCAGCACGCCCTGGGCGAACGGCAGGAACAGGGTCTCGAGAGGGGCGTCTTGCGCGGCCGGCATCGGGCGTTGTCTTCGGAACAGGGACGCGCATTCTACCGGCAGCGGGCGGCGAGCCCGGTTTTGCGCGAATCCAACGCATCATTGATGTTTCGGCAACATCGCCGCGCCTAGGCTGCAAGGCACCCAATGACCGGAGAGGCAGCATGCGCGCAGTGTTCATCGGCGGCGTCGTCGACAACAGCGAAGTGGACCTGGATGGCAGCCAGCCGCCGTTGCACTACCCGGAGAACACCGGCACCGGACGTCCGCGCTACCGCCTGCACCAGCGCGGCGCACGCGACGACGGCAGTGTGGTCTACGCCGTCTACGCGGCCCCGGAACTGGGCGATACCGAAGTGGAGCGCGTGTTCAACGAACGCGGCTACGCCCGCCGTTTCGGCGTGGAGCCGGCACCGGTGGAGCACTGATACCGGGCAGTAACCCAGTACACCCAGACGCGATACGCAGGAGCGGCTTCAGCCGCGGCCGGGCCCCTCCCCAGGAATGCCCAGGTCGCGGCTGAAGCCGTTCCTGCGACGGCCATGACAGGCTGTGTGATCGCGCGCCGGCATCGGCGCGATTTCGACGGCAGAAGCGCCGAACAAGTCCAGTGCGTAGCGGCGTCGGCCGCGACGGCATTTGCGTGCAACCGTCGCGGCTGAAGCCGCTCCTACGCCGGGTGCATCCCGCAGGACACCGCTGCGCCTGCAGCGAGAGACGCGATGCGGGATCATGGACCCTGGGACGCGCCACCTCGACCCGGTCTTCTGTAGGAGCGGCTTCAGCCGCGACCAGTTTTCATCAGCTAGACCTCGTCGCGACCAAGACGCCGCTACGATCGGTGCGAAATGGCGCAGCGGGCGTCATGCCCGCTGCCGCTCACTTGCCCGGCTTCGGCGTCACCCGCCACACCACGTTGCCGACGTCGTCGGCGACCAGCAGCGCGCCAGGCTTGTCCACCGCCACGCCGACCGGGCGGCCCTGCGCGCGGCCCTCGGCGTCGAGGAAGCCGGTCAGCACGTCCTGCGGCTTGCCGCTGGGCTTGCCGTTGGCGAAGGGCACATAGATCACCTTGTAGCCGGACGGCGGATCGCGGTTCCAGGAGCCGTGCTGGCCGATGAAGGCACCGCCGCGGTAGGTCGGCGGCAACAGCGCGCCCTCGTAGAAGGCCAGGCCCAGCGAGGCGGTGTGCGCGCCCAGCGCATAGTCGGGCTTGATCGCGCTGGCCACCATCTCCGCATTCTGCGGCTGCACGCGCTCGTCCACGTGCTGGCCGAAATAGCTGTACGGCCAGCCGTAGAAGCCGCCCTCGCGCACCGAGGTCAGGTAATCGGGCACCAGGTCGCTGCCGAGTTCGTCGCGTTCGTTGACCACGGTCCACAGCGTGTCGGTGCCCGGCTGCCAGGCCAGGCCGACCGGATTGCGCAGGCCACTGGCGAACACGCGGGTGGCGCCGCTGGCCGCGTCCACCTCGAGGATCGCGGCGCGGTTGAGCTCCTGCTCCATGCCGTTCTCGGCGACGTTGCTGTTGGAGCCGACGCCCACATACAGCTTCTTGCCGTCGCGGCTGGCCAGCAGGCTCTTGGTCCAGTGGTGGTTGATGCCGCCGGGCAGGTTGGCGACGAAGCTGGGCGCGGCGGTGATCTGCGTATCGCCGTCCTTGTACGGGAAACTGACCAGGGCGTCGGCGTTGGCCACGTACAGGCGGTCGCCGACCAGGGCCATGCCGAATGGCGAATACAGGCCCTTGAGAAACTGGGTACGCACCTCGGCGACGCCGTCGCCGTCGGCATCGCGCAGCAGGGTGATGCGGTTGGCGCTGGGCACGCTGGCGCCGGCCTTGGACATCATCGCGCCCTGGATCTTGTCGCGCAGGCCGCTGCTTTCCTTTTCCGGCGCCGGCGGCTCGGCGGTCTCGGCGACCAGCACGTCGCCGTTGGGCAGCACGTACAGCCAGCGCGGGTGGTCGAGATCACGGGCGAAGGCCTGTACCGCCAGGTCGGCCGCGGGCACCGGCGCGGCGCCATCGGCCCAGCGCTTGACCTCGGCGATCTTGACCGTGGGGATCATGCGCTTGACCGGATCGGGCAGCACCGGATCCGGTCCCATGCCGTCCTCGATGGGGTGCTTGGCGGTGTCGCCGCAGGCGGCGAGCAGGGCGGCGCTGAGCGCACACAACACCCAACGGGCACGAATCGGCGAAGACATGGCCATGCGTCTTGGATATCCGGGAACACGGGGGAAGCCCGATGATGCCCAGCCATGGCCCGGAAAAAGTGAAAGATGCGTCAAGATGCGTCGCCGCGCGGATCGATGTCCCAGGGCCGCGCCGGCAGCTGGCGCACGCTGCGGATCTGGTCCAGCCACAGGTAACGGTGCTGGGCCGGGTCGTCGAGGTCGTCGATACGCACCTGCGCATTGCTGCCTTCGTTGCCGTCCGCATCGCGGAACTGCTGAATGCTGGGGCGAACCGACACGGTGCCAAAGCACACGCTACCGTCGGTCAATTCGATGCGCACATGCGACTGGCCGGGCAGTTGCAGGATCAACGCTTCCAGCGCCTGGATCTGCGCCTGGTCGGTGTGGACACGCTCGGCATACTGGGTCATCGGCGGACTCCGGGGGGGGGGGCCGTCGCAGCCTAACGCCACCAGCGTGAGCCGACGGACAAGAGCACCGGGCGTGTTCGAGCCGCACCTGCCGCGGCGGCTCGGCGGGCGCGCCCTAGCGCTGCCGCGCGAAGCGTACCGCCGAGACCAGTTGCGCCACGCTGTAGGGCTTGGCCAGGTGCTCCTGGAAGCCGGACTGCAGCGCGCGCTGGCGGTCGTCGGCGCGCGCCAGCGCGGTCACCGCCACCGCCGGCAGGTCGTCCGCGCCCAGGCCCATGTTCTCGCGCACGGTGCGGATCAGGCCATAGCCGTCCATGCCCGGCATGCCGATGTCGGTGACCATCACGTCGATCGCGGCATGGCCGCCGCCGTCGAGCACCTCCAGCGCCTCGCTGGCCGAGCCCACCGCGACCACCTCGGCGCCCTGCTCCTCGAGCAGGCGCCGCAGGTAGTCGAGCATGTCCGGCTGATCCTCCACCGCCAGCAGGCGCACGCCCTTGAGCGAATACGCCTCGACCACCTGCTCGGCCATCGCGAACGCGCGCACTTCGCGCAGCGGGCGCGAGCCCGGCGCGTCGCGGTGCAGCGGCAGGCGCACGGTGAACACCGAGCCGCAGCCACGGCCTTCGCTGGCCGCGCTGATCTGCCCGCCGTGCATCTCCACCAGTTGCTGCACGATCGCCAGGCCCAGGCCCAGGCCGCCGTGCAGGCGCGTGGTGGTGCTGTCGGCCTGGCGGAAGCGGCCGAACAGGTGCGGCAGGAATTCCGGCGGAATGCCGTCGCCGGAATCGCGCACCGCCACGCTGACGTGCTCGCCATCGTCCTCGAGGTCGATCGCCAGGGCGATGCGCCCGTGCGCGGGCGTGAACTTGATCGCGTTGGACAACAGGTTCCAGAACACCTGCTGCAGGCGCGTGGCGTCGCCCAGCACCATGCACGGCTGCGAGGGCGCCTGCAGGGTCAGCGCCTGGTCCTTGCCTTCGGCCACCGGTTCCTGCGCACGCATCGCCTCGCGCACCTGCTCGGCCAGGTCCAGCGCCTCCACTTCCAGTTGCACCTTGCCCAGCAGCATGCTGCTGAGATCGAGCATGTCCGAGATCAGCCGTTGCTGCGCGCGCGCGCTGCTGGCGATCACCGACAGGCCCTTGCTGCTCGGGTCGCCCGGCGGCAGCCGCTGCAGCAGCAGATCGCTCCAGCCGAGAATGGTGGTCAGCGGCGTGCGCAGTTCGTGCGACAGCGTCGCCAGGAACTCGTCCTTCAGCCGCGCCATGCTCTCGGCGGCGTTGCGCGCGCTGCGCTCGGATTCCAGCAGTTGCTCGCGCGCCAGTTCGATGTCGCGGCGCTCGGTGACGTCCGGGCTGCTGCCAGCCAGGCCGATGAACTGGCCCTCGGCGGAATAGCGCGGCATCGCGGTCATTTCCAACCAGCGCCATTCGCCATCGTGGCGGCGCGCGCGCACCAGGGCGCGCAGGTTGCGCTGGTCGTGCAGCGCGCTGCGCAGTTCGTAGGCGAACACGCCCACGTCCTCCGGATGCAGCACGTCGCCCCAGCCCGGGCGCGCCCCGTCGGCGTCCAGATCGATGCCGAAGAACTCGGCATAGGCGGTGTTGGTGAAGCGCAGTTCGCCCTGGGCGTCGAGCACCCATACCGGCATCGGCAGGCCCTCGGCCAGTGCGCTGAAGCGCGCCTCGCTTTCGGCAAGGTCGCGCTCCATCCGCTTGCGCTCGGTGATGTCGAGGAACTGCACCGCGACCTGGCGCAGTTCCGGCGCGCCGACGCGGAACGAATCCACCGCCCACCAGCGATCCAGCGCGGTGGCGAAGTTCTCGAACTTGGCCGAACGGCCGCTCAGCGCCACCTCGCCGTAGCGCTGGAACCAGTGCTCCTCGTGGGTGGGCGAGATGTCGCGCATGCGCCGACCCACCACGTCGCGCAGGCCAGTTTCGCGCTCGAAGGCCGGATTGACCTGCAGGAACACGTAATCGACCGCGCGCTCGCCCTCGAACAGCATCTGGATCACGCAGAAGCCGGAATCGATCTTGTCGAAGATTTCGCGGTACTGCAGGTCCGTCGCCTGCGCGAACGAAGACGAGGAGGAGTCTGGGCTTGCATGCATGACGGAGTAGCTCTGAAAGCGGCCTACGGCAACGGATGAAGTCGGCGCCCGACATCCGCGGCGCAACAACCGCGCGTTAGGGACGGCAAGGCGGAACCCCCATCTTGTTAAGCCACTCCGCTGCCGTCAAGCCGCGGCGTCCGCTCCCGCCTGCGCCGACCTGGCTTACCAGAAGAAAGCGACTACCAACACGATGCCCAGCAGCGACAGGCCGATGCCGGCCAGGACCATCCACTGCGTCAGGCGCGCGCTGCGCAAGGCCTGCTCTTCCAGCCAGCGCTCGGCTTCCTCGCGCCACGGTGGCGGCGGCGAGGCCTCCAGCAACTGCTGCACGCGTGCCGCCCCCAGCTGCCGGCATTGCCGGCGGCATTCCTCGGGGACCACGGGGCGCTCGGGCGCACTGACGACGGACATGACAACGTTCCTGAATTGCTCAGCCGAGCGTGAACCGCGGCGCGTCGCTGGCGAGCTCATGTTCTACCGCCATCCGCGCCAATCGCGTGTAGTTGGCGCGCGGGCCGGCACCACGGCCGACGATCAGGCCGAGGTATTCCAGGCCCGTCCACACCCGCGCCTTCCACTCCACGCCGTGCTCGGCCAGCACCAGCGTCAGCGTGTAGCGGAAGCTTTGCCCCTGCGGGCTGCGGTAGTGATAGCTGGGCGGGAACTGCACGGCCACGTCCCGCGCCTCGCCGAGCGAGACCAGGTAACGCCGCAACAGCTGGCGCACGTCGTCGCCCGGGTTCAGGCGCAACTGCCGCGCCGCATCGTCCAGGTTCGCCTGGTGCTCGACGAAGGCGGCCGCGCCGCTGGCCGGGCTGTGCCCGTGGCGCTTGGCCCAGTCGATGAACTGCAGGCGCACATCGCTGCCAGTGTGGGCCTGGTGGAACAACGGCGTCTTCATGCAATCCCCGCGTCACTCGAGTGGCCTCCATCCTCGCGCGCGCACCGTGAAGCAGGCGGCGAGGCGATGTGAGCCGTCCGTCATGCCGCAGCGGATGAATCGGCGGCCAACGCTCGCCGCCGCGCGCCTCGCCGCGATTGCGGGCGCGCCGGCACAGGCACACACTGGGCGTACGCCTCCTGGAGATCCGCCATGAAGATCCGCTATGCCTGGACGGCGCTGGCTGCTGCCTGCCTGTGGGCGGGCGGCGCCTCCGCCGAGATCCGCAACGTCACCGACCCGCAGGCCCCGCGCAGCCTCGCCAGCGACGGCCCGGTCCAGGTCAGTTGGGCCGATCCGGCCACCTTCAGCGAACTGCGGCAGAGCCGCAACCGCTGGGAAGCCGAACGCGGCGACTGGGTGCAGGACCTGGCCGCCTACCTGCAGAAGCAGGCCGCCAAGCAACTGCAGCCCGGCCAACGCCTGGACATCACCCTGACCGACATCAAGCGCGCCGGCGACTACGAGCCCTGGCACGGTCCGAACTGGAACGACGTGCGGGTGATGCGCGACCTGTACCCGCCGCGGATCAGCCTCGACTTCACCCTGTACGGCGCCGATGGCCAGGTGCTGGCGCAGGGCCAGCCGAAGCTGATGGACCCGAGCTATCTGTACAACAGCTCGGTCGGCCTGAGCACCGATCCGCTGCGCTACGAAAAGCGCATGCTCGACGACTGGCTGCGCCGCCAATTCCGCAAGGACAGCGCGGTCGCCGAACGCTGAGCCGCACGCGCGGCGCCGGCAGCGCGCCGGCGCCGTCAGGCAGGGCTCAGGCGCCGAGGTAGACCCGCGGCGCGCGCTTGAGGCCGCACAGCAGCCGGTAGGCGCTGGACGCGCAGCGCCCGGCCAGCGCATCGATGCGCGGCTGCGCGCCCCACAACTGCACCTCGCTGCCGAGCCCGGCCTGCGGGCGCTCGGTCAGGTCCACGGTCAGCATGTCCATCGACACGCGCCCGATCAGCTCGCCAGGGGCGCCGTCGATCAGCACCGGCGTGCCGTTGGGCGCGAACTGCGGATAGCCGTCGGCATAGCCGATCGCCACCACGCCGACCCGGGTCGGCCGCGCCGCGACGAAGCGCGCGCCGTAGCCGACCGGCTCGCCCGGTGCGATGTCGCGCACGGAGATGATCCTGGACTGCAGGGTCATCACCGGACGCAGTTCGCCGGGCAGCGCGGCCGCCGCGGCGAAGGGGTCGGCGCCGTACAGCATCAGCCCCGGCCGTCCCCAGTCGTTGCGCAACTCCGGCCAGCCGAGCAGCGCCGGCGAGTTGCACAGGCTGGTCTCGCCGACCAGGCCGGCGGTGGCCTGGCGGAATACCTCCACCTGCTCGCGCGTGCGCGCGCTGTCCAGTTCGTCGGCACGGGCGAAGTGGCTCATCAGCACCAGCCGCTCGACCTGTGGCAGCGCGCTCAGCCGCGCATGCGCGGCGCGGAATTCGTCCGGCGCCAGGCCCAGCCGGTGCATGCCGCTGTCCAGCTTCAGCCACAGGCACAGCGGCTGCGGCGCGGCGAAGGCGGCGATCGCCTCCACCTGCCAGGGCGAGGCCACCGCGCACCACAGCCGGTGTTCGGCGACCAGCGGCAGTTCCTCGGCGTCGAAGATGCCTTCCAGCAACAGGATCGGCGCGGCGATGCCGGCCTGGCGCAACTCCAGCGCCTCCTCGATGCAGGCCACCGCGAAGCCGTCGGCCTCGCCGTCCAGCGCGCGCGCGCAGGCCACCGCGCCGTGCCCGTAGGCATCGGCCTTGACCACCGCCAGCGCCTTGCCGCCGCTCAGCCGGCGGGCCAGACGGTAGTTGTGGCGCAGCGCGTCGAGGTCGATCAATGCACGGGCTGGGCGCACGCGACGGCCTCGGCAACGGACGCGGCGGAACCGCGGGAATAACGGAAGATGTCCAGGCCCTCGCCGCTGATCTGCGGCTGCCGCGAGACCATCAGGTCGGCCAGGTAGCGACCCGAACCGCAGGCCATGGTCCAGCCCAGGGTGCCGTGGCCGGTGTTGAGGAACAGGTTGCGGTAGCCGGTGGCGCCGACCACCGGCGTGCCGTCCGGGGTGGCCGGGCGCAGCCCGGTCCAGAACTCGGCCGCAGCCAGGTCGCCGCCGCGCGGGTACAGGTCGTTGACCACCTTCTCCAGGGTGGCGCGGCGCCGCGCCGGCCGCGACAGGTCGAAGCCGGCCAGTTCGGCCATGCCGCCGACGCGGATGCGCGCGTCGAAGCGGGTGATCGCCACCTTGTAGCTCTCGTCGAGGATGGTGGAGGTCGGCGCCAGCGCCGCGTCGCGGATCGGCAGGGTCAGCGAATAGCCCTTCAGCGGGTACACCGGCAGGCGGATGCCCAGCGGCGCCAGCAGGCCCGGCGAATAGCTGCCCAGCGCGACCACGTAGCGGTCGGCGCGCTCCAGCCGGCCGCCGATGCGCACGCCGTCGATGCGGTCGCCGTCGACCTGCAGGGCTTCGATGGTCTCGCCCTGGCGGAACTGCACGCCGGCCGCGGCGGCCATCGCCGCCAGGCGCTGGGTGAACAGGCGACAGTCGCCGGTCTGGTCGTTGGGCAGGCGCAGCGCGCCGACCAGGGTCGCCGGCGCGCTGGCCAGGGCCGGCTCGACCCGGGCGATGCCGGCGCGGTCCAGCAGTTCGTAGGGCACGCCGTACTCGCGCAGCACCTCGATGTCCTTGGCCGCGCCGTCCAGTTGCTGCTGGGTACGGAACAACTGGGTGGTGCCGAGCTGGCGGCCTTCGTAGGCAATGCCGGTCTCGGCACGCAGCTGGTCCAGGCAGTCGCGGCTGTACTCGGACAGGCGCACCATCCGCGCCTTGTTGATCGCATAGCGCTCGGCGGTGCAGTTGCGCAGCATCTGCGCCAGCCACAGGTACTGCTGCAGGTCCGCGGTCGGCGTGATCGCCAGCGGCGCGTGGCGCTGGAACAGCCATTTCAGCGCCTTCAGCGGCACCCCGGGCGCCGCCCACGGCGACGCGTAGCCGGGCGAGACCTGCCCGGCATTGGCGTAGCTGGTCTCCAGCCCGGCCGCCGGCTGGCGGTCGACCACCGTCACCTCGCAGCCGTTGCGGGCCAGATACCACGCCGTGGCCGTGCCGATCACACCGCTGCCGAGAACCAGAACCCGCATGCGCCTACTCCGTTCGGATCAATTCCCTGGCTGGATGGCGCCAGGGCAGAAGTTCGGTGCAGTATAGGCAGCGCAACCCAGGATTTTCCCCTGATTTCTACCGACCTGGCAGGCCAAACCCCTGAGACCCGCCCGCATGGCCACACGCCTCCGCGAACTGGACAAGATCGACCGCAAGATCCTGCGCATCCTGCAGCAGGAAGGGCGCATCTCCTTCACCGAACTGGGCGAGCGCGTCGGCCTGTCGACCACCCCGTGCACCGAGCGGGTGCGCCGGCTGGAACGCGACGGCGCCATCACCGGCTACTACGCGCGGCTGGACCCGCACTACCTCAAGGCCAGCCTGCTGGTGTTCGTGGAGATCAGCCTGGCCTACAAGTCCGGCGACATCTTCGAGGAATTCCGCCGCGCCGCGCTGAAGCTGCCCAACGTGCTCGAGTGCCACCTGGTCTCGGGCGACTTCGACTACCTGCTCAAGGCCCGCATCAGCGAGATGGCGTCCTACCGCAAGCTGCTGGGCAGCACCCTGCTGACCCTGCCGCACGTGCGCGAATCCAAGAGCTACATCGTGATGGAAGAAGTGAAGGAAACGCTCAGCCTGCCGATCGCCGACTGAGCGTTTCGCGCGGTGTGCAGGTCAGGAGACCAGCAGCTTCTCCAGGTCGTCGCGCGAGGAATTGGCGTGGTTCTTGGCCAGTTCGGCCACCACCCGCTTCTGGACCTCCTTGTGCAGCAGCGGCCGCAACTGCCCCAGCGTGTGCGGGTCGGCAACCAGCATCAGGTGTTCGACATCGCCGCGCAGGGCGTCCTGGTACAGGCGCTCGGCCACCTGGCGCACGAACCCGGCCTCATCCATGGTCATCGGCCGGTCGCCGTCCTCCACGCCTTCGATCGGCGTCGGGTTCAGCACTTCGGTCTGCTCCAGCAGCGCGGTCTCGCCCGCCAGGTTGACCCGGAACAGGCGTGCGCTGGTGCGGTCGGCGACGACGATCAGGGTGTTGTCGGGAAGCTTGCTCATCGGTTCTCCTGGCGAACATGGCGCCGCGCACATCGCGGCCGGTCCGCCAGTCTAGAAACCGATTTGTGAGGATGGCGGCCACGCGGCGTTCGCCGCGCGTTCGTCGCCCAGCTGCACGCGCCTCAGTCCTGGATGCGCACGCCGTCGCCGCTGGGCACGGTGTCGTAGTAACGGCCGGTGCGCGTGTCCAGCGCGCGGTTCGGCCCGACCTGCATCGCCCCGGGAATCACCTGGCCGCTGCGGTCGTAGAGGCGCACCGGGCGGCGCGCGGCCGGATCGGCGACTGCGGCCGGCACCGCCGGGCTGGCCACGCGCTTGCGCTTGGCCTGCCCCTGCGGCCGGTCGTCCAGGTTGGAGGGGACTGGCGTCGCCTTGGGAGCGGAGGCCGACGCCGGCGGGCGCTCGTCGAGACGGCTGGCCATCGATGGCGGTGGCGGCGGCGCGGACTGCAGGGTATTGGCGTCGCGATTGCTGGCCGGTGCGCCGGGCACCGGTTGAAGCGCCTGCGCGACGGCGAGCGCCGGCACGAGCAGGGCGATGGCAACGCAGGGCAGCAAGCGATTCACGATGGCTCCGTCGACGCGCCGGGAAGAGGCGTTCACGCTAGCGCATCGACCGCGCCGCGTCGACGCGGCCCCGGCGCGCTTGATCCGCCCCGTACAGCCCTCATGTTGTTTTCCCCTTCTTCCAGCCCGGGCCCCGCCATGAGCCGATTCGACCTCACGCCTCCCACTGCTGCCGAGCGCGAGCAGCTGATCGGCGGACTGAACGCGGAGGAACGCCGGGTGCTGCTGCAGCACGGCACCGAAGCGCCGTTCTGCGGGGTGTTCCTGGACAACAAGCTGGAAGGCGTCTACACCTGCCGGCTGTGCGGACTGCCGCTGTTCCGCTCCAGCGCCAAGTTCGATTCCGGCACCGGCTGGCCGAGCTTCTTCGCGCCCTACCACCCCGACCACGTGCGCGAGCTGCGCGACACCAGCTACGGCATGATCCGCACCGAGATCGTCTGCGCCCGCTGCGACAGCCATCTCGGTCACGTGTTCCCGGACGGCCCGCCGCCGAGCGGCGAGCGCCACTGCCTGAATTCGGTCTCGCTGCAGTTCACCGAACAAGGCCAGGCGCTGCCCAACCCGCTGCACCGCGGCGGCGGCGAGACCGAACCGGCCTGATTCCGGCGCGGACGCGCCGCCACAGGGAGACCACCGGTATGCGAACCCCGTTGCTTCCCCTTCTGCTCCTGCCGCTCGCCGTGAGCGCCTGCCAGCGCAGTCCCGCCCCGGCGCCGGCACAGGCCGCGCCCGCAGCGGCCACGCCGTCGCCCACCGCCGCCCCCGGCCTGCAGGCCGATGCCCTGCCCATGCAGTGGCGCTGCGGCGAGGAACTGGTGCAGGCGGCGGCCGATCCGGCGCGCGAGCGCCTGGCCCTGCAGGTACGCGGGACGCGCCTGGACACGCAGCGCACCGACGCCGGCGCCGCCACCGGCGCGCGCTACGCCGACGCGCTGGGCAATACCTTCTGGCAGTCGCAGCCGGACCAGGCCACGTTGACCCTGGCGGGCCTGGGCGAGACGCTCAAATGCGTCCGCCACGACAGCGGCATGACCGGCTGAGCACCCGGTCCGCCGCCTGCGCCGCCAAAAACCCGGCACGGTTCACACCTTCAGAATGGCGCCGCGGGGCCGACATCTAGAGCGTCCCCGTTCCGGCCCGCAGGCTGCTCCGCCATGCTCATCATCGTTGGCTTCATCGTCGTCATCATCAGCGTGGTCGGCGGCTACGTGCTGTCGCACGGCAAACTTGGCGCACTGTGGCAGCCCTACGAGCTGATGATCATCGGTGGCGCGGCGCTGGGCGCGTTCCTGGTCAGCACCCCGGGCAAGATCGTCAAGGCCACCATCGGCGGCGTGCTGGGCGTGTTCAAGGGCCCGCAGTACAAGGCCGACGACTACCGCAGCACCCTGACTCTGATCTACGAACTGCTGAACAAGGCGCGCCGCGACGGCTTCATGGCTTTGGAAGACCACGTCGAGCGTCCGGCCGACAGCGCGATCTTCGGCAACTACCCCAAGGTGCTGGCCGACCACCACCTGCTCGACTTCATCACCGACTGCCTGCGCCTGATGATCGGCAGCAACATCGAGCCGCACGAACTGGAACCGTTGCTGGAACTGGAACTGGAGAAGCACCACCACGAAGCGATGGCGCCGGCGCATGCGCTGAGCAAGGTCTCCGACGGCCTGCCCGGCTTCGGCATCGTCGCCGCGGTGCTGGGCATCGTCATCACCATGGGCTCGATCGGCGGCCCGATCGAGGAAATCGGCCACCACGTCGGCGCGGCGCTGGTCGGTACCTTCCTCGGCATCCTGCTGGCCTACGGCTTCGTCGCGCCGCTGTCGGCGGCGATGGAAGCGCGCGCCGAGCAGGACAGCCGCATCTTCGAATCGGTGAAGACCGCGCTGCTGGCCTGCCTGCGCGGCTACAACCCGAAGATCGCCCTCGAGTTCGCGCGCAAGACCCTGCCGACCGACGTACGGCCGAGCTTCGCCGACTTCGAAACGCATCTGAAGACGATCAAGTAACGCAGTCATGGCCGAGACCAAGCCCACCGTCGTCATCCGCCGGGTCAAGAAGGTCCAGGGCGGCGGCCACCACGGCGGCGCGTGGAAGGTGGCCTATGCCGACTTCGTGACCGCGATGATGGCGTTCTTCCTGGTGCTGTGGCTGGTCGCGGCCACCACCAAGGAACAGCGCGCGGCGATCGCCGAGTACTTCCGCAACCCCAGCCCGCTGGCCGGCAAGAGCCCGGCGCCGAGCCCCGGCATGGCCGGCCCCGGCGGCGCCAGCACCTCGATGATCAAGCTCGGCGGCGCCGGCGAGATGCAGCGCGGCAACAACAAGGATCCGTTCGGCAGCAAGAGCCTGAAGGGCGACGACAGCAAGAGCAGCCAGCGCGAGAAGGAAAAGGAGCGCCTGGAGACGCTGATGCAGGAGCTGAAGGAAGCCATCGACAAAAGCCAGGCGCTGGAGCCGTTCAAGGACCAGTTGCTACTGGACCTGACCCCGGACGGCCTGCGCATCCAGATCGTGGACAAGGAGAACCGGCCGATGTTCGACCTCGGCAGTGCGGTGCTCAAGCCCTACACCCGCGGCATCCTCCATGAGCTGTCCGGCTTCATCAACCAGGTGCCCAACCACATCAGCATCACCGGCCACACCGACGTCACCCAGTACAGCACCAAGAACGGCTACAGCAACTGGGAGCTGAGCGCGGACCGCGCCAACGCCGCGCGCCGCGAACTGGTCGCCGGCGGCATGGGCGAGGACAAGGTCTCGCGCGTGGTCGGGCTGTCCTCGTCGGTGCTGTTCGACAAGCAGGTGCCGAACAATCCGATCAACCGCCGCATCAGCATCGTGGTGATGACCAAGGATGCCGAGGACGCGGCCACGGCCGATGGCGACCATAGCGTCGCCCTGGGCACCGTGCAGCCCGACGCCGACACCAAGGTGCCGGACCTCAGCGCGGCGGCGACGGAGGCGGCCGCGGCGCCGGCCGCCGGCAAGACAGCGCCCGCCGCCGCACCTGCTGCCAGCACCGGCGCTGCGTCGGCAGCAGCGCCGGCGGCGACGCCGGCCAAGGCCTCGGTGCAGATCGCCGAACCGCGCACGACCTCGCCGGAGGCGGCGGCCGCCGCCGCACGCGACGCCTTGCGCAGCATCAACGGCGGGGCACCGGTGACGGCCGCCGCCGGCAGCGGCGGGACCGAGGCGGCCAGCGCACGCTGATCGCGGCGGCGCCCGCCGCGGCGCCGGCGGCCGCGCCGCGATGGCCCGGCGGGACCGCACACGGCGCGGCGCTTACAATGGCCGCCACTTCGCCAACGAGACCGCCGTGTCCAAGCAATCCAAAGCCAAGCGCGACAAGCGCAAGAAGCAGCAGCCGTCGCGCCCCTTCGCCCGCCTGGGCCGCGAGCAGCCCATCGCCAACCACGCCGTGCTGCAGGACCAGAGCGGCCGCGTGCTGGCCGCGATCGGCCTGCAGGGCCGCCAGTGGCTGCTGGCGGTCGGCGGCCAGACCATGGGCAATGCCGACAATCCGGTGCCGATGCTGGCGATGCTCAAGCACCTGGCCAACCTGCAGGAACAGGAAGGCAACACCATCACCCTCGAATACTCGACGCAGCTGCAGCAGATGATCGACGCGCTGGCGGCCGAGGCCGGCCAGACCCCGGCCGAGTACCTGGACGCGCTGGTCGCCGAGTTCGCCGCAGGCGATGGCGCGACAGAGGATGCGGCCGAGGACGAGACCGACGCGGACGACGCGACGGAGACCGGCGATGCCGCGCCGGCGCAGGCCGACAGCAGCGCGGCGCCTGACACCGCGGCGGACGCCGACGGCACGCACAAGCCGGCCTGACCGGACCCGATGGCGGTCTACATCGACGATGCGGTGCATCCCTGGCGCGGCCAGCGCTGGGGCCACCTGCTCGCCGACACGCTGGACGAACTGCACGCCATGGCGGCGCGGCTGGGCATTCCCCGCCGCGCCTTCCAGAACAAGCTCAGCGGCGCGCACTACGACGTGCCGGCCGCCCTGCGCGACGAAGCGATCCGCCTGGGCGCGGTGCCGGTCTCGCGGCACAGCGACCGCGAGCTGCTGAAGGCGCTGATCCGCAATGCGCGTGCGCAGGCGCGCGGCGAGGCCGATTGAAGCGTGATGGCGGCGGCGCGGGCGTGCGGGTGCACTGGGCCAGCGCTTCCGGCAGCGGCCGGCACGGCTACGTCTGACGGCTCTGCGCGTCGCGACTGAAGTCGCTCCCACAGGGAGCTGTGGATACGTTCTGGCGCACTGCAGGGGGGCTTCAGCCCCAACATTCACCATGGGCGGTGCGATCACGACTTCGTTCGTCGCGGCTGAAGCCGCTCCTACAGGGCGCTGGCGGCAAGCTGCTGGGTGCACTGTGCGAGGGACTTGAGTCCCGACTGCATCCGGCGCCAGAACATCCAAACACTGCACGCATCGCCACTGAAATCGCGCCCACAGGACGCTGCGGTGCCTGACATGCAAGGCTGCAACACCAATCACCGATGCGCAGCGAGAGATGCCTAGAACGGATCGCTGCCCGGGCGCAGGTCGATGCCGAGGATCGCCGCCAGGCGCTGCATGTCCTGGTCGTCGCGGCTGAGCGCCATCCAGCCGGCGCGGATCTCGCTGCCGGCGTCCCAGCACCAGATGCTGTAGCCGTGCTCGCGCAGGCGGTCGTAGGCCACCGCCAGCAGCGAGGCGCTGTCGTGGTCCTCTAGGAAGTCGGCATCGTCGATGTCGCCGCCCCAGTCGATGCGCAGGTTCCAGCGCGCGGCCAGTTCGTCGATCGCACCGATCAGCGCCTCGCGGTCGTGGCCGTCGACGTAGAAGCCCGCCCGCCAGTCGATCGCGTCCTTCAGCGTCCACAGCCAGTCCGCGTCCTCGCGCTCGACTTCGCCGGCGGCCTCGCGGTAGGCGTCGAACTGCCGCAGCGCGCTCTCCTCGTCGCCGGGGTTGATCAGCAGCAGCAGGTTCCAGATCAGGCCCTGCTGGGTGTCCGGATCGTCGTCGTCGTCGAACAGGTCGTCGGGATCGTCGTAGTCGGCGCTGTTGTCGGGCATGGCGGCGCATCGGGCATCACGGGGGAGCGCCAGTGTGCCGCGCCCGGCGCGACGACGGAAGCGCGGAACTCGGCAACGGCGCCGCGGGCGTTTATCCTTCGCAGCCCGGAAGACGGCGCTGTCCGCCGCCACGCGAAGCCACCACGATGTCCGACACGCCCCCCGACCGCCTGGCGGTCAGCCCGCAGAGCCCGTTCCACGATGCCGAGACGCTGTCGCGCGGCGTCGGCATCCGCTTCAACGGCGTGGAGCGCGACAACGTCGAGGAGTACTCGATCAGCGAAGGCTGGATCCGCGTGCAGGTCGGCAAGGCGCGCGACCGCCGCGGCAATCCCATGACCATGAAGGTCAAGGGCCAGGTCGAAGCCTTCTGGCTCGACGCCAAGTAAGCGCGATCGCCGGCAGGCACGGCGCCTGCCGGCACATCGCGGTGCCCGGCCGCACCTCGCGGCCCTCGGCGACCGACCGCCTCAGGGCTTGAGCCGGTAGCCGCTGCGGAAGATCGCCCAGATCACGCCCAGGCACAGCGCCAGGAATCCCAGGGTCATGCCCACGCTGACCGCGATGTGCACGTCGGCCTTGCCGTAGAACGCCCAGCGGAAGCCGCTGACCAGGTACACCACCGGGTTGAACAGGCTGATCTTCTGCCACAGCGGCGGCAGCATGTTGATCGAGTAGAAGCTGCCGCCGAGGAAGGTCAGCGGCGTGATCACCATCAACGGGATCACCTGCAGCTTCTCGAAGCCGTCGGCCCACACGCCGATGATGAAACCGAACAGGCTGAAGGTCAGCGCGGTCAGCACCAGGAAGCCGAACATCCACAGCGGATGGGCGATCTCGTACGGCACGAAGGCGCGCGCCGTGAGCAGGATCAGCAGGCCCAGCAGCACCGACTTGCTCGCTGCCGCGCCGACGTAGCCGATCACCACCTCCCACCACGCCACCGGCGCCGACAGCACCTCGTAGATGGTGCCGGCCCAGCGCGGCATGTAGATGCCGAAGGAGGCGTTGGAGATGCTTTCGCTGAGCAGCGACAGCATCACCAGCCCCGGGATGATGTAGGCGCCGTAGCTGATGCCGTCGATGGCGCCCATGCGCGAGCCGATCGCCGCGCCGAACACCACGAAGTACAACGAGGTCGACAGCACCGGCGAGGCGATGGACTGGGTCAGCGTACGGAAAGTGCGCGCCATCTCGAAACGGTAGATCGCGGCGATCGCGTGCAGGTTCATGCGCGCACCTCCGCCGCGGCGGACGCCGGCCGCACCAGGTTGACGAAGATCTCCTCCAGCGAACTCTCGCTGGACTGCAGGTCCTTGATCTCCACGCCCTGCTCCTCCAGTTGCCGCAGCAGCGGGCCGATGCCGGTCTGCTCGGCCTGCGCGTCGTAGGTGTAGGTCAGCGTGGCGCCGTCGGCGGACAGTTCCAGCGGCTGCGTCGCCAGCGCCGGCGGCAACGCCGGCAGCGGCGCCTGCAGGGTCAGCGCCAGCTGCTTCTTGCCGAGCTTGCGCATCAGCGTGCGCTTGTCCTCCACCAGCACTAGTTCGCCGCGGTTGACCACGCCGACACGGTCGGCCATGTCCTCGGCCTCCTCGATGTAGTGGGTGGTGAGGATGATGGTGGTGCCCTGCTCGCGCAGGCGCCGCACCATCTGCCACATGTCGTGGCGCAGCTCCACGTCGACGCCGGCGGTGGGTTCGTCCAGGAACAGGATGGACGGTTCGTGCGCGAGCGCCTTGGCGATCAGCACGCGCCGCTTCATGCCACCGGACAGGGTGGAGATGCGGCTGCCGCGCTTGTCCCACAGCGACAGCTCGCGCAGCACCCGCTCCAGGTGGGCGTCGTCGCGCGGCTTGCCGAACAGGCCGCGGCTGAAGCGCACCGTCGCCCATATCGTCTCGAACGCGTCGGTGGCCAGTTCCTGCGGCACCAGGCCGATCTTGGCGCGTGCGGCGCGGTAGTCGCGCACGATGTCGTGGCCATCGGCCAGCACCCGGCCGCTGCTGGGCGTGACCAGGCCGCAGACGATGCTGATCAGCGTGGTCTTGCCGGCGCCGTTGGGGCCGAGCAGGGCGAAGATCTCGCCGCGGCGGATCTCCAGGTCGATGCCCTTGAGCGCCTGGAAGCCCCCGGCGTAGGTCTTGGTGAGCTGTTGCACGGAAATGATCGGCGACACGGGAACTCCCTGGACGCGCGGCGGGCGCGGAAACGGCCCCCAGGGTAGAAGCCGGATCGTGATGGATAAATCCTGATCCGGCGGAAGCACTCTCCCGGATACGGGACAGTGCGCCAGCAGTGCCCGCAAACGCAGGGCAGCGCCGCGGTTATGGCGGTGGCGAACGCCGGCTAGCGTTGTCCGGTGTCGACGTCGCCGATGGTCGGCCGCGCGGGGCGCGGCCACGGCAGCACGCGCCAGCCGAAGTTGACCCCGGCCGCCGCCAGCAGGATCAGCAGCGCCCCGAGCACCTGCGTCCACGCCAGCGACTGCCCGAAGGCGATGCGATCGACCGCGATCGCCACCACCGGATAGATGAACGACAGCGCCCCGATCATCGCCGTGGGCAGTTTCTGGATGGCGCCGTACAGCAGCACGTACATCGCCCCGGTGTTGACCACGCCGAGCACCACCAGATCCAGCCACTGGCCGGGGCGGGGCGGCAAGGCATCGAAGTGCGCGAACGGCGCCAGCAACACGATGCCGATGCCGAGTTGCAGCAGCGCCAGCAGGTGCGGCGGCGTGCCTTTCAGGTGCTTGGTGACGATCGACGACACCGCGTACAGAAACGCCGCGCCCAGCGCCAGCGCGACGCCCTGCAGGTACTCGCCCGGCACCGCGAGCACTGCCGGCGCGATGCGCACCACGCCCACCAGGCCGACGAAGGCCACCGCCAGCCACGCCACGGTCGAGGCGGTGATGCGCTCGCGGAACACGATCGCGCCCAGCCCGACCAGCATGAACGGCTGCGTGTTGTAGACGGCGGTGGCCATCGAAATCGAGGCGCGGCCGTAGGCGGCGAACAGCAGCAGCCAGTTGCCCACGATCGCGACGCCGCCGAGCAGCACAAGCGCCAGCATCCGCGGCGAAAACGCCTTGCGTCGCAACAGGCCCAGCGCCGCGCAGACGATGAGCAGGGTGGCGGCGCCGAACAGGCAGCGGAAGAACACCACGTTGACCGGCGATTGCCGCGACGACACGACCAGCCAGCCGATCGTGCCGGACATGAGCATGGCCACGACCATCTCGGCCGCACCACGGCGGATCTCGCTGGACGCCATCCCGGTTCCTTTCACTGTGTCGGATGGCAGCCATTGTAGGAACCACGACTTCGCGAAGACATGCCTAAAATTAGGCCATCCAGCAACATCACCTCAGAAATTAATCCATTTATGCAAAATCGCCTTTCCGTACCCATCGTTGCCACACTCGACGCGATCGACCGCGCCATCCTCGGCGCGCTGGCGCAGGACGCGCGCGTGGCAATCAGCGAACTGGCCCGGCAGATCGGCCTGTCGGCGCCGGCCACCGCCGACCGCGTGCGGCGGTTGCAGCACCAGGGCGTGATCGCCGGGTTCACGGTCGAGCTCGACCCACGCACGCTCGGCTACACCTTGCAGGCGATCGTGCGGGTGAAGCCGCTGCCGGGGCAGTTGCACCTGGTGGAGGAACTGCTGCAGCGCATCCCGGAAGTCGTCGAATGCGACAAGGTGACCGGCGAAGACTGCTTCATCTGCCGGCTGTACCTGCGCACCATCCAGCATCTGGACAGCATCCTGGCGAAAGTCAGCGAACGTGCCGAAACCAACACCGCAATCGTGAAATCCATGCCGGTGCCCAGGCGGCTGCCGCCGCTGGTCGAGGATGCCTAGCGCGGGGCGCTAGCCGTGCGCCCTGCTACCCGCGGCGCAGGCCACCGTGCGCCGATGACGTACAGAGGGCGAAGAACCGTGAACCGGCGCGAGCCGGCACCGGCACCGCGAAAAATCCGCAACGGCGCCAGGAACCCGCTTCCACGAATCCCCATTCCCGATTCCCCATTCCCAGCCCTCAACTCTTGCGCCGCGCCTCCAGCAGATCCAGATTGCGGATCAGCCGGCGCGCGATCTCGTCGGAGATCTTGCGCTGGCGGGTCAGCTTGAACAGTTCCTGGCGCTCGGCCTGCAGGCCGGCGTTGCGCAGTTGGCGCAGCACATTGTCCAGGCGCCGCGCCTCCTCCGGGTCGCTCTCCATCGCATCGCCGTGGTCGAGATGGCGCTGGTACAGCGCGCTGACCCGGTTGGCCGCCTCGTTGTACAGGTCGGCGTGCTCGCTGTCCTGCACCAGCCGCTGGCGCAGCTTCTCCACCGCGGCCAATGCCGCACGCGAGGACTCGCGCCGGGCCAGGTCTTCCTCCAGCCGGTCGCTCGGCTCTTCCGGTAGCTCCAGGCCGCGCAGCAGGCGCGGCAGCGCGATGCTGGCGACCAGCAGCGAGGTGACGATCACCGCGCTGGCCAGGAAGATCGCCAGGTCGCGCGCCGGGAACGCGGCGCCATTGGGCAGGGCCAGCGGCAGGGTCAGCACGCCGGCCAGGGTGATCGCGCCGCGCACGCCGGCCAGCGAGGTGGCCACCACGATCCGCCACGGCGGGCTTTGCCGGTCTTCGCCGCGACGGCGCGCCTTGAGCAGGGTCCAGCGCAGCGACAGCCACACCCACAGGAAGCGCAGCAGCAGCAGGCCGACGTAGATGGCCAGCGCGTAGCCGAGCAGCCACCACGGGTCCAGGTGCCCGGCTTCGTCCATGTTGTGCATGGCGCCCTGCACGATGCCCGGCAACTGCTCGCCGAGCAGCACGAACATGATGCCGTTGAGGGTGAACTGCACCATGTCCCACACCGCCGAGCGCTGCACGCGCATGCTGCCCGGGGCGCGGCCGCTCAGTTCCACGTAGCTCATGGCGATGCCGGCGGCGACCGCGGCGAGGATGCCCGAGGCGTTGATCGCCTCGGCCAGCAGGTAGGCCGCGAACGGCAGCAACAGGTTGACCAGGATCGCCGCGCCCGGCTCCTCGCCGACCTGGCGCCACACCCAGCGCTGCGCCAGGCTAGTGCCGACCACCACCGCGATGCCGGCGGCCACGCCGACCAGCGCCACCCACAGGAAGGTCAGCGAGGCGTCGGCCAGCGAGAACGCGCCGGTGATCGCCGCGGCCACCGCGAACTGGAAGCAGACCAGGCCGGAGGCGTCGTTGAGCAGCGACTCGCCTTCCAGGATGTGCATCAGCCGCTTGGGGATCGGCGCGCGCGCCGCGATCGAGGACACCGCGATCGGATCGGTGGGCGACACCACTGCGGCCAACGCGAACGCCACCGCCAGCGGCATGGTCGGGATCATCCAGTGGATCAGGAAGCCGGCGCCGATCACCGTGAACACCACCAGGCCCAACGCCAGCTCCAGGATCACGCCCTTGTCACGGAACAGGCCCTGCTTGGGGATGCGCCAGCCGTCCAGGAACAGCAGCGGCGGCAGGAACAGCAGGAAGAACAGCTCCGGCTCCAGCGCATAGCCCTTCTTGAACACGCCGGCGATGATCGCGCCCAGGCCGATCTGCACCAGCGGCAACGGCAGCGAGAACGGCAGGACACGCACGAGGTAGCCACTGGCCACCACCGCCAGCAACATCGCCAAGACCACTTCGATCGAATGCATGCTCGTCCGGACGGCGGCGCCACGCCGGCGGCGCCGCCCATGAATGGGGGAGCCTGCAAGCAAAGCGCACCGCGGCGGCGATGTCCAGTGGCACGGCGCAGCCGGCCGCTGATGTCGCACCGTTGCCGCCCGGACGGCTGGCCCACAACTGGGGGGCAAGATGGGCAGCGCTCGCCCTGGACCCAGCGGCGTCCATCAAGCCGGATCTGGACGCCCCGGTGCGTCACCGATGGATGACGGCGCGGCCGGCGTTGTCCGCTGGCTGCACTGCGTCGCGCGACGCTTGATCCGCCCATGTTCCTGACTCGACAGGTGTGGAACGGCAACGCGTCGCTCCCTGCAATTCGCCAAGGGAGCGCACGAACGCACCATGCCCCGAGCATGCCACGCGGCAGGCACGTAACCGGATCGACTACGGCGTGTAGGGTTCGAACACCTTGTCTTTTCCCGTGGCGGTGCTAATGGTCCATATTTGCGTGCAATACGCGCGATTGATGTAGATGTAGTCGCTACGTGCATCCACGTCGTTATCGAGACTCGCGTCGTAGTCCTTTTGCTTGGTCAGAAACAGGGCGATTCCCTGTTTGCCTCTGTCCCCCTTGATGGGCGTGATCAGCACGGCAGCCCCTTTTTCCTCCCAGGCATCGGGCAAGTCCATCTCAAAGCACAGCCAGCGATCGCCCGGCGTCGCCTTCAGGCCCAGCACCCGTGCTACCGGGCTACTGTTGTCGGCAAGTTGCTCCGGCGAAAGGCGTGTGACGTAGCACGCTTTCGGCTTTCCTTCCGACTGATCCTGTGCGCTTTCGATGAACTCCCATCCCTTGCTGCCGCCCAGTCGCTTTACCTTGCTCAGAATCGACACAGGGCCGTAGTGGTAGTACTTCATGCCATCCTCTCTTTGCATGTGATCGTGCGGTTGATTGGCATGTCCCTGCATCCCGGTCGACGGCAGATGCCGATCGCGTTCCGCTGGCAACACCGGCGGCTTCCAGTTGATCGACAGGACCGGACCGTGATTGGCGAAGGGCCATGCACCCACAGAATCGGCCGACGGCGAAGCAAGAGATGCCGGGCAAAACCTGATTTGCGGCCAGTACCCGCCCTACTCTTCCCATCTGGCGTATTGCAGCGAGCGCGACGACATTGGGAACGCTCGTTCATCATTATCTGGACCGCGTGATGCAACCGCACCGGCGCAGCGCGCGTAGAGAGATGTGCACGGTCGACTGGCCGCGCATCCCTTTCAAGGAGCAAGCCCATGAAACTCCATTTGCTGGCCCTGGCCCTCGCCGGCCTCGTCTCCCTGCCCGCCATGGCCGACACCGGCCAGGCCGCGATGCACGACCACGCAGCGATGAGCGAGGCCAAGCCGAATCCGATGGTTGGCGGCGCGCCGATGTATGCGACCAAGGACATCGTCGACAACGCGGTCAACTCCAAGGAGCACACCACCCTGGTCGCCGCGGTCAAGGCCGCCGGCCTGGTGGACACGCTGAAGGGCGCCGGCCCGTTCACCGTGTTCGCGCCGACCAATGCCGCCTTCGCCGCCCTGCCGGCCGGCACGGTCGACACGCTGCTCAAGCCGGAGAACAAGGAAAAGCTGACCCAGGTGCTGACCTACCACGTGGTCCCGGGCAAGCTCGATGCGGCGGCGCTGCTGGCGCAGATCAAGGCCGGCGGCGGCAGCGCCAAGCTGACCACGGTGCAGGGCGAAACGCTGATCGCTAAGACCCGCGGCGGCAAGGTCACCCTCACCGACAGCAAGGGCAATACCGCGCACGTCACCACCGCCGACGTGATGCAGCGCAATGGCGTGATCCATGTGGTGGACAAGGTTTTGATGCCGTAAGCACATCGGGGGTGCATTGGCATCGCGGGGACGGCTGCGGCCGTCCCCGTTTTGCGCCTCCCTGCGCTCGACGACGGCAGCACGCCCGACTGCGACGACCGCCGCGTGCGCAGGCCGTCAGTCGTCGGCACTGTCTCCGTGCAGCATCGGCACCTGCTCCGCCAACATGCGCAAGTCGCGCACGAAGCCTTGATAGGCGGCCTCTCCCGCTTCGCCGCCGCGCTGGCGCAGCACCCACGACGGATGCACGGTGGCCAGGGCACGCGTGCCGTCGTCCAGCGCCTGCCACTGCCCACGCTGGGCCATCAGCGCAAACCCGTTCCCCAGCACCGCGCGCGCCGCGGTCGCGCCCAGGCACAGCACGATGCGGGGGCGCACCCGCGCCAGTTCACCGGCCAGCCACATCCGGCAGGCCTCGACATGGGCACGCTCGGGATTGCGGTGCAGCCGCGCCTTGCCGCGTTGCTCGAAGCGGAAATGCTTGACCGCGTTGGTGACGTACATGCCGGCACGTTCGACCCCCAGTTCCTGCAACGCGCGGTCGAACAGGCGTCCGGCCGGGCCGACGAAGGGACGCCCACTCAGGTCCTCCTCGTCGCCGGGCTGCTCGCCGACCACCATCACCGCGGCATCCTGCGGTCCCTCGCCGAACACGGTCTGGGTGGCCGGCTGCCACAGCGGACAGCGGCGGCAGTCGCGCGCCGCCGCGCGCAGCGCCTCGAGGCTGTCGTCGGCGGCCACCGCCGGCGCCGGGGGCGGCGCGGGAATGCGCCGACGCACCGGCTCCGGCGCGCGCTCGGCCATCTCGCGCACGCGCTGCCCGGCGTCGCGGATCAGCGTGGGCAGCAGCTGCGCCTCCGGCAGATGCTTCCAGTATTTCTGCGGCATCTCCTGGCGCATCATCGTCGGGTTGAGCCGCGCCGGATTGAAGATGTTGGCGTAGTAGGTGCGCCACAGCGTGTCCTGCGCATCGTCGGCCGGCGCATCGGCGCGCTGCGCGCCGGCGCCGAACTGCAGCGTCTCGCCATCCCAGCGCACACTGCGGTACGGGGTGAGGATCGCCCAGCGCATGCCGGCAAAACGGCGTGCGAAGAACGGTGCCACGCGATCGACGATGTGGTGCTCCGGCTCGAACCAGGCGATGTAGGCCTCCTGCTCGCCCGGCACCTCACGGAAGCGCACGAACGCCTTCATCTTGTGGCTGTCGCGGCGCACCGCCTGCGCCCATTGCTGCGCGCGGTGCACGTCGGCATCGGTGACCCGCTGCAGCAGCGCGCGCTCGCCGCCGGCGATGCGCCACAGCAGGCGGTACAGCAGCGCATGCCGCTGCGGATCGCGATGGCACAGCACCGCGCCGGCCAGCGCCAGGAACTCGGCCGACACCCGCGGCGGCGGCACCTGCGCAGGCAGCGCCGCGACGTCGGTGCCGGCGAGCAGGCCGCCCTGCGCATCGCCATCCCAGGCCAGCGTCTCCGGCGCCACCTGCGCACACCATGCCGCCCGCGCCACGGCCCGCCACGCCTCCAGGCTCCACGGCGGCAGCACCTCAGCCTGAAACACGGCACGCCCCGCGCATCGCTCCTGCGCCTGAAACGCAACAGGCCGCGCCCATCGCGTCAATCAAACAGGCCACCCTGCCGCGGCGCCGGCGCCAGTTGCGCGCGCAGCCGTTGCGGATCGTCCAGCCGCTGCCGCGGATGGTGATCGAGCACGCTGACGAACGGCAGCAGCTTCTTCAGCGGCACCCGCAGCCGCGCCAGGTCCTCGACCCGCAGCCGCGCGTGCCGCCGCGCCAGCAGCAGCCGCTCGACGTTGCGCGTGCCCAGCCCCGGCACGCGCAGCAGCAGTTCGCGCGCGGCGGTGTTGAGATCTACCGGGAACCGCTCGGGGTTGCGCAGCGCCCAGGCCAGCTTGGGGTCCACGTCCAGATCGAGCATGCCGCTGGCCGCGGGCGGGGCGATCTCCTCCACCGAGAAATCGTAGAACCGCAGCAGCCAGTCGGCCTGGTACAGGCGGTGCTCGCGCTGCAGCGGCGGCGCCAGCAGCGGCAGCTTGCTGGAGGCGTCGGGAATCGGACTGAACGCGGAGTAGTAGACCCGGCGCAGGCGATAGTTGCCGTAGAGATTGTGGCTGGTGTGCAGGATCGCGCGGTCGTCGGCGCCATCGGCACCGACGATCATCTGCGTGCTCTGCCCGGCCGGGGCGAAGCGCGGCGGCTTGGCGCGTACCCGCGTCTCGGCCTTGCGCGCCTCCTTGCTCTCCTCGATGCGCCAGCGCAACTCGCCCATCGCCGCACGGATGCCGCCGACGTTCTTCTCCGGCGCCAGTTGCGCCAGGCCGCCTTCGGTCGGCAACTCCACGTTGATGCTGAGCCGGTCGGCGTAGCGGCCGGCGGCGGCGAGCAGTTCCGGCGCCGCATCGGGAATGGTCTTGAGATGGATGTAGCCGGCGAAGCGATGCTCCTCGCGCAACTGCCGCGCCACCTCGACCAGTTGCTCCATGGTGTAGTCACTGTTGCGGATGATGCCGCTGGAGAGGAACAACCCTTCGATGTAGTTGCGCTTGTAGAAATCCAGGGTCAGCTTGACCACTTCGGCCGGGGTGAAGCGCGCGCGGCGCACGTTGCTGGACACGCGGTTGACGCAGTACGCGCAGTCGAACACACAGAAGTTGGTCAGCAGGATCTTCAGCAGCGACACGCAACGCCCGTCGGGCGTGTACGAATGGCAGATGCCCATGCCCTCGGTGCTGCCGATGCCGCCGCTGCGCAGCGAATGGCGCTTGTCGGCACCGCTGGAAGCGCAGGAGGCGTCGTACTTGGCCGCGTCGGCGAGCACGGCGAGTTTTTCGAGGGTATTCACCGGCCGACGATGCCGGGTCCGCGTCTCAAACGGTGAGACGCGGATGCGCTGCGGCCTTCACCGCCATGAATCGCTCAGGTCGACGCGCCGGCGTTCAGGCCGCTGCGCGTGCCGCGGCGCCATCGAAGCGATAGATGTCCATCGCCAGCAGGCCGGCGTCGATCCCGGCGTCGATGCGCTGCGCGCCTAACCCGTCCGTCCCCGCCGCGCCCATCGCCACGTAGATCGGCAACCAGTGCTCGTCGGTGGGATGCGCACGCGCGGCGAACGGCGCCTGCCGCCGGTAGTCGAGCATCGCCGGCACGTCGTCGCGGCGCAACGCCTGCTCGGTCCACTCGATGAACGGACGCACGTAGGGCACTTCCTTGCCCTCGGCGTAGCGGCCGAAGTCGTGCAGGTTGTGGGTGATGCTGCCCGAGCCGATCACCAGCACGCCGTCCTCGCGCAGCGGCGCCAGCGCGCGGCCCAGCGCCAGATGGTGCTCCGGCCCCAGTTCCGGCTGGATCGACAGCGGCACCACCGGGATGTCGGCCTGCGGGTACAGCAGCGACAGCGGCACCCACACGCCGTGGTCCAGCCCGCGGCGCTCGTCCAGCACCGGCGCCAGCCCGGCCTGCGCCAGCAGCTCGGCGACCTGGTGGGCCAGCGCCGGCGCGCCCGGCGCCGGGTACTGCATCGCATACAGCGCCTGCGGGAAGCCGCCGAAGTCGTGGATGGTCGGCGGCTGCGTGGCGGCACCGACCAGCGGCCGCCGGCCCAGCCAGTGCGCCGAGGCCAGCACGATGGCGCGCGGCCGCGGCAGCGTCTTCGCCAGTTCGGCCAGGCGCGTGCCGACCAGGCCGGGCTGCAGCGCGGTCATCGGCGAACCGTGCGAGATGTACAGGGAGGGCAGACGGGACATGACAGGTCTCCGGAAGGGACAGGAAACACCACGCTCAGCGCGTGCGCAACACGAAGCGGCCGTCGCCGATCAGGAACAGCACCGCCAGCGCCAGCGCCCAGAACGCCGGGTACTCCCAGCCGCCGCCGGGATTGGCGAAGCCGAAGCCGTTGGCGCCGTGCACGCTGACGATGGTGCCGAGCAGCAGCGGGATGCCGAGCAGTCCCACCCAGCGCGCGTACACGCCAAGCAGCAAGGCCGCGGCGAGGGTGAACTCCAGCGCCATCGCCACATAGCCCAGCGCGCCGGGCAACCCGAGCGACACGAAGTAGGCGGCGGTGCCGGCCGGGGTGAACACCAGCAGCTTGGTCAGTGCATGCACCAGGAACAGCGCGCCCAGGGCCAGGCGCAGCAGGGTGGCACCGTAGGGCGCCAGGCGGGAGACGGGAGCGGACATGGGAGACCTCACGACGGGGCAGGGAATGGGGAACGCTGTACAGGCTATTCCCGTCGCCGCCACGAATAAATTATCGTTATTTCGAGAATTCATTTCGGGATCCGCAACAATGGATACGCTTGATGCGATGCGGGTGTTCGTCGCCGTGGTCGACCGCAACGGCTTCAATGCCGCCGCCGAGGCGCTGGGCATGTCCACGGCCAGCGTCACCCGCCAGGTGGCGTGGCTGGAACAGCGCCTGGGCTCGCGCCTGCTCAACCGCACCACCCGCCGGGTCAGCCCGAGCAGCGTCGGCGCCGCCTACTACCAGCGCTGCCAGTTGTTGCTGGCCGAGTTCGACGACATGGAGGCGGCGGTCGGCGAGCAGGCGTTGACGCCCTCCGGCACGCTGCGGATCAACGCCCCCTTCAGTTTCAGCATCGCCCGGCTCGGGCCGCGCCTGGCCGGCTACAGCGCGCGCTATCCGCAGGTGGCACTGGACCTGACCCTGTCCGACCGCCTGGTGGACATCGTCGAGGAAGGCTACGACCTGGCGATCCGCATCACCCGGCAGGTGGCGCCGACCTTGATCGCGCGCAAGCTCGGCGAAGTGCAGGCCTTCCTGTGCGCGGCACCGGCCTACCTGGCGCGCGCCGGCACGCCGCAGCTGGCGGCCGACCTGGCCGGCCACGCCTTCCTCAGCTACAGCTACGTGCAGGACGACCTGACCCTGCACGGCCCCGAGGGCGCGACCCAGGTGCGGGTGGCCGGCACCCTGCGCGCCAATTGCGGCGACGTGCTGCGCGAGGCGGCCATCGCCGGCATGGGCATTACCATGCAGCCGGACTTCATGGCCGAGGCGGCACTGGAAGATGGCCGCCTGGTGCGGGTGCTGCCCGAGCACGAGGTCGGCCCGATCGGTGTCTATGCGGTGTACGCCAGCCGCAGCCACCTGGCGCCGAAGGTGCGCAGCTTCATCGACTACCTGGTCGAGGTCGGCATCGACCGCAGCATGCGCTCCCCGGCCGAAGACTGAACCGAACCGCGGCGCGCGGTCGGACACAACATCCCGCCGGTGGCGCTGATCCGGGCGGCAGGGCGTGCGCACAATGCCCGCGCTTTCCCCCTCACCCTTCAGGAGTCCGCCTATGAGCAAGATCGTGATCGTCTACTTCAGCGGCTACGGCCACACCGTCAAGCAGGCCGAGGCCGTGCACGCCGGCGCCGCCAGCGTCGGCGAGGCCACGCTGTACCGCATCGACCAGGACGGCAACCTGCCCGACGGCGCCTGGGAGGCCATCGGCCAGGCCGACGCCATCATCTACGGCAGCCCGACCTACATGGGCGGCCCCGCCTGGCAGTTCAAGAAGTTCGCCGACGCCAGCTCCAAGCCCTGGTTCGCGCAGGCCTGGAAGGACAAGATCGCCGCCGGCTTCACCAACTCGGCCTCGGTCAACGGCGACAAGTTCGCCACCATCGAATACTTCTGGACCCTGGCCCAGCAGCACGGCCAGATCTGGGTCGGCACCGGCCTGCTGCCGTCCAACACCAAGGCGCACGGCCCCAACGACGTGAACTGGACCGCCGGCTCCGGCGGCGCGCTGGCGATCTCGCCGTCCGACGCCTCGCCGGACGAGGCGCCGCGCAGCGGCGACCTGGAGACCGCGCGCCTGCTCGGCAAGCGCGTGGCCGAGTTCGCGGCCAAGCTCAAGGGCTGAGCCGCTTCGGTGCCGCCCGCGCCGGGCGGCACCCTGCACCGCGATCGCCGCGGTGCACGGGGCGACACGATGCCCCCTTCGGCGCCCGGCCTAGCCGGTCGGGCGCTTCCGCAGCACGAGCTAATCGCGGCTGCAGCACCGC
Organism: Xanthomonas indica; assembly: GCF_040529045.1. Lineage (NCBI taxonomy): Bacteria > Pseudomonadati > Pseudomonadota > Gammaproteobacteria > Lysobacterales > Lysobacteraceae > Xanthomonas > Xanthomonas indica. The sequence goes on along the minus strand of NZ_CP131914.1, from coordinate 1,258,619 downwards.
CGCCTGTTCTCGCCCCCTCCCACTTTTCGCAACCGCCGGCCCCGAGCCAGCACCGGCGATCTACGCCGTGCCGCCCGTCGCATGCGCCGCGCGCAGGTGATCGATGAACACGCGCAGCTTCGGCGGCAGGTGCTCGCGCGCCGGGTAGTAGATGTGCCAGCCGGCGAACGGCGCATGCCAGTCGTCCAGCACCCGCTGCAGGCGGCCGGCGGCGACGTCGGCGGCGACCTGCCACTCGAACGCCTGGCCCAGCCCCAGACCGCGGCGCGCGGCGTCCAGGCCGACCGCGGTGTCGTTGACCACCAGCCGCCCGGTGACCTCGACCAGGAAATCGTGGCCGTCGCGGGTGAATTCCCAGGCCTGCAGGCGGCCGTCGGTGCGCCGCCAGCGGATGCAGTCGTGCTCGGCCAGCTCGGCCGGCGTGCGCGGCGTCCCATGCGCGGCGAAATATGCCGGCGCGGCCACCACCGTCTGCCGCTGCGGCGGCCCCAGCGGCACCGCGATCATGTCGCGCGCCAGGCTCTCGCCCAGGCGGATACCGGCGTCGAAGCCGCCGGCGACGATGTCGGCCAGGGTCCGGTCCGAATACAGCTCCACGCTGACCTCCGGATAGCGCGCCAGGAACGCCGGCAGCTGCGGGCACACCAGCTGCTCGGCGGCCACCAGCGGCAGGTTGATGCGCAGCGTGCCGGCCGGGCGGTCGCGCAGGAAATCCAGGTCGGCGAAGGCCACATCGATCTGCGCCAGGCCCGGCGCCACCCGCTGCAGGAAACGCTCGCCGTGCTCGCTCAGGCCGACCCGGCGGGTGGTGCGGTTGAGCAGGCGCGCGCCCAGTTGCGCCTCCAGCGCGCGCAGCGTCTGCGACAAGGCCGAGGGCGAGACGCCCAGTTCGGCGGCGGCGCGGGTGAAGCTGCCGTGGTGGGCGACGCGGACGAAGGCGACGACGGCGGACAGCGGCGGTGGACGGTGCATGGGGAACGGGCGGCAGCGGCAGGACGGACGCGCGGGGTGCGCCCTCCATTGTTTAGCACACCTTCAAGGCACATGCGGATTACCCGGATTTATCCATGGCGACACGGCGCCTACAGTGCCCGCACCCCTCACTGGAGACCGCTGCGATGGCCCTTGATCACTACCGCCTGCTCGGCCGCTCCGGCCTGCGCGTCAGCCCGCTGTGCCTGGGCACCATGACCTTCGGCGCCGACTGGGGCTGGGGCGCGGACGAGGCCGAAGCGCGCCGCCTGTTCGACCTGTACGTCGATGCCGGCGGCAACTTCCTCGATACCGCCAACATCTACACCAACGGCAGCGCCGAGACCCTGCTCGGCCGCTTCGTCGCCGGCCGCCGCGACCGCCTGGTGATCGCCAGCAAGTTCGCGCTCAATCCCTTCCCCGGCGACCCCAACGGCGGCGGCAACCACCGCAAGGCGCTGCTGCGCTCGGTCGACGCCAGCCTGGCGCGGCTGGGCACCGACTACCTGGACCTGCTGTACCTGCACGCCTGGGACGGCACCACCGGCATCGACGAGGTCATGCGCGGTTTCGACGACCTGGTGCGTGCCGGCAAGATCCTCTACGCCGGCATCTCCGACACCCCCGCCTGGCAGGTGGCGCGCATGCAGACCCTGGCCGACCTGCGCGGCTGGACGCCGTTCGTCGCCCTGCAGATCGAGTACTCGCTGGCGCAGCGCACGGTCGAGCGCGAACTGGTGCCGATGGCCGAGGCGCTGGGCATGTCGGTGCTGGCCTGGTCGCCGCTGGCGATGGGCGTGCTCACCGGCAAGTACGGCGCCGCCGACCTGGCGCGGGTGCGCGCGGCCGCCTCCGGCGGCGCGCAGGTCGATGGCGTGGGCCGCGCCGAGGTCGCGCATTCGCAACGGACCTTCAATGAGCACGCGCTGGCGGTGGCCGAGGCGGTGGTGGCGCTGGCCGCGGACCTGCAGCGCTCGCCGGCCCAGGTGGCGCTGGCGTGGTTGCTGGCGCGCGGGGCGATGCCGATCGTCGGCGCACGCAGCGTGGCGCAACTGCAGGACAACCTGGGCGCGCTGTCCCTGCACCTGGACACCGAGGCGCTGCAGCGGCTGGACGCCGCCAGCGCGATCGAACTGGGCTTCCCGCACGACTTCCTGGCCTCGCCGAATCCGCAGGCGCTGCTGAGCGGCGGCACCCGCATCCAGCCGCGCTGAGCGCGGCGACCGTCCCTTCGCACACGAGGAGCGTTGCATGGCACCCACCACGACCACACTGCCGAGCAGCATGACCCTGGCCGAGGCCGAAGCGGCCGGCATCGCGCAGATCGCCGCACTGATGGGCCCGCAGCAGGGTGCAGCGATCCGCGCCCTGGCCGACGACGCGGACACCGCGCTGAGCGGCCGCGGCGCCGCCATCGCCTTCGGCGAGATCTATCGCGCCGACGGCGCGCTGGACCTGCGGACCCGCGAACTGGTCACGGTGGCGGTGCTGGCCAGCCTCGGCCACGCCGCACCGCAGTTGCGCCTGCATCTGCGCGCCGCGCAGGCGGCGGGCGCCAGCCGTGCAGAGATCTTCGCGGTGCTCGACCAGTTGTACGCCTACGTCGGCTTCCCCACCGCGCTCAACGCGCTCGCCATCGCGCGCGAGGTGCTGGACGCGCCCTCACCCTGAGCGAACCGGACACCGGCCACGCTTTCCCTCCCCCTCCCCCTCCCCCTCCCCCTCAGGAGCAGTTCCATGCAAACCCGCACCCTCGGCCGCAACGGCCCCCGCGTCTCCGCCCTCGGCCTCGGCTGCATGGGCATGAGCGCGTTCTACGGCGGCCGCAGCGACGACGCGGCCGCGATCGCGGTCATTCATGCCGCGATCGAGCACGGCGTCAGCCTCATCGACACCGCCGACATGTACGGCCCGCACACCAACGAAGTGCTGGTCGGCAAGGCGCTGGCCGGGCGCCGCGACCAGGTCGTGCTGGCGACCAAGTTCGGCATCAAGCTCGATCCCAACGACCCGGCCGCGCGCGGCATCGACGGCCGCCCGGAGTACGTGCAGTCCGCCTGCGAGGCCAGCCTGCGCCGGCTCGGCGTGGACCACATCGACCTGTACTACCAGCACCGGGTGGATCCGAACGTGCCGATCGAGGACACGGTCGGGGCGATGGCGCGGCTGGTGGAACAGGGAAAGGTGCGCTTCCTGGGCCTGTCCGAAGCCGCTGCCGGCACCATCCGCCGCGCGCACGCGGTGCATCCGATCACCGCGCTGCAGAGCGAGTATTCGCTGTGGTCGCGCGACCCGGAGCACGACGGCGTGCTGGAGACGGTGCGCGAGCTGGGCATCGGCTTCGTGCCCTACTCGCCGCTGGGCCGCGGCTTCCTGACCGGGGCGATCCGCTCGCCGGAGGACTTCGAGGCCGATGACTACCGGCGCCATTCGCCGCGCTTCCAGGGCGAGAACTTCGCCCGCAACCTGCAACTGGTGGAGCGGGTGCGCGAACTGGCCCAGGCCAAGGGCGTGACCCCGGGCCAGCTGGCGCTGGCCTGGGTGCTGGCGCAGGGCGAGGACCTGGTGCCGATCCCCGGCACCAAGCGCCTGGCCTACCTGGAGGAAAACCTGGGCGCGCTGCAGGTGAAGCTGAGCGCCGAGGAGCTGGCGCAGATCGAGGCGATCTTCCCCGCCGATGCCGCTGCCGGCCATCGCTACCCCGCCGCCTCGCGCGGCGCGCTGCAGGGCTGAACCGCGTCCCCGGCCGCGGCGCGGGTCGATTGCCCGCGCCGCGCCGGCCCCGCATGATGCGCGGGTGATCTCCTTCATCGTCCCCGCGCACGACGAAGCCGCCCTGATCGGCGACACGCTGGCCTCGCTGCACGTCGCCGCCCAGGCGCTGCGGCTGGACTGCGAGACGCTGGTGGTGGCCGATGCCTGCAGCGACGCCACCGCCGAGATCGCGCGCCGGCACGGCGCGCAGGTGCTGGAAGTGGAACTGCGGCATATCGCCGCCGTGCGCAATGCCGGCGCCGCCGCCAGCCGCGGCCGCCATCTGCTGTTCGTCGATGCCGACACCCGGGTCAATACGCCACTGCTGGCCGCGGCGCTGCGGGCGCTGGGCACCGGCGCGGTCGGCGGCGGCGCGCAGGTGCGCCTGCTCGGCGACATCGCCTGGCACGAACGCCTGGCCCAGGCGCTGTTCGGCTGGCTGTTCCGCTGCACCGGCATCGCCCCCGGCTGCTTCCTGTTCTGCACGCGCAGCGCCTTCGTCGCCGCCGGCGGCTTCGACGAGCGCTACTACGCCGGCGAGGACGTCGCCCTGAGCCGCGCGCTGGCGCGGCAGGGACGCTTCGTGATCCTGCGCGAGCCGGTGCACACCTCCGACCGCAAGCTGCGCAGCTTCAGCAAGCGCGAGCACCTGGGGCTGTTGCTGCAGTTGCTGCGCCGCGGCCGCGGCATGCTGCGCTCGCGCGACGCGCTCGGCTTCTGGTACGGGCAGCGCCGCGGGCGCTGAGCGCGTCGCTGCGGTTGCCGGCGCCGACGTGCTGGCAGTACGCTGCGCGCCCCTTGTGCGAGCTTTACGGATGAGCGTCGACACCAGCAGGCCCATTGCGCTGCGTCTCCTCGGCACGGGCGAGTACCTGCCCGCGCAGCAAGTGCCGGCGGAGACCTTCGACCGGCGCTGGGGCAAGCCCGCCGGCTGGACCCTGCGGCACACCGGGGTGGCCACGCGGCACTATGCGGGCGCCGACGAGCCGGCCACCTTGATGGGCGAGCGCGCCGCGCGCGCGGCGCTGGAGGCGGCGCAGTTGCAGGCACACGAGGTCGATTGCGTGATCAGCGCCTGCAGCCTGATGGAACAGGCGATCCCGTGCAGCGCGGCGCTGCTGCACGCGCGGCTGGGCCTGCAGGGCAGCGGCATCCCGGCCTTCGACATCAACGCCACCTGCCTGAGCTTCATCGCCGCGCTCGACCTGGCCGCGGGCGCGATCGCCGCCGGCCGCTATCGCCGCGTGCTGATCGTCTCCAGCGAGATCGCCAGCGTCGGCCTCAACCCGGACGATGCGGACACCGCGCCGCTGTTCGGCGATGGCGCCGCGGCGGTGGTGCTCGGCGCCGACACCGGCGACAGCGGTTCGCAGTTGCTGACCGCGCGCCTGGAAACCTACTCCGAAGGCATCGACCACTGCCGCGTGCGCGCCGGCGGCACCCGCCTGCGCCTGGATCACGGCGTCGAGGCGCTGCGCGCCGGTTCGCAGTTCGAAATGAACGGCCGCGCCACCTACCGCCTGGCCGCGGCGAAGCTGCCCGGCTTCCTGCAGCGGCTGCTGGCGCAGGCCGGGGTCGAGCTGGCGCAGTTGCGGCGGATCGTGCCGCACCAGGCCAGCGCCAAGGCGCTGCGCCATCTGCGCGTGGCGCTGGGGCTGGCGCCGGATGCGCTGATCGAGGTGATCGGCCACCGCGGCAACCAGATGGCCGCGTCGATTCCCGGCGCGTTGCACCAGGCGATCGCCAGCGGCCGCATCGTCCGCGGCGACCTGATCGGCCTGGTCGGCTCCGGCGCCGGGCTGGCGTTCGGCGGCGCGGTGTTGCGCTACTGACATGGCCCGCGTCCTGGTCACCGGCGCGTCCGGGTTTATCGGCGCCTACATCGTGCGCGCACTGGCCGAGGCCGGCGTGCCGGTGCGCGCCAGCGGCCGCGACGCCGCCAAGCTGGCGGCCTTCGCCAACGATCCGCGCATCGAGGTGCAGCGCGCCGACCTCTGCCACGACGCGTTGGCGCCACTGCTGCACGGCTGCGATGCGGTGATCCACTGCGCCGCGCTGTCGGCGCCGTGGGCCAGCGCCGAGACCTTCCGCCTGGCCAACGTGGTCGCCACCGAGCGTTTGCTCGACGCCGCGCTGGCTGCGCGTGTGCGCCGCTTCGTGCACTTCAGTTCGCCGAGCATCTACTTCCGCTTCAACGATCAATACCAGATCACCGAAGACTTCACCCCGCCGGCGCGCTGGATCGGCGGCTACCCGCAGACCAAGTGGGAAGCCGAGGAGAAGGTGCGCGCGGCGGCGGCGGCCGGGCTGCCGGCGGTGGTGCTGCGCCCGCGCGCGGTGTTCGGCCATGGCGACAACGCGATCGTGCCGCGGCTGCTGGCGGTGGCGCAGCGCGGCTGGTTCCCGCTGGTCAACGGCGGCCGCGCGATGATCGACGTGTGCTGCGTGGAGAATGCGGTGGCCGCGGCGCTGGCCGCGCTGCGTGCCGAGCACATCGGCGACGGCCGCGCCTACAACATCAGCAACGGCACACCGATCGCCGTGCGCGACCTGGTGACCGAACTGTTCGCGGTGCTGCGCCTGCGCGTGCGGCTGCTGCCGGTACCGCGCGGGCCGGCGCTGGCCCTGGCCACGCTCGGCGAACAGATCGCGCTGCGCCGACGCGGCCAGCCCGAGCCGCGGCTCAGCCGCTACGGCATCGGCGTGCTCGGCTATTCGCAGACGCTGGACATCGGCCGCGCGCGCCGCGAACTCGGCTATGCGCCGGTGCTGTCGACCGAGGCCGGGCTGGCCGCGCTGGGGCAGTCATGAGCGCGCCCCGGCTGCGCTGGCGGCTGTACGAAGCCGGCCACTGCACGCACCCCGAACGCGCCACGCGCCGCGGCGCGCCGCTGGCGCCGTGTCCGTTCCCGGCGCTGGCGGCCCTGCTGCAGCATCCGCAGCACGGCGACCTGCTGTTCGACACCGGCTACGCGCGCCACTTCTTCGACGCCACCGCGCGCTTTCCCGAGCGCCTGTACCGCTGGCTGACCCCGGTGCAGCTGGCGCCCGGGCAATCGCTGCGCGAGCAACTCGCACGCGACGGCGTGGATCCGGACCGCATCGGCTGGATCGTGCTGTCGCACTTCCACGGCGACCACGTCGGCGGTGTCGCCGATTTCCCGCAGGCACGCCTGGCCTGCGCACGACAGGCCTGGGACGACCTGCAGCGCCGCGGCCGCCTGGCCGCACTGCGCGAAGGCTTCCTGCCGGCGCTGCTGCATGGCGCGCGCCCGCGCATGCACTGGATCGAAGCGCTGCCCGCGGCCGCAACGCCCGCCGCGCTGCGCGACTTCGGCCCACCGCGCGACCTGTTCGGCGACGGCAGCGTGCTGCTGGTACCGCTGCCCGGGCATGCGCCCGGCCACTACGGCCTGTGGTTCGAGGACGCGCAGGGCCCGGTGTTCCTGATCGCCGATGCGGCCTGGTCCAGCGCCGCGCTCGCCGACGGCACGCCGCCGCCGGCGCTGGTCACCCGCCTGCTCGGCGAGCATCGCGTGTACCGCGACACCCTGGCGCGACTGCATGCGCTGCGCCAGGCCGAGCCGGGGTTGCGGCTGGTGCCCTCGCATTGCCGGCAATGGCGGCCAGCGCAGGCGGCGCACAGGCATGGCTGAGGCGCCCGGCGTGCTGATCACCGGCGCGCGCGCGCCGGTCGCGCTGGACCTGGCGCGCCGTTTCGCCGCGCAGGGTTGGCGGGTGCACCTGGCCGACAGCGTCGCCAGCCGCATTTCCGGCTGGTCACGCGCGGTGGCCGCGCATCACCGTGTGGCGCCGGCACGCGATGCGCCGCGCGCCTGGCTGGCCGACCTCAATGCCCTGCTCGCGCGCGAGCGCATCGACGTGCTGGTGCCGACCTGCGAAGAGGTGTTCTACCTGGCCCGCTACCGCAGCGCGCTGCCGGCGCAGCTGCACCTGCCGCTGCACGACTTCAACACGTTGCGCACGCTGCACAGCAAGTACCACTTCATGGAACTGGCGCGCGGGCTCGGCAGCGACGACGTGGAGGTGCCTGCCGGCGTGCGCGTGCGCAACCTGGCGCAGGCACGCGAGTGGGCCGGTTCCGAACCGCTGGTGCTCAAGCCGGAGTTCTCGCGCTTCGGCGTGCATGTGCGGCTGTACCCGGACGGTGTACCCACCGATGCCGCGCCGCTGCCCGCGCAGGGCGACTGGGTCGCGCAGCGCTACTGTGCGGGCGAGGAGCGCTGCTCGTACGCGCTGGCGCGCGACGGCGCGTTGCTGGCGCATGTGGTGTACCGCCCGCGCTATCGGCTGCGGCGCAGTTCCAGCTATTACTTCGACGCGGCGCCGGATCCGCAGATCGAGCGCTTCACCGCGCAACTGGTACAGGCGCTGCGCTTCACCGGGCAGATCTCCTTCGACTGGATGGTGTCGTCGGAAGGGCGCTGCAGCGTGATCGAATGCAATCCGCGCGCGACCAGCGGCCTGCACCTGTTCGCCGCAGCCGACCCGCTGGTGGGCGTGCTGTGCGGCGACGCGGGTCCGACGGCGGCGCCGCTGCGCCCGGCCGACGACCGCGCGGCGATGCTGGGCATGCTGATGCTGGGCGTGGCGCTGCCCGCGGCGCTGGGCCATGGCCGCCTGCGGCAGTGGCGTCAGGACTACGCGCGCGCCGAGGACGTGCTGGCGCCGCGCGGCGACCGCTGGCCGCTGGCCGGCACGCTGTGCGACCTGGGCAGCCATGCGCGGCTGGCGCTGGCGCAGCGCTGCAGCGTCCGCGAGGCCGCCACCCGCGACACCGAATGGGACGGCGAGGCGCTGCCGCCGCCATGACCGGCGCCGATGCCGAGGCCGCGGCGGCCGATTACGCCGCGCAGCTGCAGCGTTTCGCCGCACTGCATGCCGGCGGCGAGGCGCAGCAGTTGGCCGACAATGCGCATGCACGCATCGAAGTGCTGCGCGCCGGCGCACTGGCGCTGCCGGTGACGGTCGGCGAGCGCCACCCGGGCAATGCCTGGGTCTGCTCGCCGCGCACCACGTATGCCGACTACGCCGCCGAGGAAGCCGCGCGGCTGCTGCCGGGCGCGCTGGCCGCACCGGTGCGCGGGCTGTGCGGCGGCATCGGCGCGTGGCTGGACTGGGCGCGCATCGACCGCGCGGTCACCCTCAACAACTGGCTGCTGTCCACCAACCTCTATCCGCCGCTGCCGCCGAGCGGCCTGCGCACGCTGCTGGACGCCGCACGCTCGCGCTGGCCCGACCACGCGCTGTGGTTCCGCTCGCTCAACGCGGTGGACACGCCGCAGTGGCTGCACGCGCTGCAGGCCGAGGGCTTCACCCTGATCGCCAGCCGCCAGGTCTACCTGTACGAAGACTGGCCGCAGCTGCTGCGCCATCGCGACCTGGCCCGCGACCTCAAGCTCGTCGACCGCCGCGACCTGCAGCGCTGCGGCAACGAGGCCATCGGCGAGGCCGATTACCCGCGCATCGCCGCGCTGTATGCGCAGCTGTATCTGGAAAAATATTCGCGTTGCAATCCGGCCTACCACGCCGGCTTCCTGCGCGCCTGGCACCGCGCCGGGCTGCTGCGCTTCGATGGCTTCCGCGACGCCACCGGGCAACTGGTGTGCATCACCGGCCTGTTCGGCATCGGCGGCACCGTCACCGCGCCGATCGTCGGCTACGACCTGCGCCTGCCGCAGCGGCTGGCGCTGTACCGGACCCTCACCGCCTGCGGCATCGACCATGCGCGACGGTACGGCCAGCGCCTCAACCAGAGCGCCGGCGCGGCCAGCTTCAAGCGCCAGCGCGGCGGCGTGCCGGTCATCGAGTACAGCGCGGTCGATGCGCGGCACCTGCCGTTGCGGCGACGCCAGCCGATCGCCGCGCTCGGCGCGCTGACCCGGCGCGTCGGCGTGCCACTGATGCGCCGGTATCGGCTGTGAGCGGCGCCGCGCCGCGCGTTTTGCATTCCGTAACCGTTTTCAGCGCAAAACGCGCGTGTTTTGCCGAATGCCGGGCGCACCCGCTGCCTTATACTTTGCTGCACCTGCAACACCCCATCGCCGCTGCGGCCCGGGACATCTGTGGAATGGATTGCGCATCTGGCCCATGCCGGCACCCTGCTGATCGTCAATGCGTTGCTCGCGGCGGTGTCCTCGGCGATGTTCCTGGCCCTGTACGTCACCGGCCGCAAGGAACGGCATGCGCGCAGCCTGTTGCTGCTGGCGCTGAGCTACGGCGTGTTCGCCCTGGGCTTCGGCACCCTGCTGGCGCCGGCCTGGCACTACATGGCGACCTGGGTCGCGCCCGCCGGCAACGTCACCCTCGACGTGGCCACCATCCTGACGCTCGTGGCGGTGAATGCCTACCTGCAGCGCCCGCTGCTGCAATGGACGTTGCTGGTACCGGTCGCGCTGCTGTGCGCACTGGAACTCTACAGCCTGCACTACACCGGCCTCGATCACCGGATCATGGTGATCTTCGGCGGCCTGGTGCGCGGCATGCTGACCGTGGCCACGGCGGTGGTGCTGTGGCGCCATGCCGACAGCACGGTGCGCGCGGCAGCGCGCTTCACCGCGGTCTTCCATTTCCTGTGGGCTGGCATGGTGGGGTTGCGGGTGGCCTGGTGGGCCTTCCATCCGGACGTCGACACCAGCTACGACCCGACCACCAACTTCGGCCTGCTCTCGCGCATCGTGCTGACCGCCAGCATCACCCCGGGCTTCCTCTGGATGCTGACCCGCGAAATGAACGCGGAGCTGACCCGACACGCCTCGCAGGATCCGCTCACCGGCGTGACCAACCGCCGGGTGATGTGGGAGCGCGGCGAGGCGGCGACGCTCGATGCCGCGCGCCGGCACGCGTCGATCGCGGTGCTGATGATCGACGTGGATCATTTCAAGGCAATCAACGACCGCTTCGGCCATGCCGTCGGCGACCAGGTGCTGGTCGCCATCGCGCAGACGCTGACGCAGCAGATCCGCCTGCCCGACCTGCTGGCGCGCATCGGCGGGGAGGAGTTCATGGTGCTGGTTCCGCAGGCCGACGAGGCGGGCGTGCGCGATCTCGCCGAGCGCCTACGGCGACGCATCGAACAGCAACAGATCGGCGCCGCGCAGGAGGCGCCGCTGGCGTGCACGGTGAGCATCGGCTATTGCCTGTCGCCAGGCGCGCAGGCGTCCTGGCAGGCCCTGGTGCTGGCGGCGGACCAGTCGCTGTACGCGGCCAAGCGCGCCGGCCGCAACCGGATCGCCGGCACCGCCATCGCATGATCGCCTGCCGCGGACCACACACGATCGCGGCGCCGCGCGCGGCATGAGTACCTGGCATCCGTCCCTGTACCGGCAGTGGTTCGCCGTCGCGCCCGCCACGGCGTTGCGACGACGACCGCTGGCGGTATCGGTGATGGACCGGCATGCGGCGATCGCGCGCTGCGCCGACGGCCGCCTGCTGGCGCTGGAAGACCGCTGCCCGCATCGGCACGCGCCGCTGTCGGCCGGCTGCGTCACCGGCGACGGCCTGTCCTGCCCGTATCACGGCTGGCGCTTCGACCACACCGGCGCCCTGCGCGAGATCCCCGGCCTGCCACCCGGGCAGACGCCGCCGGCCGTGCGGGTGCGCGCCTTCGCCGCGCGCGAGCACGACGGCCTGATCTGGCTGCGTCCCGATCCGGAAGGCGCGGACGCGCCGTCGCACCTGGTACAGGCGCTGCAGCCCTCGGCGCGGCGCTTCCTGTGGCGCACGCGCTGGGACGCGCACGTGGTCGATGCGCTGGAGAACTTCCTGGATCCGCTGCACACGCATCTGCTGCATCCGGGGCTGGTGCGACGCGGCGGCGCACGCACCGCCATGCGCGCCGAACTGCGCCACACCGAGGAAGGCTTCCACGTGGACTACCGCGGCGCCGCGGCGCAGAGCGGCTGGCTGTACCGCTTGTTCGAATCGCCGCGCACGCTGGAACGCGCGCATTTCGCCGCCCCTGGCAGCGCGCAGATCGAGTACCGCTATGCGCGCGGCGGCCGCGTGCGGATCAGCCTGCACTTCACCCCGCTCGGCGTGCGCAGCACCGAGGTCTTCGCCAGCCTGCACGTGGAGGGACGCTGGGCGCCGGCGTGGGCGGTGCGCCTGTTGGTGTGGCCGCTGCTGCGCCGGGTCGGCGAGCAGGACCGGCGCATGCTCGCACTGCAGTCGCGCAACCTGCAGCGCTACCCGGGCGCGCGCGGTGCCTCCACCGCGCTGGACCTGGTGCGCGAACCGCTGCGCCGCTACTGGGCAGGCGAGGCGCTGCCGGCGCCGGGCAGCGGCCACGACGTGGAGATCATGCTGTGACCGCGCCGAGCCGCTGCAGCACCTGCGGCAACGGCGCCGGGCGTCCCAGCAGATAACCCTGCACGCCGCCGCAGCCGTGCGCGCGCAGCCAGCGCAACTGCGCGTCGGTTTCCACGCCCTCGGCGACCACGTCCAGCCCCAGGCAATGCCCCAGGGTCAGCAGCGCCTGGCAGATCGAGGCGTTGCGCGGGTCGCGGTCCACCTCGGCGACGAAGCTGCGGTCGATCTTCAGCGTGTCCAGCGGCAGGTCGCGCAGATACGCCATGCTGGAGAACCCGGTGCCGACATCGTCCAGGGCCACGCGCACGCCCAGCGCGCGCAGTTGCCGCAGCACGTCGCCGGCCTGCTGCGGCTGCCGCATCAGGCTGCTCTCGGTCAGTTCCAGCTGCAGGCCGTCGGCGGCCAGCCCGGCATCGGTGCAGGCCTGCACCAGGTCGGCGACCAGATCGCCATCGAAGAACTGCAGCGCCGACACGTTCACCGCCACCGGCAGGTCCGGCCATCCGTGGTCGGCCAGTGCGCGGCGCGCGCGCGCCGCCGCGCGCAGCACCCACCGCCCCAGCGGCAGGATCAGCCCGGTGTCCTCGCACAACTGGATGAACGCATCCGGCGCAATGAAGCTGCCGTCGGCCTGCGGCCAGCGGATCAGGGCCTCGAGCTCGCGCGGCGCACCGCTGCCGGCGTGCATGATCGGCTGGAAGTGCAGTTCGAACTCCTGGCGCTCGATCGCCTGCTGGAGGCGTCCGGCCAGGCGCAGGCGTTCGCCGGTGCGTGCCGCCATGGCGCGGTCGAAGCGCACCAGGCTGCGGCCCTCGGCCTGTGCCGCATGCGCGGCCTGCGCGGCGCTGCCGATGGCCTCGTCGGCGTCGGCGGCATCGTCCGGACACAGCGCCACGCCGATGTGCGCCTGCAGTTGCTGGGCGAACTCGCCACCCTGCACCGGCGCATACAGCGCCTCCTGCAGCGCCTGCAAGGCCTGCGGCAGGGCCTGCGGATCCAGGATCGCCAGCACGAAGTCCTGCGCCGGCTGGTGCGCGCTCAGGCCGAAACGCTCGCCGAGCGCGCGAATGCGCGCGGCCACCGCGCTGCGCACCGCGTCGCCGACGGCGCGGCCCAGGGTGTCGCCGATCAAGGCCAGCCCGCGCACCTGCACGTAGGCGATGGCGTAGCCGCCGCGCTGGGCGCGCAAGGCGTCGGCGAGGGCGTGCGGCTTGAGCAGGCCGGTGCTGAACTCATGGCGCGCCAGATAGGCCAGTTCGCGCTCGTGGGCCACGCGCTCGGTGACGTCCTCGGCCAGGATCAGCCGCGCCGGCACGCCGCCGAATTCCAGGTCGGCGCTATGGATGCACACCGACAGCAGGCTGCCGTCCTTGCGCCGGTGCGTCCACATGCTCGGCGCATCGAACCCCTGCCGCGGTTTGCGCACGTCCTGCAGCAACCGCTCGGCATCCTCGGCCGGGCGCAGATCGCGCAGGTCCATCGTCAGGAATTCCTCGCGGCTGTAGCCGTACTGGCGCACTGCGGCCTGGTTCACTTCCAGGAAGCGCAGGCTGTCCACGGCGAACACCCAATACGGCAGCGGATTGCGATCGAACACCAGCCGGAACTGGCGCTCGGCATCGAGCAGACGCGCCTGCGCCGCCACGCGATCGCTGACGTCCTGCACCGCGCCGGTCATGCACATGCCCGTGCGGGTACGCACCAGCGCGCCACGCGCGGCCAGCCAGCGCAGGCGTCCATCGGGCAGATGCATGCGGTAGACAGTGTTGTAGTCCGCGCGCCCTTGCGCGGCGTCCTCGTACAACTGCTCCACTCGCGCGCGATCCTCGACGTGGAGCCGCTCCAGGAACGCCTCGATGGGCATCTGCATGCGTTGCAGGCCGAACATCGCCCCGGTCGGCTCGGACAGGCGCAGCACGCGCTCGGCGATGTCGATGCGCCATGTGCCGATGCCGCCCATGCCGTGCGCCAGGCGCAGGTCCTCGTCGCCGCGGCGCAGGCGCTGCAGCAGATGGCGCTGGCGCCGCTCGGCACGGCGCAGGCTGCCGAGCAGATAGCCCAGGCCGAGCAGGTACAGCACGTACACCAGCGCCGCCGCCGCGGCGAACCACCACCAGCCGGACAACGTCTCGCGCAGCCCCACGCCGGCCACCGCCAGCAAGGGATACGCGCCGCCACCGCTCAGCGCCAGGATCCGCGGCGTGCGGTCGAAGACATCGCGGTGCAGCCCCAGCGCGCCGCCGTGCGGCATCGGCTGCGCGAGTGCCAGCGGCAGCCGCGGCTGGCTGGCCGCAAGCAGGCGGCTGGCGGCCAGCAGCCTGCCCTGCGCGTCGGTCAGGGCGACGATGCCGTCGCGCCCGCTGTCGGTGCCTTGCACGATCCGCTGCAGCGCGGCCACCCGCCATTGCGCCTCCACCCAGCCGTCCGTTCCCCAGGGCACGGCCACCCGCACCACTGCCGTGCCATCGGCCAGGCGCAGCGGCGGGCTCACGCAGATCCGATCGCCGCAGCGCCCACGTTGCCGCCAGGCGCGCAGTTGCGCATCGCCGGCGCCGCCGAAGCGGCGTTGGCCCTGCGCATCCAGCAAGGCCACGTCGTGCAGCTCCGGATGCCGCGCCAGCAGGCCGCGCAACGAGGCGGCGATCAGGTCGGGCGCACGCACCGGCGTCTCCGCCAGCAATGCCTGCGCGCCCAGGCCTTCGCCATGCAGGGCCTGGCCGAGATTGTCCAGTTGCAGCTGCAGCAGCCGGTCGGCGCCGGTGGCCAGCGCCAGGCTCTGGCGCTGCGCCGCGGCCAGGCGGTTGTGGCGGTCCTGCGCCAGCACCAGCACCAGCCCCATGGCCAACAGCACCGCCAGCACCAGGCCCCAGGTCGCGATCGCCCGCAGCGGCGCGCGCGTGACGCGTCGCAGGCTGTGCCGAAAGCGATGGTCGCGCTTCCTGTCGGCGAGCGGCTTCTGCAGCATCGGGAGTGGGAACGGGCGGAAGGTGCTGGTTACAGCGGCCTGGGACCGGCGATCTTGACCGCGTGTGACGCGATGCTGCGTTCAGCGATGCGGATAAACCATTCAGTCCACTGCGGGCCACTGTGCCAGCTGCCGTGTCGGCAGGCCGACGCGGCGGCAGGCGCGCGCGGCGATGCCGTCGTGCAGCGCGACGCGGAACAGCGGCGCCACCTGCTGCAGCAACCAGGCCGGTACCGCCGGGCCGGTGCGCTGCAGCCGCGCCTGCCGCAGCATGGCGCTGGCCCACGGCGGCAACAACGCCGCACCGGCGCCCAGGAACAGTTCGCGCGACAGTCCGGGGGCCGGCACCGGCAGGCGCAGGCCGGCCAGCACCGCCAGCACCTCGCGCGACCGCGCATCCACCCGCAACTGCGGCCGCTGCCGGTCGAAATAGGCCAGCACCGCCGCCTCGCTGGCCGGGACCTCGCGTGCACCCAGCGCCTCGGCGACGCGCCGCCCTTCGTCGTAGTAGCGGTCGGCGATCGCGCCGGGGACCGCGCGGCAGTAGCGGCGATACCCCTGCAGGAAGCCGTAGGCCTCGGTCACGTGCACCCAGGTCAGCAGCGCCGGATCGTCGGCGGCATAGGCGCGCCCGTCCGGCGTGTGGCCGCGCACGCGGGCATGGATCGTGCGGACCCAGGCGATCTGGCGCTGCGCCGCGTCGGTGGGCGCGTAGCTGGTGGCGGCGACGAACTGGGTGGTGCGGCGCAGGCGCCCGACCAGATCCTCGCGGAAGTTGGAATGGTCGTAGACCCCGGCCAGCGCCAACGGGTGCAGGGTCTGCAGCAGCAACGCGCACAGCCCGCCGGCCAGCATCCCGGGAAACTCGGCATGGATGCGCCAGGTGACGCTGTCCGGACCGAACAGACCGAGGTCGCCGAGCGGCTGGTCGTAGTCGATGGCGTCGCGCTCGCGCGGGAACGCGCCCAGCACCCAGCGACGGATCTGGGTGGTGGCCGGAGCGGAGAGGGTACGCAGCAGCGAAGGCATGCGCCGATGCTAGCGGAGACGGCGCGAGCGCCGTGCGATGGCGTATGGCGCACAGCGGCCGCGCCGCATGTGCGACCGCAGCATGCACTTTGCAGCCGCTGTGCTAGAAAGAAGCTGCCTCAAGATCGCCCGCCGACGTTCCGCGTCCGTCACCGCATCTGCAAGGAGCCCGTCATGTTCGCATTGTTCAAAGGCTTGGGATTGCTGCTCGAGGACAACGCGCTGCACCAGCGCTCGTTTCCCGAACAGGTCGCGCACTGGCAGCACAAGAGCGAGGCGCAGATCCGCGACGAAGTGGCATTGCTGGCCAAGGCCAAGCAGCAGTGGCTGGTGGCCTCGATCATCGGCTGGCAGGCCATCTCGCTGATCCTGCTCGGCGTGATCACCGCGCAGCTGTGGCAACACGACTACCACCTGACCTTCTCGCGCATCGTCATCGTGGTCACCTCGTGGGTGGCGATCCTGTTCGTGATCTGGTTCATCGCCAACATGTTCGACCGCACCGCCGGCTTCGAGCGCTGGCTCACCGCGTTCAACAGCCGCGAACCGCTCTCCGCCGATGCCGACACCGTGGAGTGCGTGGCCGACGCGCTGAACATGGCACGCAAGTACCCGGAGATCCTCGCCTACAAGCGCGAAGTGGTGGCCAACCGCGAACTGCGCCACGAGGACATCCGGATCATGCGCGAGATGGGCCGCATCCGCCTGCATGCCGAACTGGTCGCCTCGCTGATCCAGTTCGAAGGCACCCCGCCCGGCGGCCAGCCCGGCGTGTTCCGCGTCGCCGGCTGAGCCCGCGCCACACGCACGCCACGCACGCCGCGCGCGCCATCTGCACGATGGCGCGGCGAAGATCTGCAACCAACGCGACCGCGCCATGCGGTCGCCGTCGCGCGCACGAGTGGCCAAGCCTCTGCGGCGCGCGCTGCTGCGCATCCCGCTGCGCGCCCGAGCGCCAAGCTGCACTGGCGTGCAGCATCGCCGCGATGCCGGCCGCCTGCAGCGTCTCCACCCCACCAACGACGACCGTGTCGCCGCGACGCCCGGTGCAGCCGGCGACGACCTGCGTTCGCGGCCACGGGCATTCCCAACCGGCGCTTCGCGAAATATAATCATTCTCGATTAGAACCTTCACCCCCGGTCTCGATGACACTGCACCCCCTGTCCTGCGCCTGCCTGCTGGGCATGGCGCTGTCCCTGCCTGCGCACGCAACCACCGCCGACACCGCCGCGGACGCCGAAAGCGGCGCCGATGCCGCGCAGGCGACCGCCCTGCCCACGGTGCAGGTGCGCGCCGACGCGCAGCGCGGCTTCCGCGCCACCGGGCCGGTGCAGGCCGACAAGTCCGATGCGCTGCTGGCGCAGACGCCGTTCTCGATCACCGTGGTGCCGCGCGCGCTGCTGGACAGCCAGCAGGCGCTGAGCCTGTCCGATGCCCTGCACAACGTCTCCGGGGTGGTCGCCAACACCTACGGCCGGCGCGGCTGGGACGACCTGATCATCCGTGGCCAGACTGCCTCCGACGCGCTGTTCGTCGACGGCCTGCGCACCGCCGACAGCAACCGCGTGGCCGAGCAACTGTTCGGCGTGCAGCAGGTGGAGGTGCTGAAGGGCCCGGCCTCGCTGCTGTACGGGCAGGTGCTGCCGGGCGGCCTGGTCAACCTGATCAGCAAGCGCCCCGGCGCCGAGCCGATGCGGCGGGTGGACCTGAGCGTGGGCAGCGACGGCCTGCGCCAGGGCAGCGTGGATCTCAACCAGCCGCTGTCGGCCGACGGCAAGGTGGCGCTGCGCCTCAACGGGCTGGCGATGAACAGCGACGATCCCACCGACCACGTGTATTTCCGCAGCCGCTGGATCGCCCCGTCGCTGTCGCTGGACCTGGGCCCGCGCACCGACTTCGTGCTGCTGACCAGCTACCAGGAACGCGACTACATCCGCCAGCAGGGCCTGCCCTGGGAAGGCAGCGCCGAGCCCAACCGCAATGGCCGGATCGACCGCGCGCTGTTCACCGGCGAACCCGGGCAGCGGCCGTACCACAGCCACCAGAGCCGGATCGGCTACGTGCTCGATCACCGCTTCGACAACGGCTGGACCCTGCACCACGCCGCACGCTGGCAGAGTTTCGGCTTGAATGGGTTCCTGATCGCCAACAACGGCCTGGCCGCCGATCTGCGCACGCTGCGCCGCACCGCCACTCAGCAACAGTTCGACGGCCGTACCTGGGTCCAGGACACCTACCTGCAGGGCGGCTTCGCCACCGGTACCTGGCAGCACACGGTCACCGCCGGCCTGGACGCGTTCAAGACCTGGGAATGGAACGTGCAGTCGACCTGCCGCGTCGGCACCCTGGACGTGTATGCACCGGTCTACGACAGCGCCGTGGTCTGCCCGGCCCGGCCCAACCGCGACAACCTCAGCGTGGTGACCTCGGGCGGCCTGTATCTGCGCGACCGCATCCAGTTCGCACCCGACTGGCAATTGCTGCTGGGCCTGCGCCACGACCGCAGCCGCAACCGCAGCGAGGACCACCTGGCCGGCACCGACACGCGCAACGACAACAGTGCGACCACAGGCTCGGCAGCGCTGATGTTCGACGCCGGTGGCGGCCTGCGCCCGTATGTCAGCGTGGCCACCTCGTTCTATCCCAACGTCGGCACCGACGCGCAGGGCGCGCAGTTCGACCCCGAACGCGGGCGCCAGGTGGAACTGGGCGTCAAGATGGAAGTGAGCAGCAGCACCAGCCTGAGCATGGCGCTGTACGACCTGCGCCGACGCAATGTGCTGCAGACCGATCCGTTCAACGACGGCTACAGCATCGCCGTGGGCGAGCAACGCAGCCGCGGCCTGGAGCTCAACGCCGCCGCCGACCTGGGCAGCGGGCTGAGCCTGTTCGGCGGCTACGCCTATACCGATGCCGTAGTCACCGACGACGGCGGCCAACGCGTGAGCAGCGTCGGCAGCCGCCTGAACAACGTGCCGCGGCACAGCGGTTCGCTCTGGCTGCAGTACGCCGCCCACGGCGCGGCCGACGGCTGGAGCGTCAGCGGCGGCGTGCGCGCCGAAGGCGAGAAGACCGCCTACGGCCACCGCATCCCGGGTTATCTGGTGGTCGATGCCGGCCTCGGCTACCGCCAGGGCCATTGGCGCTACGCGCTGAACCTGAAGAACGCCTTCGACCGCGACTACTACACCGGCGGCCTGCAACGCGCCGTGGCCCTGGGCGACCCGCGCACGCTGCTGTTCTCGGTGGGCGTGGATTACTGAGGTGGCGCGCGTCGTTGCGCACGACGCGACACCGGTCGCACCAGCGTGGTGCCGGATCGCGGGACAGCCTCCTGTGGGAGCGCCCTCAGTCGCGACGCGAGACGCCATCCGGCAACTCCGTTGCAGAGGCGTCGGGACTGAAGTCCCTCCCACAACAGCGGCGATCGGATGGACAGTCGCATGCGCGGGCGAATCCGGCGATGCGATGCGGCGCATCGGTCGACCTCGCGGCCAGGTCGCGGCTGAAGCCGCTCCTACGCTGTCCAGTGCCGGATCGCAGCGAGCCGTTCTGTAGGAGCGGCTTCAGCCGCGACGCATGACGTCATCCGGCAGCCCTGCGGGAACGCTTCTTGTGGGAGCGACGTCAGCCGCGACGCGAGACGTCATCCGGCAGCTCCGCGGGAATGCCTCCTGCGCATTCAAAGGTGATTAACCCATCACTCTCGGCGCTGCTGCGGCCACCGGCGCATTGCTGGCCCGGCGACCAGGGTAGTAGCGGCGCGGGGTTCGACACGGCCACCGCAGCTTCGGAGCACAGGCCGCCGGGCGGCAGCGGCAGCGCGTAGGTGCCAGGCCGGCGCTGGCCGCCCGCCAAGGTCGCCCAGCGCCTGGGCAGCGCAGGTTCGTTCTAGACTCTATGTCCGACCAGGGGAACCAGGATGCGCCAACAGCACCTCCCATGCAGCGACATGCCGAGCCTCGCCCGACGCGATGCATCGCCGGCGGCCGCGCCCTGCCCCGCCGCCAGGCCCACCGAGCGTCGCGCGCGACCGCTGTTGCGATGCACGTAATCCTGGCGACGGAGTCGATCCGGTATCCGCTGACCGGCGTCGGCCGCTACACACAGGAACTGGCCACGCAGCTGGCGGCCCTGCCGCAGATCGCGTCGCTGCGCTTCCTGCATGGCCGGCACCTGCGCCAGGACCTGCCGGCACCGGGCCCGGCGCCGACGCTGGTGCCGTGGCTGCGCGACCGGCTGTCAGGCATCCGGCCGGCCGTCGACGTGTACCGGCGGCTGCACAACGCGGCCAGGTCGCGCGCGCTGCGCGGCCAGGCGCCGGCCCTGTTCCATGGCTGCAACTACTATCTGCCGGCGTTCGACGGCCCCTGCGTCGCCACCTTCCACGACGTCTCGATCTATCGCTGGGCCGAGTGCCATCGGGCCGACCGGGTGCGCTACATGCGCAAGGAACTCGCGCTGTCGCTGCGCCGCGCACAGTTGATCCTGACTGTCTCGGAATTCTCGCGGCAGGAAATCGCCGCGCAATTCGACTGGCCGCTGGCACGCATCCGCGCCATTCCGCTGGCCGGCAATGCGGCCTTCCGCCCGCACCGCGCGGAGGAACTGCAGGCGCCGCTGCAGGCGCTGGGCCTGCAGGCCGACGGCTACACGCTGTTCCTGGGCACGATCGAGCCACGCAAGAACCTGCAGACGCTGCTGCAGGCCTATGCCGCGCTGCCGGCGGCGCTGCGCACACGCTGGCCGCTGGTGGTGGCCGGCCATCCCGGCTGGCACAGCGAGGCACTGCACCAGCGCATGGCGCAGGCGCAACGCGACGGCTGGCTGCGTTACCTGGGCTATGTGGAGGAGACGCGGCTGCCGGCGCTGGTCGCCGGCGCACGGCTGTTCGTGTTCCCGTCGCTCTACGAGGGGTTCGGCCTGCCGGTACTGGAAGCGATGGGCAGCGGCACAGCGGTGCTGTGTTCCAATGCGGCGGCGCTGCCCGAGGTCGCCGGCGACGCAGCGGCGCTGTTCGATCCCGGCGATACCGATGCGCTGATCGGCTTGCTCGCGCGCGGCCTGGACGATGCGGCGTGGCGCACGACGCTCAGCGCAGCCGGGCGCCGTCGTGCTGCGGAATTCGATTGGCGCATCTGCGCCGCGCGCACCGCCGACGCCTATCGCGACGCGATGCGCGCATGAAGCACGGACGCTGAGGCTGATGCGCGTTCTGCATGTCTACAAGACCGCCCTGCCCGACTCCACCGGCGGGATCGAGCAGGTGGTGCATACGCTGGCGCAGCACGCCCAGGCACGCGGGGCGCACTGCGACGTGCTGGCACTGTGCGGCGATGCTGCGCAGGCCGGCACCCGGATCCATGCCGGCTACACGCTGCATCGGCTGCAGCGCATCGCCGAGGTCGCGTCCATGCCGGTTTCGCTCGGCCTGGTACGGCGCTACGCACAACTGGCGCGCCGTGCCGACCTGATCCATTACCACTTCCCGTGGCCGTTCATGGATGTCCTGCACTTCGCCGCCTCGGCGGGCACCCCGTCGGTGCTCACCTATCATTCGGACATCGTGCGGCAACGGCAGTTGCTGCGCCTGTACCGGCCATTGCAGCGGCGCTTCCTGCGCAGCGTCGGCCGCATCGTCGCCACCTCGCCGAACTACCTGGCCAGCAGCGCGGTGCTGGCCGAGCACCGCGCCAAGGTCAGCGTCATTCCCATCGGCCTGGATGACGCGCCAGCACACGCAGCGTCGGCGCAGCGGGTGGAGGCCTGGCGCGCGCGGCTGGGCCCGCGCTTCCTGTTGTTCGTGGGGGTACTGCGCTACTACAAGGGACTGCGCGTCCTGCTGCAGGCGGCGCAGGGCCTGCAGATCCCGATCGCGATCGCGGGCGACGGCCCGGAGGCGGCCGCCCTGCGCGCGCAGGCACAGGCGCTGGGGCTGTCCCACGTGCACTTTCTCGGCCACGTGGACGAAGCCGACAAGCATGCGCTGCTCGCCGCCTGCGCGGCGCTGGTGTTCCCCTCGCATCTGCGCTCCGAAGCGTTCGGGATCTCCTTGCTGGAAGCGGCGATGCACGCCAAGCCGATGATCTCCTGCGAGATCGGCACCGGCACCAGTTTCGTCAACGTCGCCGGCGAGACCGGCCTGGTGGTGCCGCCGGGCGATCCGCTGGCCTTGCGCGACGCGATGCGCTATCTGTGGGACCATCCACAGATCGCCGCGGCCTACGGGGGGCACGCGGAAGCGCGATACCGGCGGTTGTTCACCGCCGATGGCATGGTCGACGCCTATCTGGCGCTGTACCGCGATGTCTGCGGCGCGCGCGGGACGGCAGACGGGGAACAGGGATGAGGGACGCGGGGACGCACGGGAACAACGCACTGCAGGCGCTTCGCGCGCGGGATAGACACGCATGAGGCTGCTGGGCAGGCCGCTGCCGCGGGCAGTGACATCGGGCATGGTCGGCGATGCGATGGCGCTGGCGGCGACGCTGCTGAAGGTGGCCGATGCCGCGGTCATCGTCGGCAGCGGGCTGCTGGCCTATGCCGTGCGCGCGGGACAGGCCAGCCTGCCCGATGCGCCGCGCTATCCGTACGCCCTGCTGGCCGGCGCCGCGCTGGCGTTGCTGGTGTTCTCGCAACTGGCGCTGTACCGCAGCTGGCGCCTGGCGCTGCCGACGATGATGCTGGGCCGGTTGCTGCTCGGCTGGGGCGTGGTCCTGGGGGTGCTTGCGTCGCTGAGCTTCTTGAGCAAGACCGGCCCTAGCTTCTCGCGCTTGTGGTTCCTGTACTGGGCGGTGATCGGCGCAGGCGGCCTGGTCGGCGTGCGCGTGGCCGCGGACCGGCTGCTGCGCTGGCTGCATCGGCATGGCGTCGGCACCCGCCGGATCGCGGTGCTGGGGCCGCCGGAGCGGGTCGAACAGGTCGGCGCGCGGATCTGCCAGGGACCGTGGTCGGGGCTGCAGTGGGTGCCGTCGCCGGCGGCGATCCGCAGCGGCGACCTCGCCGCCCTGCCGCAGTGGCTGGATCTGCACGGCATCGCCGAGGTGTGGCTGACCTGGCCGATGCGCGAGGAGGCGCTGATCCGCGAGAGCATGCGCCGCCTCGATGCCAGCAGCGTGGACGTGCGCTGGGTGCCGGACATCTTCGCCTTCGGCATGATCCACCACGGCATTGCCGAGGTGGCGGGCATGCCGCTGCTGGAACTGTCGGTGCGGCCGCTGTCGCGCACCGCGCAATGGCTCAAGAACGTCACCGACAAGCTGCTGGCCGCGCTGATCCTGCTGCTGAGCAGCCCGTTGCTGCTGGTGCTGGCGCTGGGCGTCAAACTGTCCGGGCCGGGGCCGGTGCTGTTCCGGCAGATCCGGCACGGTTGGGACGGACGCCCCTTCGAACTGTGGAAGTTCCGCAGCATGCGCCTGCACGACAGCGCCGATGCCGCGCCGCAGACGCCCCGCGGCGACCCGCGGGTGACCCGCTTCGGCGCCTTCATGCGCCGCACCAGCCTGGACGAGCTGCCGCAGTTCTTCAACGTGCTGCAGGGGCGCATGTCCATCGTCGGGCCGCGCCCGCACGCGCTGGCACACAACGCGCAGTACCAGGATCTGGTGCCGAACTATCTGCAACGCCACCGGGTCAAGCCCGGCATCACCGGCTGGGCGCAGGTGAACGGGCTGCGCGGCGAAACCGATACGGTGGAGAAGATGCGCAAGCGCATCGACTACGACCTGTACTACATCCAGCACTGGTCGCTGTGGCTGGACCTGAGCATCATCGCGCAGACCGGCGCGATCGTGCTGTTCGATCGCGACGCGTATTGACCGCTGGACCTGGGGAGTCCGAATCACATGCACATCAGCTACGTTCTCGGCACCCGCCCGGAGATCATCAAACTGGCCTCGCTGATCGCCGCCAGCGTGCGCGACGGCCTGCGCTTCTCGATCGTGCATACCAACCAGCACTATGCCGAGACGATGGACCGCATCTTCTTCGACGAGCTGGAGCTGCCGCGCGCGCACTACAACCTCGGGGTCGGCTCGGCGCCGCACGCCACCCAGATCGGCCGCATGCTGTGCGGCATCGAGCCGGTACTGGAACACACCCAGCCGGACGTGGTGGTGGTGCAGGGCGACACCAACAGCGCGCTCGCCGGCGCCATGGCCGCCAACAAGCGCGGCATCGCGGTGGCGCACGTGGAGGCGGGATTGCGCAGCCGCGACCACAGCATGCCGGAAGAAGTGAACCGGGTGCTGATCGACCGCATGTCCGATTACCTGTTCTGCCCCACCGCGCTGCAGGCGCAGATCCTGCGCGAGGAAGGCCTGGCGGCGGCGAACATCCGGGTCACCGGCAACACCGTGGCGGATGCGACGCTGGCGCACGCGCGCACCGCGCTGCGGTGTTCGGACATCCTGCAGCGGCTGGGCCTGCAGCAGGGCGGCTACCACCTGCTGACCTGCCACCGGCGCTCCAACACCGACGACCCGCAGCATTTCGCCGCGCTGATGCAGGCGGTGGCCGCGATCTCCGAGGACGCCGGCGTGCCGTTGATCTTCCCGATGCATCCGCGCCTGGCGAGCATGGGCAATGCCGCATCGGCGCGGCATCGCTGTCTGCGCGCGATCGGGCCGGTCGGCTACCTGGACATGCTGGCGCTGCAGCAGGGCGCGTCGCTGATCATGACCGACAGCGGCGGCATCCAGGAAGAAGCCTGCATCCTGCAGCGCAAGTGCCTGGTGCTGCGCACCAACACCGAACGCCCGGAGACCCTGCAGGTCGGCGGCGCGGAGTTGCCGTTGAGCCTGGACATGCGCGGCCTGCGTGCGGCGGCCGACACGCTGCTGGCGCGCACGGTGGCCTGGCGCAATCCGTTCGGCGACGGCCATGCCTACCGGGACATCCTGGACACGCTGCTGGGCACGGCGGTCGAACAACCCGCGCCGCAGCGCGTGCGTCACGCCTGAGCGCTACGCCCATGGGACTGCGCACGCAGGCCGATTACAACGATCCACGCTCGCTCAGCGCGCGCCTGCGCGCACGGCGCCTGCAGCGCTTCATGCAGATGGTGTCCGAGTGCCATCGCCGGCAGGGCGGGTGCCGAGTGATCGACGTCGGCGGCACTCTCGGCTACTGGGCCCACGTCCCGGACGCGTTCTTCGACCAGCACCGTTGCAGCGTCACCGTGGTCAACCTCGACCCGAACCACACCCACGCACCGCGTCCGTACCTGCGCGAACACCACGGGGATGGCTGCGCCCTGGACTTCGCCGACAACGCCTTCGACATCGCCCATTCCAATTCGGTCATCGAGCACGTCGGCGATGGCGCACGCACGCAGGCCTTCGCCGACGAGATCCGGCGCGTGGCGCCGCGGCACTACGTGCAGACGCCGAACTACTGGTTCCCGATCGAGCCGCATTATCTGGCGCCGGGCATCCAGTTCCTCCCCTACGCATGGCAGGCCGAACTGCTGTACCGGATCCCGCTGGGCCGGATCGATCGGCCGCAGACCCGGACGCAGGCGCGCGCGTTCGTGGAGGACATCCGCCTGCTGACCCATACCGAGCTGGCGCGCCTGTTCCCGGACAGCACCCTGGTCGGCGAGCGCCTGTGCGGACTCACCAAATCGTGGATCGCGGTGCGCCAATGAGCGATGCTTGCACGGTGCTGGTGGGCACGGGCAAGCGGGCATACAGGACCGCCATCACCAGCGCCGCGTGCAGCGAGAACGCATAGAACGGCAGGTAGAAGTCGAACACGCCCAGCCCCAGCAGCAACAGCAGCCAGGTCAACGCCCAGCCACGTGCGCCGGCACTGCGCAGCAGCGGCGCCCACAACGCATACAGCAGGCCCAGGCACGCCAGCAGCCCGCACAGCCCGGTCTCCGACAGCACCGCCAGCAACGCATTGTGCGCATGCAGTTCGCCGCGATCGAAGCGGCCGCCGGTGTAGTCCGGCACCAGGAACTGGAAGACGCCGGCACCCAGTCCGAACCACGGGTGGCTGCGCCAGGCCTCGAACGCGCCGGCCCACAGGTAGGTGCGCCCCAGCGACACCGCGGTGAGCGTGCTTTCGTGCACCGCGCTGGTCATGTCCGCATAGCGCTGCCACAACACGAAGCCAGCCAGCCCCGACAAACCCACCAGGGCGACCGCTGCCACGCGGCGACGTTGGCGCGGGGCGCCTCGGCGCGGCCACGCCCACCACAGCAGCAGCGCGCCGACCGGCAACAGCGGGTTGCGCACCTCGGTCAGCGCCAGCGCCAGCACGGCGCCCAGCAGCGCCATGACCAGCGCAACGCGGCCCATCGCGCCACTGCGCCAGAACTGCAGGACCAGCGCGGCCACCACGACGGCGCTCGCCGCCAGCAACGCCGGATGTTCGTACATGCCGGAGATCCGCGGCAGGTACTTGAAACTATCCTCGGCGTGGAAGAACAACGAAACGCGCAGCGCCGGCGGCCAGTGCAGGCGCGCGGCCAGCCCCAGCGCCAGGTTCCACCACAGCGCGATCAGCGCCGCCAGCGTCGCCGCGCGTGGCCAGCGTGGGCAGGCAAGCGCGAGATTGAGCATCGCCCACAACGCCAGCAGGGCGGTGGCGTAGCGCACGGCGAACTTGAACGCCAGCGTGGGATGGTCCGATGCCAGTACCGACGCGGCCAGCGCCGCCAGGCAGGCCAGGATCGCCAGCAACGGCGTGCGCAGGATCGCCGGCACGCCATGCCGCCACACCGCCCAGACCGCCACGCCCAGCACGAAGGCGCGGATCGCCATCGAACCCAGCGACAGGCCCACGCCGAAATAGCGGCCGGTCAGCACCACCTGCTGCAGGCAGAACAGCAGGTACACGCCCAGGCACACCGCGACCGCCAGCGGCTGCGCGGCGCGCGCGCCGGCAACGGACGCTCCCGTCGCCGGTGCGCTCATGCCGGTTCGCGGACCGCCGCGCGCGCGCGGTAGCGGCGGCTCAGCCGCGCACGCAGCAGCAGCAACAGGTACAGGAAGTTGGTGCGGACATAGCGCCAGCCCAGGCGACGCGGCTCCAGCGCCAGCCGGAACAGCCATTCCATGCCGAAGCGCTGCATCAGCAGCGGCGCGCGCGGCAGCATGCCGGACAACACGTCGAACGATCCGCCCACGCCCATCGCCACCGCCACGCCCAGTTCGGGCCAGTGCCGCTGCAGGAACAGTTCCTTCTTCGGCGAGCTGATGCCGACGAACAGGTAACGCGCACCGGAGGCGCGAATCGCCGCGACCACCTGCGGCACCTCGGCCTCGCCGAAATAGCCGTCGCGGGCGCCGACGATCTGCAGGCCCGGCGCGGCCGCACGCAGGCGCTCGGCCGCGGCCGCCACCACCGCCGGCCGCGCGCCCAGCAGATACACGCCGTCTCCGGACTGCGCGGCCTGCGCGCACAGGTCCTGCATCAGGTCGATGCCGGCGCGCCGCGGCGGCGGCTCCACGCCCATCCAGCGCAGGCCGATGCTGATGCCACTGCCGTCGATGTGCACCAGTTCGGCCTCGTCCAGCGCCGCGCGCAACGGCGCCTGCGCGCGCGCGTCGATCAGCTTGGCCACATTCAGGCCCTCGATCCGCAAGGGCGCACCGCCGGCGGCCGCGGCCTGCGCCCGTTGCAGCAGGTCGGCAGGCGCGAGCAGATCCAATGGGCAATCGAAGAAGCGCAGACGCGGGGTACTGGGGTTCAAGGGACGGGCTCCTTGGAGATCAACGCATCGTACAGGGCCAGCACCTGCGGCCGGATGCCTTCCCAGGTGAAACCGGCGCGCACCGCGTCCACTACCTGCGGCGCGATGCGTTGCCGGCGCAGCGCGGCGACGCGCGCGGCCAGCGCCGGGACATCGCCCAGCGGATACAGCGCGTCCTGCAGTCCCAATGGCTGCAGGATCGCGCGGTTGCCGGGGATATCGCTGGCCAGCACCGGGCAACCGAGCAGCAGCATTTCGATCAGCACCGTGGGCATGCCTTCCATCGCCGATGGCAGCACGAAGGCGTCGGCATACGCGGCCATCGCCGCCACCTCGGCATCGCCGACGAAACCATGGAAGCGCACGCGTGCGGCCACGCCTTGCGCATGTGCGCAGGCCTCCAGGCGGGCGCGATCGGGTCCGCGCCCGACCAGATGCAGCACCGCCGCCTCCATCCCCGGCTGCGCCAGCAGCGCGATCGCATCGTGCAGGCGTTTCACCGCATCCAGGCGTCCGACCGAGAGCAAGGCCGGCGCGCCCGCCAGCGTCGGGGACTCCACCGAGGCAATCGGCAGTTCGGCGGCCAGCACCGCATTGGGCAGCAGCAGCGCGCGCGTGGCCGACATCCGCCGCGCCTGCAGGTAGTCGCGCCAGTAGGCCGACAGCAGCACCACGCGATCGGCACGGCGCAGCAGCGCACGTTCCACCAGCGCATCCCAGATGCGTTTGCGCAGACGCTTGCCCAGGCGGGGCGCATCGTCGTAGTAGCAGTGCGGCGTGTACGCCACGCGCTTGCCGCGGCAGCCCGCCAGCAGCGCCGCCAGGGCCGCGATCGGCGTGCGCGCACCGTGTACGTGCACGACGTCGGCCCAGCCGATCTGCGGCCACAACCCGGTTGCGGCGACGCGGACCGCGGTGTAATCGGACCGGCCCGGATCTTCCGCCGCCGGCGCCGCCACCCGCACCGCGTGCCCGGCCTGCGCCGCCAGCACGGCCAGGCCATGGATGTGCCGGGCCACACCGCCGCCGCCGTGGTACGGCGCGAAATCCTTGTACACGTGCAGGATGCGCATGGATCAGGCCTCCGCCGTCGTGCCCGCCAGCGGCTGCCGCGCGGTGCCGCGCGCCTGCAGCGGACGCGCCCGCATCCGGCACTGCCGCAGCACGCCGCCGAGCAACAACCAGAAGCCGCCCGCGCCGGACACGGTCAAGGCATTGTCCGAGGACACCAGGGTGGTGGTCATGCCGCACAGCAACCAGAACGTGGCCAGTGCCAGGCGGTCGTCGTCCTGCCGGTAGGCACGCCATAGGATGCGCAGGCACCAGCCGATGAAGCCCAGGAACAGCAGCGCCGCCGGCACGCCCATCTGGTAGGCGATGCTGAACACGGCACCTTCGCCGCCGCCGAGATCGGTCAGCCCCTGGCGAGCGGCGAGGGCGCCCTGGCGCCCCAAGCCGCCGCCGAACAGCGCGACCTGATGCAGGTCGGCCAGATTGCGCACGAGCGCCGACCAATGGCCGATGGTGGAGCCGTCGCGGAACTGCATCGAATTCACCACGATGCCGTAGGAGGCCGCGACGATGGCCAGCAGCACGACGCCGGCCAGCGCGATCCGCGCCGGCGCCGAGCGCACCAGGCCGCGCCCGGTCAGCAGATAGCCGAGCACGGCGACGATGCCGGCCAGCATCGCCCCGCGGGTACCGGACATCCAGATCCCCACGAACAAGCCGACACAGGCCAGCGCCGCCCGCCACGGCCAGCGGCGCTGCCACAGCGCCAGCGCCGCCAGCGCCGCAGTCACCAGGAACTGGCCCTGCGCCAACGGCGCGGCAAGCAAGCCGCCGGCCCGGCGTTCAAGCGGTTCGCCGCCGAAGAAATTCCAGGGCAGGCCGCTCTCCGGCTCGCTGTCCTGCGGCAGCACGCCCTTGACCTGTTGCATGAAGTCCGGCAGGCGCACCTGCTGCACCCAGAAATCGGTATGGGCCAGATCCCAGGCGCCGACCAGCGCACTGGCCACGCCCAGCCAGACCAGGGTGCGGGTGGCGGCGTGCAGGTCGCGCGGCTGCGGCATGCCGCCGTAGCCGGCCAGCAGGAGCAGCATCGGCACCATCACCACGCCGAACGATCCGAGCACGATGCCGGCGGGCAATCCGTGCAGATAGCCGAGCGGCGCGTAGAGCGCCGCCAAGGCGCCGAACGCCAGCACCGACAGCAGCATCGGCCGCGGCATGCGCGCGGTCAGCAGGCACAGCGCGGCAAGCGCCAGGACCGTGGCATCGCGCAGCGGCCGCAGCCAGGCCGCCTGCGGCACCGCGCCGCCGCCGTACAGCCAGGCCACCAGCAGATCGCCAAGATGGATCCACAGGATCAGCAGCACCACTCCAAGCCGCCTCACGCGATCGCTCCCAGGCGCTGCGGCCAGTGCGGATCGCTGGCGAAGGTCTGATGCAGCCATTGCGTCTGCTGGGCAAGCTGTTGCCGGCGCGCCGACGGATCCGTGCGCAAGCGCTCGATCAACGCGCACAGCGCCACCGCATCGTCCACCTGCGTTGGCGGGCGCCCGACCGCCAACGCATCCAGCGAGTGCATCGCCGGCCAAGCCAGGCCGATGACGTAATGACCGCGGCTGGCGGCCTGCAGCAACGCGGTGGAGCAGAAACCGACCACGATTGCCGGCGCCGCGGCGGCGTCAAGCAGCGCATGCGGCGGAGGTCGGCAATGGGCCGCCAGCGCCGAAGTGGCATAGGGATGGCCGCCGCGCGCCTCCTCCGGATGCAGCAGAATCTGCAGCACGGGGGCGTCCCGCTGCGCCAGCGCCTGCGCCAGCGACAGGAAGTCCGCCGCGAGCGGGCGGCCGTAGATCGGCGTGTGCGTCTGCGACACCAGGTACAGCGCCGCCGGCAGCGGCGCGTCGGCAGCATGCCCGGCCGTGGCATCGGTCTGTAGCAGTGCCGGGCCATAGCCGAGGGCCTGCGGCGGCACCCCATGCCGCGCGAACACCTGCGCGCTGCTCGGCCCCCACAGCAGATGCCGCTGCGCGCGCACCGGGAAGAACTCGTCGGTGGGCAGGCCATGCTGCACGCAGACACTGCGCCAGCCGGCGCCTGCCGCCTGTTGCGCAGCGACCGCGTACAGATCGAAGTCGTTGTGCAGCAGCAGCGTGGCCTCGCCCCGCGCGGCCAGTGCGCGCGCCCAGGCCCCGCGCCACAGACGCTGCCGGAACACGCAGCAGCGCACCAGCCAGGACGACACCGGCGGCGCCCCCGCCGAGGCCCGCCGCAATCGCCAGGCGCCGGCGGCGTGACGCCAGGCGGCCGCTGCCGGACGGGCGGGCGGATCGCCGGCGACGCGGCCGCGCAGGCGCGGATGGATCAGCACGCTGCAGGCGATGCCGCGCTGCGCCAGATCGGCGACGCATGGCTTTAGCGCCCCCCAGCCGTTGGCGCCGGGCAGCGTCGCCAGCGCCACCCAGGCGGCCAGCGGCGCCGGCGCGCGCGGCAGGCGCCAGCACAGCCACGCGTCGCGCACTGCTGCCAGGAACCCCCGCAGCCAGGCCCCGCGCCCACGCCGGGCGAGGAAATAGAGTTCATGGCGCGCGGCCGCGGCTTCCTCGCCATAGTGCGCCTGCAGCGCCTGCTGGAACTCAGCGAAGCGCATCGCGCGCCGCCTCGCGCACCTGGCCGCGCCCGCGCCAACGTTGCACTTCGCCTGGCAACCCAGGACCGAACACGCGCACGATCGCGCGCTTGAGGGCGCGCCGCAGGCGGTCGCGCAGGCGCCAGCGCACGCTGTCCAGCCGCGCATCGAGCCGCCCCACTTCTTCGGCGCTGGCGGTCGCCAGGGGGTGAGCGCAGGACTGCGCAGGACGCTGCACCGCCATCCACAGATTGTCGGCCAGCACGCCGCCGCCCGGATGCGCGCCGCACTGCGCCACCTGCAGCCCGGCGCTCACCGCCAGCCGCTGCAGCACCGCGCCGGAGAAATAGCTCAGATGCGCCGGTTGCACGTAGTTGCGCGAGCGCCAGTCGCTCATCACGTCCGGCACCTCGATCCAGGCGCGGCCGCCGGGTGTCAGGATCCGCACCAGGGTCTGCAGGAATCCACGCGGATCGGGCAGATGCTCCAGCACGTGGAACGCCACCACCGCGTCGACGCTGGCATCGGGCACCGCCTGCAGGTCCGCCACGAACGTCACGCGCGCGTCGCCGAGCAGCCGCGCACGGTGGTCGAGATCGGGTTCGATCGCCCACAGGTCCAGATCCGGACGCGCCGCCGCAGCGACGCCGAGAAAGGCGCCGAAGCCCGAGCCCATTTCCAGCAGCCGTGCGCCGGCTGCCAGCTGCGGCGCGATCCACTGCAGCCGACGCTGCGCGATCGGCTGGTCGCCGCGCCAGGCGAAGAAGCGCGCTTCGCTGCGCCATGGCGATTCGGCCGGGAACAGCCGGCGGTAATCGTGCGCGTAGAATCGCGCCAGCGCCTCCTCGGTGAAGTCCGGTGCCAGATAGGCCACCGCACAATGGCCGCAGCGGCGCAATTCCTGACCGGTGCCGGCGTAGACCTCCGGCCACACCGCGCGTTGCTGCGTGGTGGCGCCGCAACAGCGGCAGGCGCCATCGTCGGCCGCCAGTTCCATCGGCGCACGTCCGAGCTTAGCCATAGATGCTCCGATACCACAGCGCCACGGACACGGCGAACCACAGCGTGCTGTGCGCCTCGCCGCGCTGCCACTGGCGGCGCAACACGTCCAGGTCGAGGAATTGACCCAACTCCGGCGGCAAGTCCGCCAGGATCGGCTGCAGCGGCATGCGATCGACCAGGAACTGCTCGGCATGGCCGAACCCGGTGCTCTTGCGCTGGCCGACCAGGCGCGGCGGCAGGACGCCGGAAAACGCCTGCCGCAGCAGCGCCTTGCCATGGTAATCGCCCATGCGCTGGTCCGCGGGGGTGGCCAGCGCACGTTCCACCACGCGGTAATCCAGGAACGGCGCGCGCACCTCCACCCCCGAGTGCATGCTGTTGCGATCGGTCATGCGCAGGATCATCGGCAGGTTGGTCGTCAGCACATCGGCGCGCAGGCGCGCCTGCACGTCGCCGCGGCGATCGGCCTGCAGCACGGCCAGACGCGGTGCCTGCTCGTGCCACAGCGCCGCCGACATGCTGGCCACGCTGGGCCGCTGCCGGCGCAGCAGCGCCCCGAGCGTGCCTGCCGGCAGATCCCAGGCCAGGCGGTTGAGCAGCAAGCGCGGATCCACCGCGCCACTGCCGAGCAGGCGCGCCAGGGTCGGCAGGCGCAGGCCGTGCAACGCGCTGCGCGCGCTCAACGCCAGGTACAGGCGGACGTAGCCGCCGAACAATTCGTCGGCGCCCTCGCCGTTGAGCACGACCGTGTAGCCGGCGTCGCGGATCGCCCGGTACATGCGGAAGCTGGCCAGGATCGACGGGGTGCAGAACGGCTCCTCCTGCGCGCGCACCAACTCCAGCAACTCGTCTTGCGCCGGGATCGCATGCGCGCGATGCACGCGGTGGCGCGCCGCCTCGCCCCACTCGGCCATCAATGCCGATGCCGAGGCGACCTCGTCGAAGCGCGCCTGCTCGGCATCGCGGTAGCCGTAGGTGTAGGCGCCGGCGAAGCAGGTCCGCGGGAACGCAGCGGCACGCAGGCTGAGCCGGGTCAGGATCGCGCTGTCCAGCCCGCCCGACAGCAGCGTCACCGTGGGCACGTCCGAACGCAGCCGCAGCCGCGTGGCGTCCTCCAGCAACGCCTGCGTCGCCCCGGCATCGAGCGGCGCCACTTCGCCCGGCAACGGCCAGCGATGGTAGCGGTGGCGGCGGCTGTGCCCGTCCGCGCAGACGCGGTACACCCAGCCCGGCGGCACCGCGCGGATGCCGGTATAGAACGTCTCGCCGCGATGATCGGACAGGCCGGCGATCAGGAAGTCGAAGATCGCGCCGGGATTGGGCGGCGGGTAGCCGCCCAGCGCCGCGGCGATGGCGCGGATCTCGCTGGCCAGCAGCAGCTGCCGGCCGTCGTGATGCAGGTACAGCGGCTTCACCCCGAGCCGGTCGCGGCAGTAGATCAGGTCGCCGCTCGCCTGCTCCAGCAGCACGATCGCCCACATGCCGTTGCAGCGCGCGAACAGGTCTTCGCCCCAGGCGCGCCAGCCGTGCAGCAGCACCTCGGTGTCGCTGTCGGTGCGGAAGCGATGACCGAGCGCTTCCAGCTCGCGGCGCAGCTCCAGGAAGTTGTAGATCTCGCCGTTGAACACCACCACGTTGCCGGTCTCGGGGCAGCGCATCGGTTGCGTCGCCGCCTCGCTCAGGTCGAGGATGGCCAGGCGGCGGTGGCCCAGCGCGGTCGGCACCGGCTGCAGCGTGCAGAGCAGCCCCTGCGCGTCCGGCCCGCGCCGGGCCAGGGCAGCCAGCGTGCGCTCGGCCTGCGCCTGCAGCGATCCGCCGTCGTCGAAGCGGCGCAACGCGACTATGCCGCACATGCGCGCCTCCTTGAGCGTCCGCCGTGGCGCGACACGACAGCGCACCTCGATGACCGCGTCACGCCGCACGCTCCGGCGCTGTCGCGAACAGGCTGTGCTGGCGCCACGCCGTCCACAGCGCCGGCAGCAGCAACACCGCCGCCAGCGTCCAGCCGAGCCGTCCGCCCCAGAGCGTGGCCGCCAGCAATGCCGAGAGCAGCGCCGCGACGCCGCCGCCGTTGAGGCGCAGGCCGCACAGACGCAGGCTCGCGACCACGATGCCCAACAGGCACAGCAGCCGCCCCCACAGCAGCAGTTGCGGCGCCGGCCAGGCCGCAGCGGCCAGTTGCAGCAGCGCGCTGCACAGCACACCGATCAGCAACACCCGCAACAATGCGCGTTCGCGATGACGCCCGATCAGCAGCGCCGACAGCACGCCGCCGAGCAGCACGGTGGCGCCACCGGCCAGCACCGGCGTCGTCCACGGCAACCAGGCGCGTTGCGCGGCAGTGCCCCATGCCTCGGTCGCCAGCGGCAGCACCAGCGCGCCCAGCGCCGCGCCGCCGAGCACCAGCGAGATCAGCCACTGCGCCCAGCGCTGGCCGGCCTCGCTGGCGGCCTCGGCCAGGAGCAGACGGTTGAACTGATTGAACACGCCGCTTGCACCGTTGAGCAGATAACCCAGGAACAGATACACCGGCAGGAAGCCCGGCGCCACC
The DNA here is from genome assembly GCF_040529045.1 of Xanthomonas indica. Taxonomy (NCBI): domain Bacteria; kingdom Pseudomonadati; phylum Pseudomonadota; class Gammaproteobacteria; order Lysobacterales; family Lysobacteraceae; genus Xanthomonas; species Xanthomonas indica. Next base: position 1,223,676 of record NZ_CP131914.1, on the reverse strand, counting down.
GCCGCCAGCAGCAGCGGCGTCAACCGATCGTGCAGGATGCCGATGATCCCCAGCAGCGACAGCTGCACGGCCGTGCCCAGCAGGTGGCGGCCCTGGCCGCGCTGCGGCCACAGCAGGCGCAACGGCGCGGTGAACACCGCCAGGTTGACCAGCGCCTGCGCCAGATAGCCGAGGCTCACCGCGAGGCCGGCACCGACGCCGCCACCGCAGCCTGGCAACGGCCGCAGCAGCAGCCAGGCCAGGATCGCCACCGGCATCGCCACCTGCTGCACGGCGAATCCCGCCAGTCGCCGCCCCTGCGCCAGCAACGGCGCCGAATAGCCGACCAGGCCGAAGACGGTGGCCGGCAGCACCGCCAGCACGTACCCGAAGCCGGGGCCATGCCACTGCCAGGACCATCCGGCCGCGGCGACCCAGCCCAGGTCCAGCAGCACGGTGGCCAGCAGCCGGTGACGCAGCGCCTGCCGCCAGCGCGTCTCCCATGCCGGCGCCGCCGGATCCTCGCGCAGGAACAGCGAGGCATAGCCCAGGTCGGCCAGGAACAGCACCGTCGTCAGCCCCAGATGCGCCAGTCCCACCTCGCCATAGCCCTGCAGGCCGAACTGGCGCAACAACAGCCACTGGAACAGCAGCGCGCAGCCCTGCCCGAGCGCATACAGCAGCGCACCGGACGCAAAGCCCGCGCGCATGCGTGCGGCCGCGCTCATGGCAGGGCGGACGATCCGGCTGCCGGCGCATGGTGTGCAATGACGCCGACAACGGCCTGCTCCGGTGCCAGGGTCCGTTGCAGCGCCTCGCGCAGGGTCCAGCGCGTGCGCCAGCCCAGCACCGCTGCCGCCTTGGCCGGGTTGCCGAGCTGGTGTGCACGATCGTGCGGACGCTGCCGTTGCGGATCCACTTCCACCCGCGGCGCGCGGCCGAGCAGCGCGCCGAGTTCCGCCACCAGTTCGCCGACCGCGTGCTCCACGCCGGAACACAGGTTGAAGACATCGTAGGCCGGCTCCACCCGCGCATCGTCGAGCAGGGCCAGCAGGCCCGCCGCGGCATCGTCGGCATGCAGGTAGTCGCGCCGCGGCTGCAGGTTGCCCAGCCGCACCTGCGGCGTCTGCGACGGATCGGCGGCCAGTTGCGCCAGGATGTCGGGAATCAGGTGCGCATTCGGGTCGTCGTGGGCGATGCAGTTGAACAGGCGCGCCACACGCCCGCGGCGCCCGGCGCCACGCCCGCACCACAGGCGCAACTGGCTTTCGTTGCACAGCTTGGACAGCGCGTAGTTGTCGCGCGCCTCGGTGGGAGTGCCGGCTTCGTCCAGCGCCGCCTCGCCCCAGGCGTACACCGCCCCGCTGGAGGCGATCAGCACCTGCCGTACCTCGGCCTCGGCCGCCGCCTGCAGCACGCTCTCGGTCCCGACCACGTTCACCTGCAGGCAATGCATGCGCTGCAGTTCGCAGGTCGGGATATGGTGGACCGCGGCCAGATGCACCACCGCCTCGGCGCGGAAGTCGCGCAGGCACGCCAGCACCGCCGCGGTCTCGCGGACGTCGGCGACCTCGGCGAGGTGCAGGCCCTCGGGAAATGGTATCCCGCTGGACAGATCGTCCAGCCCGGCCACCGCATCGCCGCGCTGCACCAGCGCGGCGACCAGCCGGCGCCCGATCATGCCGGCGGCGCCGGTCACCAACACCCGTTTCATGGCTGCTCCGGCGCGCGCCGCGGCGCATCCTCGGGTAGCAGCCGGCGGCGCAATGCGGCCGGCAGCCAGGCGAACAGCGGGTCGCGCTGCGCCGACCACGCAGACCGATCGCGCAGGCGCCGGGCCGCGACATACACGCCAAGCCCCAGCGACATCGCCAGCAGCGAACCGGCGAACACCACGGCGGCGACCAGCAGCGGATGCCGCGTCGGCACCGGCGTTGCCGACAGCGCCGGCAGCGCCCGGTAACGCACCTGTTGCGACTGGCCGAGTTTCTGCGCCAGCGTCAGGTCGATCTCGCGCACCACCTGCCGTCGTGCCGAACCGGTCTCCGCGGCATCGCCGAACACCGCCGTGCGGCACGCCTGCAGCCAGGACGCGAGCGCCTGGCCCGAATGCAGCGTGCCTGCGCGCCGATCGGCGCAGGCCAGGAAGCGCCGCTTCCAGTCGAGCTGCTCGAGTTCGCGCTGGCCCTGGCGCAGGTCGGCCCGGGTTTCGGTGATGGTGGCCTGCAAGGCCACGATCTGCGCCAGCGGCGACAGGTACTTGCCGCCGCCGTCGTCGACCGAGACCACCGTATTGACCTCGCTGCGCCGCAATTCCGGATAGCGCTCCAGCAGCGCCTGCATCTCGGTGATTTTCTGGGTGTTCTGCTCGATGGCGAACTGCTGCTGGATCTGCGCGATCTGCAGCTCCGGCCGCTTCTCCAGGGTCTGCTGGCGCATGGCCTCCAGCGCATCGCGCAGGCCGCCCCACAGCACCACCTGGCGCACGTGCCGGGCGATCACCTGCAACTGCTGCGTGGCGGACGTCTCGTCGCGCGCGTCCAGCATCACCTCCAAGCCCAGCGCACCGACCGTCTTCGGATCGATGTTGACCTGCTGGCGGATATCGTCGCGCTCCACCGCGCTGCGGTACTGCACCCGCGTCTGCCAGTACAGCGGCTGCAGGAACCGGCGCTGCACGCGCTCGCGCAACGCCGGCGGCAGGCCGGCCGCGGCGACCGAATCGGCCACCAGTTGCCGATCCGACAACATCGGCTGCAGGCGCCGCCACTCTTCCAGGGTCATGCGCGGCGTGTCCAGCAACGCGCCGACGCGGTAGAGCGGGAACAGCGCGACCAGCACGCCGGCGGCCAGCGCCAACAGCACGGCAACGGGGATCAGCAGCCGGCCGAACTGCCGGTAGAAGCGCAGCAGCCCCAGCAGCAGATCGCCCAGCGACGCATCGTCGCCATGGTTACGCACATCGTCTATGCCTGGCATCGCATCCGTCGCCGTGGTTCGGGTACAAGGAAGTCACCAGCCCGGCGCAGCGCCGCACACGGCATCGCATGTCCCCTCATGTCGATCGGCGGCTGGATGGGCAGGCACTGTGCCACACGGGTCGCGATGGCGGCAATGCGAGGCGGCTCACGCCGCTGGCGCGGCGGCGCGGCGCAGCCCCAGCCACAACGTCGCCGCCAGCACCGCCTCGGTGGCGATCGTGGCCAGCGCCGCACCGCGCGCGCCGTAATGCGGCGCCAGCCACAGGTTGAGCGCCAGGTTGGTCGCGGCGGCCAGGCCGGCGCCGACCATGTAGCAGCGCTGGCGCTCGAGCGCGATCGCCGTCTGCGTCAACACGTAGTTCGGCAGCACGAACACGAAGGCAGCGAACAGCCAGCCCACCAGCGGTCCGGCGGTAGGCCGGTACGCCTGGCCATACAGGAGCCCGACCACCCAGGCGCCGAGACCGGTCCCGGCGATCGCCAGCATGGCGCCGGCCACCCCTGCAGCCGCGAGTGCACGGCCGTGCAGGCGCTGCGCGGCAGCGGGGTCGTCGCGGGTCAGGCGCAGGCGCCGGAAGAACAGCAACGCCACCGGTGCCGCCAGCAACAACACGCCGTCGAACAGGCGATAGGCCGCGGCGTACTGGCCGACCTCGGCCGGGGACACCGCGCGATGCAGGATGACGATGTCGCTGCGCCGGTACAGGCCGGTCGCCAGGTCGATCCACAGGAAACCGGCCGCCGCACGATACACCGTGGCCTGCGGGCGCCAGCGCGGCCGGTCGTGCAGGTCCCGCCCCAGCAGCGCGTAGGCCAGCAGCAGCCCCACCGCCCAGGCCGCGAATACCACGTCGGGACGGGCGCCCAGCAGCAGCACCGCGAGCACGATGGCCAGCCCGCTCAGCGCGCGTGCACCGACCTGCCAGCGCGCCTCGCGGCGCCATTGCCCCGCGCCCTTCAGTTGCGCCGACACCAGTTGCGACAGGGTCACCGCGGCGAAGCACAGCACCGCCCAGACCAGCGCCGGGTCGCCGACACCGCGCGGCAGCAGCAGTGCCGTGCCCATCAGCACCAGCGTCGCCAGCAGCAGATGCCCGCGCGCCAGCCCCGGCAATGCCGCCGCGTCTCCGGCCAGCGCCGAACTGGGCGCCACGCGCTCGCGCAGCACCAAGGTGCGCATGCCCGCATCCTGGGCCAGTGCCAGCAAGGTCGCCAGGTTGAGCAGGTAGGCGTAACGGCCGAATCCGTCCGGCTGCATGCTGCGCGCCAGCCACACCGACAGCCCCAGCGAGACCGCCGCCACGCCCAGGATCGCGCCCCATTGCGCGGACAACGCGCCGGTGCCGGCACGCCAGGTCGCGGGAAGGCGCCAGTTCATCCGCGTGCGAGCGTGCGGCGGAGCGTCATGCCACGCCCGTCCATGCGCAGCCCCGCTCGGGCCGCTGCGCCACCGCGGCGCGCGCGCCACCGCGACCACCGGGGCCAGCGCAGGAAGCCGCTCCGGCTGCCAGGCATGGGCATTGGCACCGTCACACCGAGGGCGCCGCCATGATCCGCGCCTTCCCACGCCCGGCCGCCGCCCGCAGGCGTTGCACTGGCGGCATGCGCGGGCACGGGAGCGGCGGCTGGACGGACATGGGCGACACCTGCGCGGGAAAGGCGGCGGCGAAAACCTGCGCCATGGCGCAAGCGCGGACGCGCCAGCCTAACAAATGCGTCCCGCGCCAGGCACGCCGGGCACCGCGCCGGCGCGGTGCGCGAGGGTCTGCCCTACAGCCGGCTCACGCTGCGGATGCGGATCTCGCTGCTGTCCACGCCGTGGCGTTGCGCGGCCTGCGCGCGCAGGCGGCACAGCAGCCGCTCCGGGTCCAGCGGCGCCGGCTCGGCCCAGGTGTGCGCCAGGGTGCCCCAGGCCACGCGCTGGCCGAAGCTGTAGGCCTCGTAGTCGGCCAGGTAGTGGCGCGCGCGCTCAGGTGCCGACGTGGACATCGCCTTCGTAGCCGTTGCAGCCCAGGTGTTCGAGCGCGATCGACAGCGCCAGCGCATAGCCCTGCGCGCAGTAGCCGCCAACCTGGCCCAGGCGCTGCCCCGAGGACGCGCACAGGCAGGCTTCGCGGCGATCGCTGGCGTCGTCGTGCACTTCCACGTAGGGCCGGCGCAGGTGCGCCACCGCGTCGGCGGTGACGGCGCTGTCCGAACACGCGCCCGGATCCAGCAGCAGCATCTCCACGCCGGCCTGGTCGGCCTGGGCCAGCGCCTGCAGCAGTTCGCGCTCGCTGGCGCAGCCGCGCACGGCCAGGGTCTTGCCGGCGCGCCCGGCATGGGCGAGCAATTGCCGCATCACCGGCGGGGCGATGCGCGCCGGGCGGCCGCGATGGCCGGCCACGCAGTCCGGGCCACGGAGCAACAGGATCGACATGGCGGCGCCCTCAGTTGGTCAGCGCCGCGCGCGCGCCGAGGCGGCGCTGCGCCACGCCCAGGGCGATGGCGTAGCTGTCGGCGAGCGCGCCGTTGGCGATCACCGTCAGCAGCGGCATGTGCCGCGGATGCAGCAGCGGCTCCAGCGCCTGCGCGCTGGCGTCGTGCACCTCGATGTACGGGTGGCCCAGCGCCTCCAGCGCCGCGCACAGCTGCGCGCCGTGGTCGGCCAGCTCCGACGCCGGCAATTCGCCGGAATCCAGCAGCACCAATTCGGTGTCGTCGCACGCGCCTTGCCGCAGCCGCGCCACGATCTGCGCGGCATCGGCGCAGGCCACCGGCACCACCTGCGCGGCATGGGAAGCGGCCAGACACTGCGCCGCGGCAATGGCCGACGCATCGCGATGCGGGCCCTGGATCAGCAGAATCGACATGGAACACATCCAACGGAAAGGACGTGGCGCAGTCTGCGCGCGCGCCGCGTAAGCGTTCCATGGCGGTTCGGGGCTGCGCGCGTAAAGTCTGTGTAAGGCCGGGATTCGGGATTCGGGATTCGGGATTCGGGATTCGGGATTCGGGATTGGGGATTGGGGATTGGCAAAAGCGGATGGCGGCGCTGCGCTTCCACCAATCCCTAATCCCGAATCCCTGCTTCTAAGCCAATCCCCAATCCCGAATCCCCAATCCCGGCTTTATGCGATCATCCCCGGCTTCCCGCCGCCGCCCGGACTCGCCATGACCCACTCCGCCCTGCGCCGCGATGTCGGCCCGTTCGCCCTGATGCTGACCGGCCTGGGCTCGATCATCGGCTCCGGTTGGCTGTTCGGCGCCTGGCGCGCCGCCGGGCTGGCCGGCCCCGGTGCGATCTGGGCCTGGGTGCTGGGCGCGGCCATCGTCACCACCATCGCCCTGGCCTATGCCGAGCTGGGCGCGATGTTCCCCGAGTCCGGCGGCATGGTCCGCTACAGCCACTATTCGCACGGCTCGCTGGTCGGCTTCATCGCCGGCTGGGCCAACTGGATCGCGATCGTGTCGGTGATCCCGGTGGAGGCCGAGGCCTCGGTGCAGTACATGGCCTCGTGGCCGTGGCAGTGGGCGCAGGATCTGTATGTGCAGCAGCCCGGCGGCGCCGGCGAGCTGTCGGTGCCCGGCCTGTGCATCGCCGCGGTGCTGGTGCTGGTGTACTTCCTGCTGAACTTCTGGAGCGTCAAGCTGTTCGCGCGCTCCAACAGCCTGATCACCGTGTTCAAGCTGGTGGTGCCGGCGCTGACCGGCGTGGCGCTGATCGCCAGCGGCTTCCACAGCGAGAACTTCAGCGTCGGCCTGCACGGCGGCAGCCACACCATCGACTTCGCCGCAGTGCTCACCGCCGTGGCCACCGCCGGCATCGTGTTCAGCTTCAACGGCTTCCAGAGCCCGGTGAACCTGGCCGGCGAGGCGCGCAACCCGGGGCGCAGCATCCCGTTCGCGGTGCTCGGCTCGATCGCGCTGGCCACGGTGGTCTACGTGCTGCTGCAGGTCGCCTACCTGGGCGCAGTGCCGCCGGACCTGCTGGCCAAGGCCGGCTGGCACGGCATCGACTTCCGCTCGCCGTTCGCGCAGCTGGCGATCATCGTCAACCTGCACTGGCTGGCGATGCTGCTGTACGTGGACGCCTTCGTCAGCCCCAGCGGCACCGGCATCACCTACACCGCCACCACCGCGCGGATGATCTACGGCATGGAGCGCAACGGCACCATGCCCAAGGTGCTGGGCCGGATCCATCCGACCTGGGGCGTGCCGCGCCCGGCGATGTTCTTCAACCTGCTGGTGTCCTACCTGTTCCTGTTCTTCTTCCGCGGTTGGGGCACGCTGGCGGCGGTGATCTCGGTGGCCACCATCATTTCCTACCTGACCGGCCCGATCAGCGCCATGGCGCTGCGCAAGCACGCGCCGGAGATGCACCGCCCGCTGCGCATCGCCGGCCTGCCGGTGCTGGCCGCCGCCGCCTTCGTGCTGGCCACCGAACTGCTGTACTGGGCGCGCTGGCCGCTGACCGGCGAGATCATCCTGCTGATGCTGGTGGCCCTGCCGGTGTACGCCTACTACCAGCAGCGCGACGGCTGGAAGGATTTCCGCCGGCACCTGCGCGGCGCCAGCTGGCTGATCGCCTACCTGCCGACCATCGCGCTGCTGTCGTGGGCCGGCAGCACCACCTTCGGCGGCCACGGCTACCTGTCCTACGGGCCGGACCTGGTGGTGGTCGGCGTGGTGGCGCTGGGCTTCTACTTCTGGGGCGTGCGCGCCGGCTGGCGCACCCCGTCGCTGCAACAGGCCAGCGCCGGCTGAGCCGCGGCGGCGCTCAGCCGCCGCGCAGGAACTGCAGCGCGCGCGACAGCAGCGCGGCGCCGACGAAGCCGGCCAGGGCGCACAGGCCCACCGCGATGACGCCCTGGTGGTACGGGTCGTCGCGTCTGTCGAACAGGGCCAGCACCGCGGCGACGCAGACCGCCGAGGTACCCGCCCCGATCAGCCCGATGCGCAGATGCGCGCGCCAGCCACGCAGGCGCGGCCAGGCGCGGGCGGCGAACAGACCGGTCAGCAGCGCCGGCAAGGCGCCGAAGACATAGGAAAACAGCGCCATCAGCAGGAGCAGCAGCAGCGGAGCGCTGACGCCGCTGCCCTCCCCCCGGGTCATCGCGATCGCCACCGGCAGCCCCACCACCATGGTGCCCAGCGGCGGGCCGACGAACAGGAAGGTCGTCACCACGCCAACGCCGACCAGCCAGCGCGGCAGCGGGTCGTTGCCCGCCTCCCTGTCCAGCCGATCGGCATCGCCGGCGAGCGCACCCGGCGGCGGCTCCGCGGCCGCCTGCGAGGCAGGCGGCAACGGGTCGTGGCTCACTTGGCGGGCGCGGCTGGGCGCTGCGCGGCGCTGGCGTCGCGGGCGGCGCGGAACTCGGAGTCGCGGCTCCAGTTCGGCCACTGCGGCGAATTGGCCAGTTCCTTGCCCAGGGTGTACAGCACCTGCATGTCGCGCGCGGCGCCGGCGAAGGTCCAGTTCGGCTGCCATTCGTCGCCGGGCTGGTGGTAGCGCTTGGCGGTGTAGTCGTCCGAGGCGGCCTTGCCGGCCGCCACGCCGCCGTCCACCCAGTCCTGGCCGGCGGCAAAGGACAGCGCCGGCACGCCGCGCTTGGCGAAGGAGAAGTGATCGGAGCGGAAGAAGTAGCCGGCCTCCGGCTTCGGATCGGGCGTGTAGCGCAGGTCCCAGCCCTTGGCGACACGCTTGAGGTCGTCGAGCAGTTCCAGCTTGGCGGTGCCGTAGATGCCGAAATCGCGCGAGGGCCCGAACGGGCTCATGCCGTCCATGTTGATCACCGCCACCGTGCGCGCCAGCGGATACAGCGGCTTGGAGGCGTAGTACTCCGAGCCGAGCAGGCCCTTCTCCTCGGCGGTGACTGCCATGAACACCACCGAGCGCTGCGGCGCCGGGCCCTTGGCGAAGGCGCGGGCCAGTTCCAGCAGCGCGGCGACGCCGCTGGCGTTGTCCAGCGCGCCGTTGAAGATGCGGTCGCCCTTGGCGTCGGGCGCGCCCACGCCCAGGTGATCCCAGTGCGCGGTGTAGATGAGGGTGTCGTCCGGCTGGGTCTTGCCGGGCAGCCGCGCGACCACGTTGTGCGAGGTGATCACCTCCGACTTCACCGCGTAGTCGGCATACAGGCGCTCGCCCTTCAGCGGCACCGGCTTGAAGTCGCGCGATTGCGCCTGCTTCTTCAGCGCATCGAAATCCAGCCCGGCGCGCTTGAACAGCTCCACCGCCAGATCGCGCTGGATCCAACCCTCCAGCTCCGGGTGCACCGACTTGGGATCGTCGCGGACCACGTCGAACATGCTGTTGGTGTTGGAGTTGGCGACGGTGGCCCAGCCGTAGGAGGCCGGTGCGGTCTCGTGCACGATCAGCACGCCGGCCGCGCCCTGCCGCGCGCCTTCCTCGAACTTGTAGGTCCAGCGGCCGTAGTAGGTCATGCCCTTGCCGTCGAACGCGCCCTTGCCGGTCTCGAAGTCGGGGTCGTTGATCAGCACCACCGCGATCTTGCCCTTCAGGTCGACGCCCTTGAAGTCGTCCCAGCCGCGCTCGGGCGCCTTCACCCCATAGCCGACGAACACCAGCGGCGCCCCGTCCAGGGTCACCTGGCTGCTGCCGTCCAGCGCGGCGCGCACGGCGATCTGCTGGCCCTGGGTCAGGGTTTGGCGCTGGTCGCCACTGGCGATCGCCAGGCGCGGGGTGCCGACGATGTCGGCGCGGCGCAGCGGCACCGCCTGCGTCCACAGGCGCTTGCCGTCGTGCAGGTCGCCGCCGGGCTGCAGGCCGGCCGCCTGGAACTGCGCGCTGAGGTAGGCCACGGTCTTCTCCTCGCCCGCCGAGCCCGGGGCGCGGCCCTCGTAGGCGTCGGAGGCCAGCGTCTTGACGTCGGTGGACAGGCGCTGGGTGTCGAAGGTCGGTGCGGGCGGCGGCGCCGCCAGGCAGGCGCCGGACAGCGCCAGGGCCAGCAGGCTCACGATCGGTTGTTTCACGGGGTTCCCCTCGGCGGACACAAAGAAGATCGAGTGTAGCGGCGCCCACCCCGGGCCGGGGTAGGCCAGCTGACCGCCATCCGTGCGCTATCGCAAAAATTTATTGTGATAAACCGCTCAAATACGAAGCTGAACATGGTCTAATGCCGCGCTCGCGTATCGCGCGGCCACGGGGATCGGTGGCCGCGCCGATCCGCGCACCCGCCCCCGGCATCCACCCAGCCGGGGCGGAGCCCGTCACTCCCCACCATCACCTGGGCCGCTCCGACTGCGGGGCCGGCTCGCTTCCGGAGACCTGCCGAGATGTCGATGTCCCCCCTCCCCCGTATCACCCGCTGCGTGCTGGCCGCCGCGCTGCTGGCCGCCAGCGGTTCGGCCTGGAGCTACGCGATCAGCAAAGGCACGGTGGTGGACGACCGCGGCAACGCGGTGCAACTGCGCGGCGTCAACTGGTTCGGCTTCGAAGGCAGCGCGCACACCGTGCACGGCCTGTGGGCGCGCAACTGGAAGGACATGATCACGCAGATGCAGGGCCTGGGCTTCAACGCCGTGCGCCTGCCGTTCTGCCCGCAGACCCTGCGCGGCGTCGCGCCCACCAGCATCGACTACGGCCGCAACCCGGACCTGCAGGGCCTGAACTCGTTGCAGGTGCTGGACAAGGTGATCAACGAATTCAGCAGCCGCGGCATGTACGTGCTGCTGGACCATCACTCGCCCGATTGCCAGGGCATCTCCGAGCTCTGGTACACCGACTCCTACAGCGAGCAGCAGTGGCTCAGCGACCTGAGCTTCGTGGCCAAGCGCTACGCGTCGGTGCCGGGCGTGATCGGCATCGACCTGAAGAACGAGCCGAACGGCCGCAACACCTGGGGCACCGGCAACCTCAAGACCGACTGGAACAAGGCGGTCGAGCGCGCCTCGGCGGCGGTGCTGAAGGTGGCGCCGAAGTGGCTGATCGTGGTCGAGGGCATCACCGACAACCCGACCTGTTCCAGCAGCTACGGCTACTGGTGGGGCGGCAACCTGGAACCGCTGACCTGCACCAAGCTCAACGTGCCGGCCAACCGCCTGCTGCTGTCGCCGCACGTGTACGGCCCGGACGTGAACTGGCAGCCCTACTTCGGCGACGGCAACTTCCCGGCCAACATGCCGGCGATCTGGGAGCGCCAGTTCGGCCAGCTGACCCAGCGCGGCTACGCCATGATGATCGGCGAGTTCGGCGGCAACGAAGGCCGCAACCAGGCGCAGGATCCGATCCTGCAGAAGGCGCTGATCGACTACCTGATCAAGAAGAACATCCGCAGCGGCTTCTACTGGGCCTGGAACCCCAACAGCCGCGACACCGGCGGCGTGCTCGACGACGACTGGACCACCGTGCGCACCGAGAAGATGGCCGGGCTCAAGCGGCTGTGGGGCGACACCAGCGGCACCACGCCGACGCCCACCCCGACGCCGACGCCCACGCCGACCCCGGCACCGGGCAGCGCCAGCTTCAGCACCAAGATCATCGTCGACAGCGACTGGAACGCCGGCTACTGCGAACGCGTGCAGGTGACCAACAGCGGCAGCGCCACCGGCAACTGGGCGGTCACCCTGTCCATCAGCGGCACCGTCAACAACCTGTGGAACGCCACCTGGACGCAGTCGGGCACCACGCTCAGCGCCAGCGGCGTGGACTGGAACAAGACCCTGGCCCCCGGCGCCACCGCCGAGTTCGGGTTCTGCGCCGCGCGCTGAGGCGGTAGCCACACACGGCGCGCATCGCGCCGTGACCATGCGAACGGCAGCGTCCTGCGACGCTGCCGTTGACGTTTGCAGCGGGCAACTGCGCGCCCGTGGACAGCACCACAGCACCTGCGCGCAATCGGTGGACAAGCCCGTCTTCTGCAACGGCAGTCACGGCCGCCATGGCGGACACTGCCGATCATCGCCGCCAAGCATCCGCCCCCCCTTGGCTGGCGCACTCCGCACCGGCCGCCATCGGAGCCATCGCGATGAATCGGTCCCTGCACTCCCGTATCACCCGCTGCCTGCTCGCCGCGGCGCTCGTGGCGGCCAGCGGCTCGGCCTGGAGCTACGCCATCCAGCAAGGCAAGGTGGTGGACGACGCCGGCAACGCCGTGCAGTTGCGCGGCGTCAACTGGTTCGGTTTCGAGACCTCGCAGCACACCGTGCACGGCCTGTGGGCGCGCAACTGGAAGGACATGATCACGCAGATGCAGGGCCTGGGCTTCAACGCCGTGCGCCTGCCGTTCTGCCCGCAGACGCTGCAGGCGGTGTCGCCCGGCAGCATCGACTACAGCCGCAATGCGGACCTGCAGGGCCTGAACTCGCTGCAGATCCTGGACAAGGTGATCAACGAACTCAGCAGCCGCGGCATGTACGTGCTGCTCGACCACCACACGCCGGACTGCAACGCCATCTCCGAACTCTGGTACACCGGCAGCTACAGCGAGCAGCAGTGGTTGGACGACCTGAGCTTCGTCGCCAAGCGCTACGCGTCGGTCCCGGGCGTGATCGGCCTGGACCTGAAGAACGAGCCGCACGGCGCCGCCACCTGGGGCAGCGGCAATGCCGCCACCGACTGGAACAAGGCGGCCGAGCGCGCGGCGGCAGCGGTGCTGAAGGCGGCGCCGAACTGGCTGATCGTGGTCGAGGGCATCGCCGACACGCCGACCTGTTCGAGCAGCACCGCGCACTTCTGGGGCGAGAACCTGGAACCGCTGGCCTGCACGCCGCTGTCCATTCCGGCCAACCGCCTGCTGCTCGCGCCGCACGTGTACGGGCCGGACGTGTCCATGCAGTCCTACTTCAGCGCCTCCAACTTCCCGGCCAACATGCCCGCGATCTGGGAGCAGCATTTCGGCCGGTTCGTCCAGGCCGGCCACGCGCTGCTGCTGGGCGAGTTCGGCGGCAAGTACGGCCAGGGCAACCCGCTGGACGTGCAGTGGCAGAACGCGCTGGTCGACTACCTGATCGGCAAGGGCATCCACAGCGGCTTCTACTGGTCGTGGAACCCGAACAGCGGCGACACCGGCGGCATCCTCAATGACGACTGGAGCACGGTGCGCAACGACAAGGTGACCCTGCTGAAGAAGCTGTGGGACGGCGACGGCAGCAGCACTGGCGGTGGCGGTGGCGGTGGCAACGGCGGCGGCGGCGGAACGCCCACGCCGCCACCGTCCGGCAGCAGCTTCAGCACCAAGGTGCTGGTCGACAGCGACTGGAACGCCGGCTACTGCAACCGCGTGCAGGTGACCAACACCGGCGGCAGCAGCGGCGACTGGACCGCCACCCTGTCGATCAGCGGCACCATCAGCAACCTGTGGAACGCCACCTGGACGCAGTCCGGCACCACGCTCAGCGCCAGCGGCGTGGACTGGAACAAGACCCTGGCCCCGGGCGCGACCGCCGAATTCGGTTTCTGCGCCGCACGCTGAGCGCTGAGCGCTCCACGGCAGGCCTGACGCCATGCGCACGGCCATTCCCCCGGGGATGGCCGTGCGCGATGCCGACCGCCCGCCCGGCACACCGCTGTGTGCCATCAGTCACGTTCCCGCGGCCGGCGCCACCCCTCTATGCTGGCGCATTGTCCACACTCAGGCCCGGCCCATGCTCCGACCCTTGTCGCTGTTGATCTCCAGCATCCTCACCCTCGGCACCGGCGCCGCCCTGGTGGCCGCGCCGTCGGCCCTGGCCGCGGCCACGCCGGGCCAGGCGACCGCGCCGGAGATCGCCTACACCCGCTTCACCCTGCCCAACGGCCTGACCGTGGTCGTGCACGAGGACCACAAGGCGCCGGTGGTGGCGGTGAGCATCTGGTACCACATCGGCTCGGGCGACGAGCCGGCCGGCAAGACCGGCTTCGCGCACCTGTTCGAGCACCTGATGTTCTCCGGCTCGGAGAACCACAAGGGCACCTACTTCCAGCCGTTCGAGAAGGTCGGTGCCACCGACATGAACGGCACCACCTGGTTCGACCGCACCAACTACTTCGAGACCGTGCCGACCACCGCGCTGGACACCGCGCTGTGGATGGAATCGGACCGCATGGGCCACCTGCTCGGCGCGATCGGCCAGAAGGAACTGGACACCCAGCGCGGCGTGGTCCAGAACGAGAAGCGCCAGGGCCAGAACCGTCCCTACGGCCGCGTCGACGAGAACATCCTGGCCAACATCTTCCCGGCCAACCATCCCTACCAGCACGACACCATCGGCTCGATGGCCGACCTCGACGCGGCCTCGCTGGACGACGTCAAGCAGTGGTTCCACGACAACTACGGCGCTGCCAACACCACCCTGGTGCTGGCCGGCGACATCACCGTGGCGCAGGCCAAGGCCAAGGCCGAGCAGTACTTCGGCGACATCCCCGCCGGCCGCCCGGTGCCGCGCCAACAGCCGTGGATCACCCCGCTGGCCAAGCAGACCCGCGGCGTGCAGCACGACCACGTCGCGCAGCCGCGCATCTACCGCACCTGGGTGGCACCGCAGCTGGGCACCGACGACGCGGTGCTGCTGGACCTGGCCACCACCGTGCTCGGCGGCGGCAAGACCAGCCGCCTGTACCAGCGCCTGGTCTATCGCGACAAGCTGGCCGACGACGTCTCCGCCGGCCTGCAGTCGTTCGCGCTGGCCAGCCAGTTGCAGATCACCGCCGACGTGAAGGAAGGCGTGGACCCGGCCAAGGTCGAGGCCGCCATCGCCGACGAACTGCAGAAGTTCCTGGCCGAAGGCCCCACCGCCGACGAACTGCAGCGCGCCCAGGTCGGCTACCGCGCCGGCTTCGTGCGCGGCCTGGAGAAGGTCGGCGGCTTCGGCGGCAAGGCCACCGTGCTGGCCGAGGGCCAGGTCTACCGCAACGATCCGGGCGCCTACAAGAAGGACCTGCAGCGCGCGCAGGACGCCACCGTCGCCAGCGTGCGCAAGGCCGCCGACACCTGGTTCGGCAAGGGCGACTACCTGCTGACCGTGCTGCCGGCGCCGGAGGGCTTCGATCCGGCGGCCGAGGACAAGGCGGTCAAGCCGCTGCCGGCGGCCCCGGGCAAGCCCGCGCCGAAGGTGCCGGCCAAGGGCAACTACAGCGTCGGCAAGACCCAGGTCGATCGCGCCGCCGGCGTGCCGGAGACCACCCAGTTCCCGAGCCTGAGCTTCCCGCAGCTGCAGCGCGGCAAGCTCAAGAACGGCATCGAGGTGGTGCTGGCCGAGCGCCACACCATCCCGGTCACGCAGATCCAGCTGCTGTTCGATGCCGGCTATGCGACCGACCGCGGCGGCAAGCTCGGCACCGCCAACTTCACCGCGGCGCTGATGAACGAGAGCACCCGCAACCTGGATTCGGTGGACGTGGCGCAGCGCCGCCAGCGCCTGGGCGCGATGACCAGCGTGTCCTGCGAGCTGGACAGCTGCGACGCCTCGCTCAACGCGCTCAACGACCAGTTGGCGCCGTCGCTGGAACTGTTCGCCGACATCGTGCGCAACCCGGCGTTCAAGGCCGACGACATCGAGCGCATCCGCGGCCAGTGGCTGGCCTCGATCGCGCAGGAGAAGACCCAGCCGCAGGGCCTGGCGCTGCGCACCCTGCCGCCGCTGCTGTACGGCCCGACCCATCCGTACGGCGTGCCGCTCACCGGCACCGGCACCGAGGCCGCGATCAAGAGCCTGACCGCGGGCGACCTGAGCGCGTTCCAGAACAACTGGCTGCGTCCGGACAACGTGCGCATCCTGGTCGCCGGCGATACCACCCTGGACAAGATCATCCCGCAGTTGGATGCCGCGTTCGGCGACTGGCAGGCCCCGTCCGGCAAGCGCCCGACCAAGAGCCTGCCGCAGGTGGCCGCGCAGCCCAAGCCGCGCGTGTTCCTGATCAACCGCGACGACGCCCCGCAGTCGCTGATCCTGGCCGGCCTGCTGGCGCCCTCGACCAAGGCGCCGAACAACCTGGCGATCGGCGTGGCCAACGGCGCCTTCGGCGGCACCTTCACCTCGCGCCTGAACATGAACCTGCGCGAGGACAAGCGCTGGGCCTACGGCGCCAACAGCTTCATGATCGACGCGATCGGCCAGCGCCCGTTCCTGTTCTTCGCCCCGGTGCAGACCGACAAGACCGCCGAATCGGCCGCCGAGATCCTCAAGGAAGCCAAGGCCGTGGTCGGCGACAAGCCGCTGACCGCCGCCGAGATCGCCAAGATCAAGGAACAGCGCGTACGCGCCCTGCCGGGCAGCTTCGAGACCACCGGCGCGGTGCTCAGCGCGATGGAAGGCATCGTCCAGTACGGCCGCCCGGACGACTACGTGCAGACGCTGAAGACGCGCCTGGAAGCGGTCGACCAGCCGGCGGCGGAAGCGGCGATCAAGGAGATCGTGGCGCCGCAGGCGATGACCTGGGTCATCGTCGGCGACCTCAAGCAGATCGAAGCGCCGGTGCGCGCGCTGAAGCTGGGCGAGGTGCAGGTGCTGGACAGCGACGGCCAGCCGGTCAAGGCGAAGGCCAAGCCGTAACGCCGCACACGCATGGCGGGGTTGCCCCGCCATGCGCCACGCGCCGACGCCAGCATCGGGCGTCGGCGCCATCGCAACGCAGCGCCATCGCGCGATGCGACATGCGACATGCGACGACAGGAAACGTGCAGGCTGCGCTCCGGCGCAGCCTGCAGGCACCGGCCGCCCTGGCCCGCGGGTGGCGGATGAGTCGCCAAGGCGGGGCGCGGCGCCTGTCCTTCACGGCTCCTGGCCGCAGCACTTGGTATCCGGAAGGCCTGTTCTCGCCCGCTGCCGCCGATGCCGACCGCTTCTCCCCGCCGCGCCGACGCCGCGCCGAACATCCGCGTCGGCTGCGCCGGCTGGTCGATCGCCAGCACGCAGCGCGCCTTGGTCGGCGACGGCGCCAGCCAGCTGGCGCGCTATGCCACCCGCTTCGACGCGGTCGAGATCAATTCCACGTTCTACCGCGCTCACCGCGCGAGCACCTACCAGCGCTGGGCCGACAGCGTGCCGGCGGCGTTCCGCTTCTCCGCCAAAGTGCCACGCACGATTACCCACGACGCGCGGCTGTACCGCGTCGCGCCGCTGCTGCAGACCTTCCTTGGCGAGGTCGGCCATCTCGGCGACAAGCTCGGCTGCCTGCTGGTGCAACTGCCGCCCAGCCTGGCCTTCGATGCGCGCACCGCCGCCACCTTCTTCGCGATGCTGCGGCGCCGCTGGCACGGCGGCATCGCCTGCGAACCGCGCCATGCCAGTTGGTTCAGCGCGCGCGCCGAGGCGCTGTGGCAGCGCCACCGCATCGCGCGCGTGGCCGCCGACCCGGCCCTCAACGCAACCGCCGCGCAGCCGGCCGGCACGGCGACGCCGGCCTACTGGCGCTGGCACGGCGCGCCGCGCCTCTACTACAGCGACTACGCCGACGCCACGCTGCGCACCCTGGCCGAGCGCGTCGTCGCCGCCACGCCGCACCCGGGCCAAGCCTGGGTGATCTTCGACAACACCGCGCTCGGCCACGCCCTCGACAACGCCGCCACGCTGCAGACGCAGCTGCGCGCGCTCGGCGCCGGTGCCGCCGGCTGACCAGCACACCCCCGCCGGTGCTCGCGATGTGCGGGGACATCCCCGCCCGTACGGCTGCAATCAACCCGTCGTTCGCCGCCCCTGTAAGCCCGGGCTCAGCGGCGACCTCAAGCCGATCGAAGCGACGATGCGCGCGCTGAAGCTGGGCCAGATGCAGGTGCCGGACCGACGGGCCGCCGGTCTGGCGCTGCTCGGCCACCGCGCATGCCGCGCCAGGAACTGATCGCAGCGCAGCCGTCGCAGGACCGCATCAGTGCAGCCGCGCGGCGCGCATCGCTCAGTGGAAGCTCACCGTGCGCACGTCTTCACCGTCGCCCCAGCGGGTACAGGCGTCGCTTCCCTCGATCCAGACCGGCTTCCCCGCCATGTAGGCGGACAGCAGCATCGCCAACTGCGCCTTGCCGGTATCGGACGTTTCGTCCTTGATCATGTAGTACGTGGTGTTCGCCGCGCACGCCGGGCGCTGCGTCGGCGTGCCGTTGATCACGACGTAGTGCACGCCGTCGGTCGCGCGGACCGACAGGTCTTTGATCGTGCCGGTCACGCTGCTGGCGGACGCCAGCCCGCTCGACAGCGAGAGCGCCAGCACAACAGCGGAGAGCGTGCGGGAACGGCGAGGAGCCGGCAGCGTCATGGTGATCGTCCTTGCGACGTGACGGCGCGTGCTGGCGCCGAAGAAATGCATCCAGCGCCATCCGGAGGCAGGCCGCATGGTCATCGCAGATGCCGGTGCGAGCGCGCCACTCCGGCGCCACTGGGGAGCCCGTGAAATGCGGATCCTATCACGGTCCATTTCCAGATCCGGCGCATCGCCCGGGGCCGTCATCATCCGCGACGCGATGCCGCGCACGCGCAGGATCCCGCGTGCACTGCATCACGCTTGCGCGCTTGTCCACGCGACATCTCGGCGCCCTGCGGTATCGTGCTGCGCCCTGCGATCCGCGCCAGACCCGACGCCGCCCATGACCGATGAAGCCCAGCGCCAGCGCGTCCTCGACAGCTACCGCATCGTCGACAGCCTGCCCGAAGACGCTTACCAGGACATCGTGCAGATCGCCGCCGCGCTGTGCGACACGCCGATCGCATTGCTCTCGCTGGTGGACCGCGACCGGCAGTGGTTCAAGGCCAGGATGGGCCTGGAGGTGTCGCAGACCGAGCGCAGCCAGGCGGTGTGCGGCCACGCGATCCGCGAGCCCCAGCAACTGCTGGAAGTGCCCGACCTCGCCGCCGACCCGCGTTTCGCCGACATCGCGGTGGTCCGGGGTGATACCGGGGCGCGTTTCTACGCCGGCATGCCGCTGGTGACCGATGAGGGCATCGCCTTGGGCACGGTGTGCGTGCTGGACACCACGCCGCGCGAACTCCAGGACGCCCAACGCGATGGCCTGCGCGCGCTGGCGCGCACCGCCATGCGCCTGCTCGACGCGCGCCGCGATGCGCTGCAGCGCGAACGCGAGGCGCTCCTGCAAGCGCACCCGGTTGCCGACAGCGCGGACGCCGAGGGCCGCTACTGGGTGGTGATGCTGGAAGTGCAGGAACTGGCCGCGCTGGCCGAGCGGCAGAGCGAACGCCTGCTCGGCAGCAGCCTGCAGCAGCTCGACCGCGCCCTGGGCAGCTACGTGCAGGATGGCGGCGCCGACAGCGTGGACCGGGCAACCGACAGCGCGGAATTCATCGTCATGCTGCATGGCGCCGACGCCGAGCGGAAGCTGCGCGGCCTGCGCGAGATCGCCGCGCGGCAGCAGGCGCTCGGGCTGACCGTCCTGGTCGGCGCCGCCCAGGCCACGCGGGCGGACGAGCAGATCGGGCTGGTGTTCCTGCGCGCCGAAGCCGCGCTCAGCGCCGAGAAGGACCGCCTGCGGCCGCAGACGCCCTGACCGGCGGATCGCTGACCGGCGCGCGTGGCGCGCTGACAGCGCCACCTCCCTGATCCGCGCAGCGGGCGAGCACCTACGCATCGACCTTGGCGCGCGTTGGACGCCCAGCCGCCCCGCTCTGGGCACGCGGCGCCAACCATTCTGCAGGTGATGCGCCCCGACTGACCCGGCGACGGGCAGCCGCGCCGCGGCAGCGGCCCCGTTCTTGCATCACCCGGGACGTTGCGGTCCCTCACCGGTACGAGCCGGGCGGCGCGCGGCCGCCAGGGCAGGATCGGCAGCCGCGTCTCCAGAGCCGGCCGCGCGCCCCGTCTCCGCTTCGGTCGTTTACCATGCCGCACGCATCCTGCTCTGGACCCGACATGAGCCATGCCGCTCCTCCCTGTTGCACCCCGCTGCTGAGCCTGTCGCTCGGCCTGTTGCTGGGCACCGCCGACACCGCCATGGCCGAGGCCGCGCCCGCGACCACGCTGACCGCCCCGGCATCGCCGCCGCAGACGCCCGACCTGGCCTACCCGGAACTGTTCCAGGCGGTGCAGCAGCAGGAGCTGTTCGACGATCAGAAGCACTTCGTCGATGCGCTGCCGCTGCGCGACCCGGCGCTGATCAACGCCGACTATCTGGCGCAGCGCCAGCAACCCGGCTTCGACCTGCGCCGCTTCGTCGCCGCCAACTTCGAGGAATCCGGCCCGGTACAGACCGAGGCGATCCGCCAGGACACCGGCCTGCGCGAGCACATCGACGCGCTGTGGCCGCTGCTGGTGCGCCGCCAGGTCGACGTGCCGCCCTACAGCAGCCTGCTGTCGCTGCCGCACCCCTACGTGGTGCCGGGCGGGCGCTTCCGCGAGGTCTACTACTGGGATTCCTACTTCACCATGCTCGGCCTGGTGGAGAGCGGCGAGCACGAACGCAGCCGGCAGATGCTGGACAACTTCGCCTACCTGATCGACACCTATGGGCACATTCCCAACGGCAACCGCACCTACTACCTGAGCCGGTCGCAGCCGCCGTTCTTCTCGCACATGGTGCAGTTGCAGGCCAAGGTGGAAGGCGATGCCGCCTACGCGCGCTATCTGCCGCAGCTGCAGAAGGAATACGCGTACTGGATGGAGGGCGCGCAGACCCTGGCCCCGGGCAGCGCGCATGCGCACGTGGTGCGGCTGGCCGACGGCAGCCTGCTCAACCGCTACTGGGACGCCCGCGACACGCCGCGCCCGGAAGCCTGGTTGCACGACGTGCGCACCGCCGCCGAGGCCAAGGACCGCCCCGCCGCCGAGGTCTACCGCGACCTGCGCGCCGGCGCCGAAAGCGGCTGGGACTATTCCAGCCGCTGGCTCGGCGACCGCAAGACCCTGGCCAGCATCCGCACCACCGCCATCGTCCCGGTCGACCTCAACAGCCTGCTCTACCACCTGGAGAGCACCCTGGCCCTGGCCTGCGCCAAGAACCCGGGCGCGGCCGGCTGCGACACCGACTACGCCGCCCTGGCCAGCGCGCGCAAGACCGCGATCGACAAGCACCTGTGGAGCGACGCCGGCTACTACACCGACTACGACTGGCAGCAGCGCCGGCTGCGCGAGCAGGTCACCGCCGCGGCGCTGTACCCGCTGTTCGTCGGGGTCGCCTCGCCGGCGCGGGCCAAGCGCAGCGCCGACACCGTGCAGGCGCAGTTGCTGCGCCCGGGCGGCGTGGCGACCACGCGCCTGCACACCGGCCAGCAGTGGGACGAGCCCAACGGCTGGGCGCCGCTGCAATGGATCGCTGTGGACGGCCTGCGCCGCTACGGCCAGGACGCGCTGGCCCAGCGCATCGGCAGCCGTTTCCTGGCGCGGGTGCAGGCGCTGTTCGCGCAACAGCACAAGCTGGTGGAGAAGTACGGCGTGGACGCACAGGCCAAGGGCGGCGGTGGCGGCGAGTACGCGCTGCAGGACGGCTTCGGCTGGACCAACGGCGTGACCCTGCTGCTGATGGACCTGTACGCGGCGCCGGCCGCCACGCCGACTGCGCCGCATGCGCAAGCGCAGGCGGACGCCGAGGCGGAGACGGAAGCCGTCGCGCTTTGAGCCGTGGCAGGCACCGCGGCCACACCGCGTCGGCCTGCGCACGCGGCATGGCCGGCGGTCGGCGCCGCCGCTACTGCGCCGGCGTCTCCACCGCGATGCCCATCGCCGTACGGTAGCGCTGGTACAGCGCCATCACCTTGTCGATGTACTCGCGGGTCTCCGCGTACGGCGGCACGCCGCCGTAGCGCGCCACCGTGCCGATGCCGGCGTTGTAGGCCGCCGCGGCCAGCACCCGGTCGCCGTCGTAGCGGCGCAACAGCGCGCGCATGTAGCGGGCACCGCCGGCGATCGACTGGTCGGCCGCGAACGGGTCGCGCACGCCATATTCCTTCGCCACCTCCGGCAAGAGCTGCATCACCCCCTGCGCGCCCTTGGGCGAGACCGCGGCGGCGTCGAAGCCGCTCTCGGCATGCGCGATCGCGCGCAGCCACGGCTCGTCCACCCCGGTGGCCCGGGCCGCGGCGCGGAACGGCCGGGCATGCACCTGCAGTTGCGGCGCCCCCACCTTGCCCAGGCCGGGATGCGCGCTCTCGCCGGGCGGGGTCACCGCGGTGAAGCGCAGGTAGGGCCGCGAACCCGGCAGGTTGCGCGTGGAGTAGACCAGCCGGCCGTCCTGCTCGCGCTCGTACAACGTGCCGCTGAACACGCCCAGGTTGCCCCACAGGTTGGGCGTGGCGATCGCCGCATCGTCCAGTTCCTTCGGCGTGCAGCGCGAGCCCGGTTCCGGCGCCGTGGCCAGGCTGACCGTGCCGTCGCACACGCAGCGGTACACGGTGCGCGCAGAAGCGCCGGCGACGACGCCACAGCACAGCAACAGACACAGCGCGGCACGAGCAAGCGGCATCGGGCAACTGATCGGACGGGACGGGCGCGCATCATCGCGCAGCGCGCGTCGACGCAGGTGACGGCCGGGCTTCGGCACGCTGTCCGACAGCGCCTCCCTCGTAGGCGCGGCTTCAGCCGCGACCACGGCGTCCCTGCAATGCCATCGCGGCTGAAGCCGCTCCTCCAGGAATCCGCAGCAAGCTGGCTGGTGCACTGTGGGAGGGACTTCAGTCCCGACGCTTCCAAGTCGAACACACCGCATCCTCCGCCTGCGTGGCTGAAGGGCGCCTCCGACAACCCGGGGGGGAGCACACCCGTAGGAGCGGCTTCAGCCGCGACGAGGCCTTCCCTGGAAAGCCATCGCGGCTGAAGCCGCTCCTACAGGAATCCGCAGCAAGCTGGCGGGGTGCACCGTGGGAGGGACTTCAGTCCCGACGCTACCAAGGTCGAATCACCGCCTACGGCGCGCACGCCGCCAGTTTCTGGTCGGCGTACCACAGCGCGCGCCGCGCCAGGTCATAGGCGCTGTCGGCCTCGCGCGGCAGCAGTTGCTGCGCGCGGATCGGGTCGGCGCCCTTGGCCATGGCGGTTTCCACCTGCAGCAGCGCGTCCAGGTGCTGCTGCACCGGCGCCAGCAGGCGCGCGCGCTGTACCGCCGGACAGGCGCCGCGACGCTGCTCCAGGTCGGCCAGGGCCTGGCGAATCCGCCGGCTGGCTTCGCCATCCAGCCCCGGCGCCTTCTCGAAGGCGATCGGCGCGGCCTTGTAGGCATCGCCGGTGGCCTCGCTGCCGAGGTCGCTGGCGCGCTCGTGCAGCGCCGGGTTGAACCGCACGTCCGGCGGCGGCCGCGCCACCGCCGACTGATGGGTGTTCTTGGGCAATAGCTGCTTGATCGCCCGGTCGATGCCCTGCACGGCGACATCGCCGAGGGTGCCGTCGCTGGCCCAGTCCTTGTCGAAACGGGTCGATCGGTAGTCGATCGGGTTTGGCCGTTCGAGCAAGCGCTTGGACTTGGCGACGTCGCGCGGATTGAGCGTCCCCGGCGGCGTGCCCTGCGCCTGCGCGAACGGATCCACCGCCACCCCGTCCGGCAGGCGCGGACGGCCATCGCCGGTATAGAGCGTCGCCGCCATCCGCGTGCCGGCCGCGGTGGTCGGTGCCGGTGTCGGTGTCGGCGACGACGTGGACGTGGACGGCGGCACTTCGGCGCCGCGTGGCTGTCGCATGGTCGCCGGCGTGCGCGCGGCCGCCGACGGCACCTGCGTGGCGGCCTGCGGCGGGACCGCGACGCGCTGCGCGGGTTGCCGCGGCAGGAACACCAGGCGCAGCGCATCCTCGGCCGCCGGGCGCAGCGGCGCCGACGGCGCGCCCCACAGCAGCCGTCCCAATAAGGCCAGGATCATCACGGTCGCCAGTGCCGCCCATAGCTGCTGCCAACGGTCTTGCGCAGGGAGGGCGGTCACGACGGTCGAGGATCCATGGGCAGGCGACGATAGCGAATGTGGGGGGACGGACCTGTACAGCGTGCCGTGAGTTCCGTTGCCGGCGCGTGCCGCCGCGCGCGGCCGGCAGCGACGCGACGCCATCTGCGGCCGCGCCGCGCACGCAAAGCCTTGTCCTGCCAGGGATTGCGCCGGCGCATGCGGAAACCGGCTAAGGTGGCGCGCGCCGGCGCTGCGACAGCCGGCGTACAGCCAGCGGGCACCGATGCCCACCCTGCCGCAGGAGAACCGCATGATCCGACGCCTGGCCGCCCCCCTGCTCGGCGCCGCATTGGCGCTGCCGGCGCACGCCACCCCGTCGCACCTGGACAGCGTCCTGCAACGCGGCGTGCTGCGCGTCTGCACCACCGGCGACTATGCACCCTACAGCCGCCTGCGCGCCGACGGCGGCTACGAAGGCATCGACATCGCCCTGGCGCAATCGCTGGCCGACAGCCTGGAGGTCAAGCTGCAGTGGGTGCCCACGCGCTGGCCGACCCTGCTGCCGGACCTGCTGGCCGACCGCTGCGATATCGCCGTCGGCGGCATCTCGGTGTCGCTGCCGCGGCAACGCCAGGCCTGGTTCAGTGCGGTGCTGGAGGTCGACGGCAAGATCCCGCTGGTGCGCTGCGCCGACCGCGCGCGCTACCGCGACATCGCCCGGATCGACCGCCCCGAGGTGCGGGTGATCGAACCGCGCGGCGGCACCAACGAGGCCTTCGCCCGTCGCGAACTGCCGCATGCGCAATTGATCCTGTTCGACGACAACCCCGCCATCTTCCGCGACCTGCGCGAGGGCCGCGCCGACGTCATGATCACCGACGCCTCCGAAGCACGCTTCCAGCAGCGCCAGGTGCCGGGCCTGTGCGCGGTGGCGCCGCAGCAGCCGATGCAGTACAGCGAAAAGGCCTTCCTGCTGCCGCGCGACGACATGGCCTGGAAGGCCTACGTCGACCAGTGGCTGCACCTGAGCAAGGCCAGCGGCGCCTATGCGCGGATCGTGGCGGCGTGGCTGGGTGAGGCGGAGACGACGCCCTAGCTCTGCCGCCTGCCCACGCCCAGCCGCTATGCTGCCACGGCCGGCGGCGTTCGCCCCGGCGTGGAGACCTCGACAAGGAGAGAGCATGAAACTGCAATGGAGAACGCTCGCGCTGCTGGGCGTGATGTTGCTGGCGGCCGGCTGCGCGACCAACAGCGTGGTGCACCAGAGCTACAAGGCGACCACCGCGGAAACCTACTGGTACCAGCTCACCGGCAACGACGACACCGATGCCGAGAGTCTGGCCATGTTCCGCCGCCAGCTCGACGCGCAACTGGATGCGGCGCACCTGCACGGCACGCAGGGCCAGGCCAATGCGCGCAAGATGACCATCGTCATCGATCACTACTACATGCGCAGCAATGGCGCGCGCTTCTGGGCCGGCATCATGGCCGGGCGCGACAAGATCAAGAGCCGCGTCAGCGTCGCCGATGCCAACGGCAAGACCGCCGCGCAGTTCGACGTCGAATCGACCAACAGCACTGCCTGGGGCACCTCCGAAGGCCTGATCGAGCGCCACGCCGAAGAGATCGTCGCGCGGCTCAAGCAACTGCAGTAACCCGTGGCGCCCGTGCAGGACTGCACCGGTCCTGCACGGCGCAGATGCAGGATGCCGCGCTGCCTGCAAGCGCACCTCGCATCATCTGATCCCACGACACTCAAGCCGGAGGCGGCTCCGCGTCTTGTAGGAGCTGCTTCAGCCGCGACCGGCCTTATCGGGAACGCCCGCCGCGGCTGAAGCCGCTCCTACGGGACGCGCCTCGACGTGATGGGAGATGTCCTGTCGTCGATCAAGCAGCAGCACGTCAGCTGCGCACGGCGTCCCGCGCAGTACCAGCACGCCTCAACCCGCCAGGCCCAGCTGTTCGGCCAGGTCGCTGCGCGGCGAACGCCCGTACAGCCGGCTGTACTCGCGACTGAACTGCGACGGGCTCTGGTAGCCGACGCGGTAGCCGGCCGCGCCCACGTCCATGCGTTCGACCACCATCAGCCGCCGCGCCTCGCGCAGGCGCAATTGCTTCTGGTACTGCAGCGGCGTCATCGCCGCCACCGCGCTGAAATGGTGATGCAGCGAGGACACGCTCATGTTGACCTGGCGCGCCAGATCCTCGATCCGCAGCGGCTCGGCGTAGTGTTGGCGCAACCAGGCGATAGCCTTAGCGATGCGGTTGCTGGGGCTGTCCTCCTGGGCGATGCGCAGCAGGTTCGGCCCGCACGGCCCGACCAGCAGGCGGTACAGGATCTCCTGCTCGATCAGCGGCGCCATCGCGGCGATGTCGGCCGGGCGTTCCAGCAGCCGCAGCATGCGCAGCGTGGCATCCAGCAGGTCCGGGCAGGCGGTGTTGACCGAGACCCCGCGCGGGCGCTCGGCGCCGACCTGCGGCGGCAAGGGAATGCGCTCGAGCAGTTCGCGCAGCCGGTCCGGCCGGATCGACATGCCCACGCCCAGCAGCGGCTGTTCCGGGCTGGCCTGGGTGATGCGCGAGACCACCGGCAGATCCAGCGTCACCAGCAGAAAGGTGCCGACCCCGTAGCGATACTCCTCGTTGCCCAGGGTGAGGCATTTCTCGCCCTGCAGCACCAGCGCGAAGACCGGCCACTGCGCGGTGTGCGTCTTCGGCGACGGCGCGGAGCGGTAGGAACAGAAGAAGCCCTCGATGGCGGTGTCGTGGTCGCCATCGGGCGTGGCCAATCGGGCAACCAGGGCGGCCATTTCCTGGTAGCGTTGGGCGAGCGCGGTCATCGGCAAGGGCGCTGTAGCGTGCGGAGGAGGAAGGCAAGCTTGCACGATGCTGCGCCGGCACGGACCACGGCGCGACGCGGCTTGCAGGATCGTACAAGAATTCCGTTGGATCGCGCTAACGCGCCGGCGGCGCGGGCCAGCATCCTGTGTCGGCCGGTTCCGCTACCGGCGCCGTCCCGGAACGCCCGCCCCCCGCCCGCCTGTTCCGGCCGTACGGCCCTGTCCCTTCCCCCATGCCCCGCCGTCGCGCTGCCGCGTCGCCGCCAGCGCGCCGTGCGGGCGATGCAGACCGCAGGAGAGACCGATGCATCCCCATACCGAAGCCCTGGAAATCGCCACCTTCCGCCTACTGGACTGCACCTGGCGCACCTTCCTGCGCGCCAACGCCGAGGTCGATGCGTGGCTGCAGCGCCAGCCCGGCTTCCGCTCGCGGCGCATCGCCCGCCGCCGCGACGGCAGCGTGGTCGACATGGTGCTGTGGGACAGCGTGGCGCACGGTACCGCGTCGGCGCGGCGGCTGATGCGCGAACTGCAGGGTGCGGCGATCCACGCCCTGATCGATCCGGACACGGTGTCCTGGGACATCGCCCCGGTGCAGCACGTCAGCGGCGAAGAGCACGACGCGGTGGACGCCGCAGCACAGGCCGACAGCCTCGCGGCGTGATCCTGCGCGGCCGGCGCCGCGCGCAGTGGCTCAGACCCAGCCGCGCCGGCGGAACCAGGCCAGCGGCAACAGCATGCTCAGCGCGATCACGCCCAGCGCCCAGTAGTAGGCGTCGTGCCATTTCAGCTCGGGCATGTGCGCGAAGTTCATGCCCCAGATGCCGACCAGCACCGTCGGCGGGATGCCCACCACCGAGGCCACCGCCATCACCTTCATCACGTTGTTCTGGTCGACGTTGATCATGCCCAGCACACTGTCGAGCAGGAACTCGATGCGATCGTCCAGGTGCTGCTCGAATTCGATGAGCGTGGACAGATCCTTGTGCAACAGCCCGATGCGCTTGGCCGCGTCCTCGCCGAACCAGTCCGGCGCGGCGTCGTCCAGGTAGGTGGCCAGGCGCAGCAGGCCGTGGCCGGCGTTGTGCATGCCGCCCAGGCGCCGGCCCATGTCGCCGACGTCGTGCAGCATCCGCTCCAGGTGCCGCGACTTGTGCCGCGCATGCGGCTTGGCGAACGCGGCGCGCGTGGTCTCGGTGATCTGCGCCTCCAGCGCTTCCAGGCGATCGGCCAGGCGCCCGACCAGTTCGTCGAGCAGGCGCAGCAGCAGGTCGTCGGTGCTGCGGCAGGGGCTGTGCTGCAACTGCGCGGCCACCGCGTCCAGCGAGGCCATCGGCTGCTCGCGCTGGGTCACCAGTACCCGCGGCGACACCGCGAAACCGAGCGGCGCGGTCGGGCCGTCCTCGTCCTGGAAGCGCGGCACGTTGAGGAACAGCACCTCGCCTTCCACC
Source organism: Xanthomonas indica (assembly GCF_040529045.1). Taxonomy (NCBI): domain Bacteria; kingdom Pseudomonadati; phylum Pseudomonadota; class Gammaproteobacteria; order Lysobacterales; family Lysobacteraceae; genus Xanthomonas; species Xanthomonas indica. Next base: position 1,195,704 of record NZ_CP131914.1, on the reverse strand, counting down.
CGCACCCGGCTGCTGAACTCGATCTCGCCGATGGCCGCGCGCGTCGGCACGGCGAAGCCGACCTTGCGGTCGACCTCGGCCAGGTCCGCCTCGCTCGGCTGGCACAGGTCCACCCAGCACACCGGTGTATCGGAGGTGCCGCCAAGGCGATGGAGAGTGATCATCGGGACGGGCTCGCGCAGGAAAGGCCGCGAGCATCGGCCAGCGCGCGCGGAGCGTCAACGACCGCCGCGCGCATCGGTTCAGGCGCTGCGGCGCTTCAACGCGTAGCCCACGCCCAGCAGCAGGAACCACACCGGGCTGCCGAACAGCGCCTGGCGGGTGTCGGCCTGCAGGGTCAGCAGCGCCAGCACGAAGGCGAAGAACGCCAGGCACACGTAGCACATGACCACGCCGCCGGGCATCTTGAACGCGGAGGCCGCGTGCAGTTGCGGGCGCTTGCGCCGGTAGGCGATGTAGGCGCACAGGATCAGCGACCAGACGAACATGAACAGCACCGCAGCCAGCGTGGTGACCAGGGTGAACGCGGTGACCAGGTTCGGGATCAGGTACATCAGCACCGTGCCGCCGAGCAGGCAGGCGCAGGAAAACAACAGACCGCGCGCCGGCACCGCCGCACGCGAGAGCCGCGCAAAGCCGCGCGGCGCGTGGCGCTCCTCGGCCAGGCCGTAGAGCATGCGGCTGGTGGAGAAGATGCCGCTGTTGGCCGAGGACGTGGCCGAGGTCAGCACCACGAAGTTGATCAGGCTGGCCGCGGCCGGCACGCCGGCCAGCACGAACAGCTCCACGAACGGGCTCTTGCCCGGCACCACTTCGCGCCATGGCGTCACCGCCATGATCGCCACCAGCGCCAGCACGTAGAACACCAGGATGCGCACCGGGATCGAGTTGATCGCCTTGGGCAGGTTGCGGCGCGGGTCGGCGGTCTCGGCGGCGGTGGTGCCGACCAGCTCGATGCCGACGAAGGCGAACACCGCGATCTGGAACCCGGCGAAGAACCCGCCCAGCCCCATCGGGAACATGCCGCCGTCGTTCCACAGGTTGGCCAGCGAGGCCACATGCCCGGACGGCGACTGGAAGCCCCAGGCGACCAGGCCGGCGCCGGTGAGGATCAGCGCGCAGATCGCGATGATCTTGATGAGCGCGAACCAGAATTCCATCTCGCCGAACAGCTTCACCGTCACCAGGTTCAGCCCCAGCAGCAACAGCACGCACAGCATCGCCGGGATCCACGGCGCCAGCGTCGGGAACCAGAACTGCGCGTAGGCGGCGATCGCGATCACGTCGGCGATGGCGGTGATGATCCAGCAAAACCAGTAGGTCCAGCCGCAGAAGAACCCGGCCCAGGGCCCCAGCAGGTCGGTGGAGAAGTCGATGAACGACTTGTACTCCAGGTTCGACAGCAGCAGCTCGCCCATCGCGCGCATCACGAAGAACAGCATCACGCCGATGATCAGGTACACGAACAGGATCGACGGCCCGGCCAGGCTGATGGTCTTGCCCGAGCCCATGAACAGGCCGGTGCCGATCGCTCCGCCGATCGCGATCAACTGCAGGTGGCGGTTGGACAGGCTGCGCTGCAGGTGGTCGGGCTGGGCGGACGGATCGGTCATGAGCGCAGGCCATCGCGAGGGATTAGCCTGCAAACATAGAAGATGGCGGCAGCGCGCGCCAGCCGCGCGTGCGCCGGGTGGCCCCCGCAGCGGCGCGGGCGGCGCCGCATGCCGCCCGGGACGCCGCGGGGGCCGTCGCTCAGGCCAGCGCGCCGCCCTGCCCGATCGCCACGAAGCTGAAATCGCGGTCGGACTGGTTGCCGCCGCCATCGCCGGTCTTCAGCAGGACCTGGCCCGCATCCAGGCGGATGATCACCGCGTTGTCGCAGGTGCTGCCGTCGCCGGGATAGATCTGGGTCACCGACACCCCGTCCAGCGCCTGGAACGGAGGCTGGAAGCTCACCAGGTAATGCCCGGTGCTGACATGCGCCACCGTGTACCCCGCGCCGTTGCGGACCGCACCGTCCGCGCCGACCACGCCTGCCACCACCCGCACGCCGGCCGCGCCCGCATGGGCCGCGGCGTCGAGCAACTGCCCCATCGCATTGTTCGTCATGCCGTTCTCCGATCTTGATAAGGAAAATCCGATGGCGCGGCGACCGCAGCGGTCCCTCGCAGCCACACGCGCCGCCGTCCTGCCTCGTCCGTGAGTCGGCAGCATCGCCGCGCTGCGCGCGCGGCCGTATCGGCGATTTCCTGATCGGCGCCGGTGCGGCGACCGAGATCGGCTCAGGCGGCGACACTCACACCAATTTGGTGCGCCGCCACCACCGCGTGACCTTCTCCTCGCGCACCAGGGTGAACAGCCCGGCGCCCAGGATCAGCGCGATGCCCACCGCCATCGGCCAGTCCAGGTGGTCGTGGAACAGCCAGTAGCCGAAGCCGATGGCCCACAGCATCTGGCTGTACTGGGTCGGCGCCACCGCGCTGATCGGCGCCGACCGCGAGGCGTACATCATGAAGATCGCGGCCAGCCCGGCGAGCAGGCCGTAGCCGGCCAGCAGGATCCACTGCTGCCAGGTCGGCCAGACGAAGGTCGGCAGCATCAACAGCCCGCCCATCAGCAGCGGGCCGAGCACGCCGGCGCCGTACAGGGTCAGGCGCTTCTCGCCGGGCCCGGCCATGCGCAGGCTGATCACCGACACCGCCCCCACCAGCCCGCAGACGATCGCCGCGACATGGCCCTGGCCCAGATGGCGGAAGCCCGGCCGCAGCACCACCAGCACCCCGATGAAGCCGACGATCACCGCCAGCCAGCGCCGCCAGCGCACCTCTTCCTTGAGCAGCAGCACCGACAGCACGGTGACGAAGATCGGCATCAGGAAGATCAGCGCGAACGCCTCGGCCATCGGCAACAGGGTGAACGCGGTGACCGCGGACAGATTGCCGGCCGCACCGGTGAACGCGCGCAGCAGCCAGATGCTGGGCCGCTGTGCCACCACCACCTCGCGCCAGCGATCGCCCGGCTTCTTCAGGAACGGCAGCGCCGACAGCATCAGCAGCGCCCCGAAGAACACCACCTCGTAGGCCGGCAGCGACCCCTCCAGCCCCTTCACGAAGGCATCGCTGATCGAATAGGCGGCATAACAGGCGAAACCGAGCAGCACACCCTTGAGCATGGACGATCCTGGCCGGCAGCGGCGCTGCGACGGCGTACTTGGGGGGATCGTCAGTATCCCTCTTTTGTCGTGGGTGTGGCGCCGCGGCGGTGTGGTGAAGCGCAGCAACGTGCCGCACGCCACTGCACACCCTCCGACCATGCCGCCCGCCGCAGGCCATCGCTAGCGGGGAGCGGCGTGAGCCATGTCCGCCACGTCAAGCTCACTGAGGAATTCCGAAGCCGAGCGGCGCGGTAGCGGGAACTCACCCGACACGGTCGCGTCGAAATGCTGCAGCGGGCTCCAAAGGTCAAAATCCCCGATCAGATAGCAGCGGCGCTTGGCACGGGTCAACGCGACGTTGAGCAGATTGGGTTTGGACGAGGCCCAGAGGGCCGAGCCAGGATGCTGGCGATCGGCGCCCAGCACCATCAAGACCGTATCCTGCTCCTTGCCCTGGAAGGTATGTACGGTGCCCACGCTGGCACGCAGCCAGTCACTCAAGGCGCGTGCCGACGGTCGTTGTCCGCTGCCCATTTCATCCCAGGCATCTCCGCGCAATGCATCATGCAAGGCTTGCCGGATCGCCTTGAACGGCGAGATCACGTACAGCCGTGGCAAGGCTCCGTCGCGCCGATACAGCCGGACGATCAACCCAGCCACGAACGCAATCTGCTCGGGCACCACCTGTTTGCGTTCGGTGCCGCCCGGAATATCCAACCAGCAACTGGCGAGCGGCAACGGCGCGGCGTCGGGCGCATGTCGTTTAGACATGCCATAGACCATCTTGCCGCCGTACGCGATACGGTTGGCGATGCCGAACATCGGCTCGATGCAACGCCGGTGCACGCGCAATGGGCTGCCGATCCACAGTGGCTCGTCACCCATCGTCGTAAGGGTTCCATATCGATTGGCCTGATCGGCGAGGCACTGCGCGGATGTGCGGTGCGGCGCATAGACCCCCTCGGCGGTCGCGTCGGAAAGTGCGCCGAGCGCGGCGATCAAGCGGATCGGCAAGGTGAACACCGGTTCTATCTGCAAGGGGTCTCCGACCACGACGGCACGACGTGCGCGCCACAATGCTCCCACTGCCGCCTGCGGCACCGCCTGTCCCGCTTCGTCGATGAACAGCCAGCCGATCGCATCCGGGCCTAGACCACGAAACTGGCTGGCGAACGACGCGAATGTGGTAGACACGATCGGAACGATCATAAACAGGCCGCGCACGATCGACAGATAATCGTCCGCACGCTGCGGCCGCTTGTTTTGCAACCACTTCGTCATCGCAACCACGTTGCTGCCGAATCCGTGATGCTGCGTCACCTCGTGCAGCCATGCTTCGTGCAGCGCCATCGCGGCGGCGAACAAGTTCGAACGCAACTGAGACAGTTCCGGGTCGTGCCAGAGCCCACTGATCTGGAAGACGTCAGTTTCGAGCTGCTCCGGGGTCTCGGGCAGCGAAGGTAAGGGCATGACCTGCACCATTTCGCGCAGCTGCTGTAGATCTACTTCCTGTTCGCGCTGTACCTCAGCCTCGGCCGCACGGCATACCTCCAGCTGAGCGCGGGAAGACGCTATCGCCTCTTGCGCGGCGACCACCTCAAGACGTTGTGCTTCGCGTGCTTTGAATTGCTGTAGCTGCAGATCGGCGTTGGCCTTGAGTTCCGCCTCCGCAGAACGCCAGCGACGAAGCGCGGTGCGGAACTCGAACAACCATTGCGACCAGGACGGCCGGGTCTTGCGAATCAATTGCTCTCGTTCCTGCAGGCGCGCCGACTCCAGTTCCAGACGAGCCAGGGCTACCTGTGCCGTCGAATGGTTCTTCTCGGCTTGCTCGGAATCCTGGCGCGCCTGCTCGCTTGCGCGATGCAAAGACTCCAGCTGCGGCCTCCGCTGTTGCACTCGCGCCTGGCAGTCTGCATAAACTCCGCGCAAGGACAGCGCGCGCATGACCGCCTGATCTGCCTTGCGAAAGCTGGCAGCCGCTTCTGAAAAACTCAATGCTGGCGCCTGTTTGCGCCACCCCCAGAAATTACTGGGTACTTCTTCGCTCGAGGTTTTAAGTGATGCAAAGGCAAAGCGCTCGCGGAACAACTTGCGGTTACGGGAGTTTCCCAGCGCGCAGCTGATCAACCCCCATGGCATCTCCTCGCCCTCGGGGGAAACGTTGCGACGCTTGCCCGCCTTGATCGCCAGATTGTGCGCGACGGGCTGCAGGTAACGGACGGTATCGCGCCACGGTGACGCCACCTCTTTGCGCTTTGGCAAGGCAACGGAAATATTCTCGATGGCGGCATTGTTGTAGGACGCCACGACCATCTCGTGCCCGAGCAAAGGTTCGATGAGTTCATGCAAGTAGCAGGGCTTTTCATCGCCATCGAACTGCACCTTGCGCTTGGTACCGACGAAGGCTGCCCCGGCATCAGGCAGTCCCGCCAGCACGCGGGCGCGGCGCACCAAAATCTCAGCGAACACGTCGCGCAGCAGCGTCGTCTTGCCGGTCCCCGGCGGTCCATTGACCGAAAACAGGCCACCAGCCTCAAGCTCCGACAGCGCGGTATTAATGGCAAACTGCTGCATCAAGCTCATTGCATGCTCGGGATCCGACAGCCAGTGGCCTGCATTGAGGTGTCGAGGATGCAGCGCCCGCAGCAGCTCCTCGCGACCGGCATCGGTATACAGGTCGATCCGCTCTTGCTTCGACAACGGAATCAGGTAACGCCGGAGCGGCTCGGGAATCGCCCCGGCTTGAACCGACGCGATCGCATGCTCCAAGTCGACGAGGAAAAAGCTGTTGAGAATATCGATCTCGGTGTCCGCCGCTGCCTCATCTTCCGCATCGTCGGCCTCCACACCAGCATTCGTATCGCTGGCAGCAGTCTCGGCTACAGGCAAGCTGGCCTCTGGCGCGTCTTGGGCGCCCACCACCACCCCCACCTCAGCTGCCACGTCCGGCGCTGCCATGCTGTCGCGCACCCGTGCTTCCAGCACCGCCATTGGCGCCTCGGGATCAGGCATGAAGCCCGCCCACTCGCACAGCAAGCGATGTAGGCGCAGAATGTCCTCCGCACCGAGCGGCGCATCCGCGCGATCGCCACGATGGGCCATAAAGTCGTTGAAGAGACTGATCAAGCGCTGCTTGGCGGCGTCGAACGCAGCGTGGCTAAGCGATCCCAGTCCGCCCGCGCGGACCTGTCCGATCGCCCACGGCACTGTGGAGACGGAAATCCGGTCCAGTTGCAACTCGCCTTGTGGTGACAGCCGCAGCTTGGCGAAACACGTGGCGCCTTCCAGCTGCGCACGCTGTTCTTCCTCGTCGGTGATGCCATTGCCTGCCGCCGGTGGCAAGCAGTCACGCATCATGTCCAGGATCGCGGATGCATCGAATACGCCCAGATATAGGTCGAATCCCTGCACCTCCTTATCCGCCGGCGGGTCAACATGCAGCCAGTGCTGCCCGTTTTTGCTCTGCAGGGCATCGCGTCCCAGGTAGCACCATTGCCAATCCTCGAGATCACTCAGCCGCTGGTCCAATGCAAACGGGATGAAGAATTCGAGGGCATGCCAATGTTGCAACACCTCGAGAATCCGTCGCTGTTCTTCCTGGTTCAATGCCGCGCTCCTGCCATACCGATGCCGGTCAAATTCTAGCGACGGCGTATCGTCGTATGCGACGACGTTCACGAATGTCTACATCTGTCCCCCAACGCGAGACAACAGGAGGCGCCCTGCTGGCCGGCTGTGCTCGCCGGCCGTTCCCTTTTTCAGCCATACGTCGGGTACGATGCAGCCCCTCCGTCTCAGCCGCCCACGCGGGTTCCCGCGTCGGTGGCGAACCTGTGATCCCGTGACCCGCTATTTCGGCCCCCTGCTGACCCGTCCACTCGCCGCCGCGCTGCTCGCCGCGCGCGATGCCGGCACCGCCACCTGGTCCGGCTCGCTTGACCTGGAGCGCAGTCAGGGCCAGGCAATGCTTGGCACTGAACGTTGGCAGTGGCAGGGGCGCGACTATCCCTATCCGGGCAAGCTCAAGGACCGCACGCTCTACTACTGGGATGGCGAGGATTTCGAAGCGGTGTCGCGCTTCGGCGGCGCGCTGATCAAGCTGGTGCCCACCGAGTGGGGCGCGCCGACCTTCGAGATCGACGGCATCAAGATGCTACCCAGCGCGCAGCTGTCGCCGTTCGAGGACGCGCGGCGCAAGGTGGCGCTGGTGGAACCGCGCGGCAAGCAGGTGCTCGATACCTGCGGCGGCCTCGGCTATTTCGCCGCCTGCGCGCTGGAGGCCGGCGTGGCGCGGCTGCACTCGTTCGAGAAGAACGCCGACGTGCTGTGGCTGCGCACGCTCAATCCGTGGTCGCCGGATCCGGCCGCCAGTGAGGGCCGCCTGCAGCTGACCCATGGCGATGTCGGCGCCGCCATCGGCGGCATCGCCGATGCGTCGATGGATGCGATCCTGCACGACCCGCCACGCTTCGGCATTGCCGGCGAACTCTACGCGCAAACCTTCTACGACCAACTCGCGCGGGTGCTGCGCCGCGGCGGCCGGCTGTTCCACTACACCGGCAGTCCGAACAAGCTCACCAGCGGCCGCGACGTGCCGCGCGAGGTGGCCAAGCGCCTGGAGAAGGCCGGCTTCGCCGCGCAACTGGCGCTGGACGGGGTGCTGGCCACGCGCCGCTGAAGCGACGTCGCGGCCGAAACGTCAGATCGACGCCAGGAGGTGCTCGCGCAACCAGCGATGCGCCGGATCGCGGTGCACGCGCTCGTGCCAGAGCATGGCCATTTCGTAGCCCGGCAATTCCAGCGGCGGTGCGCACACCTGCAGGCCGGACTGCCCACGCACCAGGCGCTCGGGGAGCATCGCCACCAGGTCGCTGCGCTGGAGCGCCGCGACGACGAACAGGAAGTGCGGCACCGACAGCACCACGCGGCGCTGCAGGCCGCGCGCACGCAATGCCGCATCGGTCACGCCGCTGAAGCCGCCGCCATCGGGCGACACGATGACGTGCTCGAGCGTGCAGAACTGCGCCAGGCTCGGCCGCCGCCGCAATCGCGGATGGCCGGCACGGCCGACCAGCACATAGCGCTCGGCGAACAGCGTGCGGCGGTGCAGGCCGGGCGGCGCGTCGGCGACGGTATGCAGGGCCAGATCGATCTGGCCCTGTTCGGCCTGCTGCGCGATCGCCGGCGGCGCCAGTTGCAGCACCGCCAGCCGGGAGCCCGGCGCCACCCGGCGCAAGGCGGCGATCGCCGGCAGCAGCACGGTCGAGGCGCCGTAGTCGGTAGCCGCCACCTGCCACAGCGCCTGCGCCCGCGCCGGATCGAACGGCGCTTCCGGCGCCACCGCCTGCTGCAGCGCCTGCAAGGCCTCGCGCAGCGGGGTGCGCAGCGCCTCGGCGCGGGCGGTGGGGCGCATGCCACGTGGTCCGGGCAGCAGCAGGGGATCGCCCAGCGCCTCGCGCAGCTTGGCCAGGTGCACGCTGACCGACGGCTGCGACAGATGCAGGCGCGCCGCCGCGCGGGTCACGTTGTGCGTGTCGAGCAACGTATCCAGCGTCAGCAGCAAGTTGAGATCCAGGCGCCGCAGATCAACCATCGTAATAACGGGCATTAAGGCAATTCATTTCCACTATAGCGAATGACGGCCTAGCGTGGAGACCTCCCCTCATCGAGCACCCGCATGAACGTCTTGCTGGTCTATGCCCATCCCGAACCCGCCTCGCTCAATGGCACTCTCAAGCAGGTGGCGGTGCAGCGCCTGCAGGACGCCGGCCACCATGTCCAGGTCTCGGATCTGTACGCCATGGACTGGAAGACCACGGTCGATGCGCAGGACAGCCTGGACGGCGCCGCGGACGCGCGCTTCGATCCCTCGCGCGACTCGCAGCGCGCCTTCGCCAGCGGCCGCCAGCGCGCGGACATCGCCGCCGAACAGGACAAGCTGCGCTGGGCCGATGCGTTGCTGATGCAGTTCCCACTGTGGTGGTTCTCGATGCCGGCCATCCTCAAGGGCTGGGTGGACCGGGTCTATGCCTGCGGTTTCGCCTACGGGGTCGGCGAACACTCCGACACGCACTGGGGCGATCGCTACGGCGAAGGCATGCTCGCCGGCAAGCGCGCGATGCTGATCGTCACCGCCGGCGGCTGGGAATCGCACTACGCGCCGCGCGGCATCAACGGCCCCATCGACGACCTGCTGTTCCCAATCCAGCACGGCATCCTGCATTACTCCGGGTTCGATGTGCTGCCGCCGTTCGTGTTGTACCGCAGCGGACGCATGGATGCGGCGCGTTTCGCGCAGACCAGCGCGGCGCTGGGCGAACGGCTGGACACGCTGTTCAGTGCCGCGCCGATCGCGTTCCGCAAGCAGAACGGCGGCGACTACGCGATCCCGGCGCTGACGCTGCGGGAGGATCTCGCCCCAGGCCGCAGCGGCTTCGGCATCCATGTGGACAACGCGGACGCGCAAGCGGCGGAGACCTCCGACCGCACAGCGTCGACGCCGGCGGCGTAGGCGCGGTGCCGACATCGCATCTGTAGGATGCAGGCGACCGCCACTCCGCTGGAACCGCCGCGCCGATGTCCACCGCCGTCTTCGTCCGCCTGCTCGCCGTGTGCAGCGCCGCCTTGCTCGGCGCCTGTGCCACGCAGGCGCCACGCATGCCCGAACGCACGCCCAGCGAGGTCAAGGCCGACATCGCCCGGCGCATCCCGGCCACGGTGCCCGACCGCCGCGGCTGGGCCGACGACGTCTACGTGGCCCTGGCCTCGCAGAACCTGGGCACCAGCGCCGAGAATATCTGCGCGGTCCTGGCGGTGATCGAACAGGAATCGACCTACCAGACCAATCCCTCGGTGCCGGGGCTCGGCAAGATCGCACGGGCGGAACTGCAAAAGCGCGCGGCCGCACTGCATGTGCCGGCGTTCGCACTGGATGCGGCGCTGCAGCTACACGGGCCGGACGGCCGCAGCTATGCCGAGCGCCTGGCCGCTGCGCGCACCGAGCAGGATCTGAGCGCCCTCTTCGAGGACATCGCCGGCAGCGTGCCGCTGGGCCAGCGCCTGTTCGGCAACCTCAACCCGGTGCACACCGCCGGGCCGATGCAGGTGAGCATCGCCTTTTCCGAAGCGCATACGGACGGCTACCCGTACCCGCTGAACGACAGCGTGCGCCACGCGGTGTTCAGCCGCCGCGGCGGCATCTGGTTCGGCACTCGCCACCTGCTCGGCTACCCCAACGAGGCGCCGATGCTGTATCGCTTCGCCGACTTCAATGCCGGCTGGTACGCCAGCCGCAATGCCGCGTTCCAGGCCGCGCTGGCGCGCGCCAGCGGCATCTCGCTCGCCCTCGATGGCGATCTGCTGACGCCCGGCGCCGACCTCGACGCCCCCGGCGCCACCGAGCGCGCCGCGCGCAGCCTGGGCACGCAACTGGGCATGGACGCGCGCACGATCCGCCGCGCACTGCAGCGCGGCGGCGAGGCGGATTTCGGCGACAGCGCGCTGTATCGCCAGGTGTTCGCGCTGGCCGACCGCGATGCCGGCAAGCCACTGCCGCGCGCGGTGCTGCCGGGCATCGCCCTGGAAAGCGCGAAGATCACCCGCAAGCTCACCACCGCCTGGTTCGCGCAGCGCGTGGCCGAGCGCTGGCAGCGCTGCCTGGCCAAGTGATGGCCGCGACACGCCGATGGCGGCGCACTACTTCGGCTTGCGCAGCGCCATCAGCGACCAGCCAAGGGCGACGGCCAGCGCCAGCAGCACGAGGCTGAGCACGCCGTCCCACGCGATCGAGAACCAATAGTGGCCAGGATCGGTCTGCAGCAGATAGACCCGTGCCGGGCCGATTCTCGATGCGCCAATGTACACGCCGCTCGACAGCGCCTTCGCCAGCAGGTACAGCTTCACCACAGCGCTCGCGCCGATGGCCGCGGCCATCAGCAGCAACACCGGCCGTTGCAGACGCGCGACCAGCCGCTGCAGGCGCGTGGGTACCGGCATTGGCGGGGGCGGTCGTCGTTGGCGTTTGCCCATGGCATCCTCGCCTGCGCTAGGCGCTGCAGTTTAGAGCGACGCCGAACAACGCCGGCCCAATGCACCACCGACGCAGCGCATCCGCACGCGACAACCTGCGTCGCCGCGGATGCGGCGCAACCTGCGTTATCGCGCTGTACGCTGCCGCGGCGCGCCGAGCAAGCCGATCCTGCGGAACCACAGTTCCAGCGGCACCGTGACCAGCGGCGGCAACGCGGCCAACAGGCTCAACGCCCACGCCCACCACGGCCAGCGCAACCGCAGCGCCGCGACCAGGCTGGCGACCACGTACAGCAGGAACGCCACGCCATGCAGACGGCCGAACAGCCACACGCCCAGCTCGGTGGTCTGGGTGCCGTACTTGAGCAACATACCGAGCAACAGGCCGGCCCAGGTCAGGCCTTCGAACACGGCGGCAGCGGCGAACAGCCGGCCCACCGGCGACAACGGAGCAGAAGCAGAAGAAGACAAGGACACGCGCGACTCCAGTGAGGGAACGAGGCCGCGACGCGATGGCGGCGGCGACGCCCGCTGGCGCCTGCATTGTAGAGCGTGTCCTCGCGTCTGGCGCGCAGGCGCGACGCGGCCACGGCGAGCGCGGCACACAGGTGCACCCACCGCACCGATCCGTCATCGCGTGGCCGGCAGTGCGCCGCAGCGCACCGCGGCAAACCTCAGCGACGCTGTTCCAGCACCGCCACGTCGTCCGGTGCCAGCTGCACCGTGTCGTTGCTCGGCGCCGGCCCCAGCAGCGACCGCATCGCTGCCGGCAGCCGCACGGCGTGCGCGGCGATGCCGTGGTTGATCAGCACCACGATGCGGCGCGCGCCGTCGCTGCGCACGCCCACTTCCACGTCGTCCGGCACGTCGGCCAGCGGCGCCTGTACCCCGGCGTCGCGCAACCAGTCGCCGGTGAGACGATCCAGCGTGGCGTCGTCGAACCAGCCACCGACATAGCTGATGCGGCCCTTGCCGACGCGCCGGCTCAGCAACGCCGGCGCACCGTCCAGCCAGCCGTTGGCCGTGCCGTAGTGCAGCGGCGCGGTGGTGTCGGCGGCAGTGGCCTGCAACTGATCGGCCCAGATCCTGGCGCTGCCGTCGGCGCCCGCACCGACCAGCGGGATCGGCTTGTCCAGCGCATAGAACTGCTCCACGCGCCCACCGAGCAAGGCCGCCAGCGGGCCGGGCTGGCGCTGCGGATGCAGGCCGTTGTCGATGTTCTTCATGCCGCTGCGCGGCCCCAGCACCAGGTGACCGCCGTGTTCGACGTAGGCTTTCAACCGCTGCGCCTGCGCCTCGGTCAGCACGTTCAGCGCCGGCGCCACCACCAGCTTGTAGCGCTCCAGCGGCGCCATCGCCGAGACCACGTCGACCACCTGCGCCTGCTGCCGCAGCGGACGGTAGAAGCTCTTCATCTGCACGACCGGATCGAAGTCGGCCGCGTGCTTTTGGAAACCGATCGCCCAGCGGCTGTCGAAGTCGTTGATCAGCGCCACCTGCGCCTGCGGCGTGGTGCCGGCCAGCGCCGGCCCGGCCTTGGCAAACTCCGCGCCGACCTGCTGGATCTCCGCATACACCGGCACCGGCTCGCCATCGGCGCCGACCAGCGTGCCGTGGTATTCCTCCTGCCCGTTGGGCGCGGCACGCCACTGCCAGTACGACACCGCATCGGCGCCATGCGCCACCGCCTGCCACGCCATCGCCCGCACCTGGCCCTTGCGCAGCGCCACGTTGGTCGCGCGCCAGTTGACGAAGCCCGGCTGGGTCTCCATCACCCAGTAGTTGCGCTGCTTGTAGCCGCGGGTCAGATCGTGGCGCGCCGCGTTGTCCACCCAATCGTAGCGTTCGCCGGCGACGTAGTCGTCCCAGGCGGCGATGTCGAGCACACCGTGCACGGTGTAGGCGTCGAAGCCGGCGAACCAGCCCATGGTGTTGGTGGTGATGAACTGGCGTGGATCGGCATGCGGGCGGATCGCATCGATCTGGTTACGCGAGTAGTCGGTCCAGGTGTCGCTGACGAAGCGCTTCCACTCCAGCAGCAGCGCCGGATTCTCCTCGTCCTCGCGCACCGGGATCTGCGCGAAGTCGTTGTAGGTCTGGCTCCAGTAGGCGGTGGCCCAGCGCTGGTTGAGAGCGTCGATGCTGCCGTACTTGCGCTGCAGCCAGGCGTGGAACTGCGCCTTGGCCTCGGGATCGAACGAGGACTGCGCGTACTCGTTGTCCAGTTGCCAGCCGACCACGTGCGGATTGTGCCCGTAGCGCTGCGCCATCTGTTCGGCGATGGCATGCGCGAAGTGCCGGTAGCGGGTACTGGCGAAGGAGAACTGCTGGCGGTTGCCATGCTCGTCGCGCACCCCGTCCTGGCTGACCCGCAAGGTGTCCGGATAGGCCTGGGTCAACCAGGCCGGCGGCGCCGCGGTCGGCGTCCCCAGCACCACCACCATGCCGTGGCGCGCGGCAGCGGCGATGGCGCTGTCCATCCAGGCGAAGTCGTACTGCCCCTCGCGCGGCTCCATCCGGCTCCAGGCGAACTCGCCGATCCGCACCACGCGCACGTGCGCCGCCTGCATCAGCGCCAGATCGTGCTCCCACTGCGCCTCCGGCCATTGCTCCGGATACCAGGCCACGCCGAGCAAGAGCGGCGCAGCGTCGCGATAACGGGTGGCCTGCGCCCGCGCCAACGGCGGCACGCAGAGCGCGATCGACAACAGCACGGCGAACAGCACAACGCCGCAGCGTTGCGGAAAGCGGAACAGTGGCATGCGCAACATCCTTCGCAACAGGAAACGCCGGCACACCCCCTGCGTGCTGACGGCGTGTGCATTGTGCGCAGCTTTGTCCTGCGCGCACTTGTGCATCTTGCGGCGTTTGCGCGCGCAACTGCGCACAATCCGCACCCCGCACCTCACCGCATAACGCAGGATGTGCCAACGCTGCAGCGCGTCATCCTGCAAGGCCCATGCATCCATGTGGACTGAGGACAGCGTTGCGCTCGCGTTGCGCCACCGGTCTCACTTGAACGCTTTGGACGATCGCGACATTGAAATGGTCACCTGCGATGGCTAGCGTCACGCCTCCCCCACCCCTGGAGCCACCATGAAGACCCCTCGCTTGCTCGGCACCTTGCTCGCCGCGGCCGCCACGCTGTTCTCGGCCGGCGGCGCCTCGGCGCAGACCGTCACCGTCAATCCGTCCGAAGTCCACCAGACCATCCAGGGCTTCGGCGGCATGAACGGCGCCGGCTGGATCGCCGACCTCACCCCGGCCCAGGTCGATCTGGCGTTCGGCAGCGACACGGGGCAGATCGGCCTGTCGATCATGCGCATGCGCATCGATCCGTCCAGTTCCGGCTGGAGCCAGCAGGTGCCCTCGGCGGTGCGGGCCCGCGCGCACGGCGCGGTGCTGCTGGCCACGCCGTGGTCGGCACCGGCCTACATGAAGTCCAACAACAGCTTCAACAACGGCGGCAAGCTGTTGTCGCAGTACTACGATGCCTACGCCAAGCACCTGCTGGACTTCACCGCCTACATGGACAGCAAGGGCGCGCCGATCTACGCCCTGTCGCTGCAGAACGAGCCGGACTGGCATCCGGATTACGAGTCGGGCGACTGGAACGGCACCGACTTCCTCAACTTCATCAGCGCCCAGGGCGCGAAGTTCGGCAAGTTCAAGCTGCTCGCGGCCGAGTCGCTGGGCTTCAACCCGGCATTGACCGACCCGGTGCTCAACAGCAGCGCCGCCCAGTACCTGTCGATCATCGGCGGGCACCTGTATGGCGTGCAGCCCAAGGACTACCCACTGGCGCGCAGCAAGGGCAAGCAACTGTGGATGACCGAGCACTACACCGACAACACCGACGGTAACGCCTGGCCGTCGGCGCTCGGCGTGGCCAGCGAACTGCACAACAGCATGCTCGCCAACTACAGCGGCTATATCTGGTGGTACATCCGCCGCAGCTACGGGCTGATCGCCGAGAACGGCACGGTGAGCAAGCGCGGTTATGTGATGTCGCAGTACGCGCGCTTCGTGCGTCCCGGTTCGGTGCGCATCGGCGCCACTGCCGCGCCGTACAACGATGTCGCCGTCAGCGCCTACAAGACCCCCAACGGCAAGCTGGCCTTGGTCGTGGTCAATACCGGCACCCAGCATCGGCAGATCACCGTGCGCGTTCCCGCCGGCAGCGCCACCGCGTTCACCAAGTACAGCACCTCGTCCACCCTCAACGTCGGCTACGGCGGCAAGTACAGCGTCGCCTCGGGCCAGACCGTGGTCTATGTCGACCCGCAGAGCGTGGCGACGCTGGTCGGCGAGTGATCTGCGCGATGGCTTGAGTCGGTCGGATCGACCCGCGGCAGCCGAGCGCTGCCGCGGGTTGGGGGCGTGCTGCCTCGTTGCGTCGTCGCGGCGCCACGCCTTGCGCGCCGGCACCGCGATACGCGTTGGCAATCACCCCAGCTTGGCCAGGAAACCCAGCAGCGCCTGATTGAATTCCTCGGCATGGCTGGTGTTGCAGCCGTGCGGCGCATCCTTCAGCAGCACCACGTCGCTGCCGGCGATGACGCGGTGGGTACGTTGGCCCGAACCCTCGTACGGCACGGTCGCGTCGGAGTCGCCGTGCAACACCAGGGTCGGCACGTCGACCTTCTTGAGATCCTCGCGGAAATCGGTGGTGCCGAACGCCTCCATGCAGCCGAGCGCCGCGGTCTGGTCGCTCTGCAGGCACAGCGCGATCGCTTCCTGGCGCTGCGCCTCGCTCACCTTCAGCGTGCCGTGGGCACTGAAAAAGCCCCGGGTAAAGTCGTCGAAGAAGGTCTCGCGCGAGGCCTTCAGGCCCTGCTCCATCTCCTGCGCCTGCTCCTTGCTCAGCGGCCCTTCCGGGTTGTCCTCGGTCTTGAGCATGTACGGCGGCACCGCGGAAGCGAACACCACGCCGGCGAGCTTGTCGGTGCCGTGGCGCGCCACGTAGCGCGCCACTTCGCCACCGCCCATCGAGAAGCCGACCAGCACCGCCTCGCGCAGCTGCTTGTCCTCGAGGATGCCGGCCAGATCGTCGGCCAGGGTGTCGTACTCGTACCCGTCGGCCGGCTTCTCGGAACGGCCGAAGCCGCGGCGGTCGTAGGCGATGACCCGGTAGCCGGCCTGCTGCAGCGGCCCGACCTGGTCCTTCCAGGCCTCGGCCGACAGCGGCCAGCCATGGATCAGGATCACCGGACGACCGGCACCGCCGGTATCTTCGACATGCAGACGGACGCGCGCGTTGGTTGCAGCCATGGGCAGGACCTCGTGGTGGGGAGTCGCGGCAGCTTGTCCCGCCCCGTGTCCTGTCCGCGTGAGTGCCGTGTATCGGGGCGTTTAACGCGATGCGAAAGCGCTCAACCGATCCGCGGCAGGGCGCGCGTCAACTGCGCCAGCGCGTTCCGCGCAATGCTGTGGAAGGCCGCGGACATGTGCGCGTCCTCGATGACGCGCTCCCAGAACTGCGCCGCCATGCCGGCCGCTGCGCGCCAGTCGTCGCGCTGGTCTGGCAACGGCAGCGCCCAGGCACTCGGCACCCACCCAGCTCAGCCAGCCATTGCGCCGCGCCGGCGGCGCGGACAGCCACCAGTCAATGTGCCAGACCACATCCACACCGGAAGACGACATGGCGCCCCGCGAACACATAACGTCGGGCCTCGCGCGCCTGCGATCGAATAGATGCATGAATAGATAATCGACTGGAGCAGGGCAAGGCCTTGCCTGTTTTTCTGGGCTTTCTTGCATCTATGCGTCAATCCAGAGCGCCAACCGTGAATAGATTGATGAATGGATACTTGCGCCGATCGGTCGCTTCGATGTCTCGAAGCAACCGATCGCGAGCGCCGGCTGGCGCTCGCTCGATCAATCGATCCGCGCGGTAACGCGAGCGCGCCGGACATCACGTCCAGTTGTCGTTGCCGAAGTCGCCGTCGTCCTGGAAGTCCTGGCCCATGTCCTGCTGCGGCGTACCGTCGTAATAGTTGTTGTTGGTGATGTTCTCGACCACCGTCTCCTGCGGCGCGCCGCCCCCGAACAGGCCGCCGCCGTGGTGGCCGCCCAGCAGACTCTCCACGCCCTCGAACAGGAACATGCCGCCAGCCACGCCGGCCGCGGTGGTGGCCGCGCTGCTGAGGAAGCTGGGGCCACGCGCGGCGGCCGGGGCCGGCGTCGGCTCCGCGGCCGCGGCACCGCCACCGAACCAGCGCTCGCGCCAGCCGGGCGCGCCGGCGCCCGCGACGCCTGCGGCGGCGGGCGCCGGCGGCAACGGTGGCGGCGCCGCGTTGAAACCCTGACCCAGGAAGCTGGCGGGCGGCGGCGGTGGCGTGGCGGCCTGCTGCAGCTGCGCGATCTGCGCCTTGGCGGCCTCCAGCGCGTGCTCCAGCAGCAAGGTGCGCTGGACCAGCAGATACATGGCATCGGGTTGATCGGCCAGGCGCGCGTGGATCAGCGCGTCGGCCTGCGGATCTTTGGCCACCCCGCCGGCGCTGCGCAAGCGCGCCAGGAAGTCTTCGAGAAGCTGCTGTTCTTGCGGAGTCATACCCGTACCTGGATGCGATGACCGGCCCAGTGCCGGCACGGCACGGTATGGGCATCGCCCCGCGCAGGCCAAGGGTGCATCCGAGCTCCGGTGTATCGTCATTCATCAATCACGCGTGCCAGGACAACCAGACCGGCGGCCGCCATGGCGAACTCCGACATTCTTCCGACAACGCGCGCCAGGTACGCCCCGATCCAAGCGCAGACGCCCTGATTATTCCGCGTCGCTGTCCGAACGGGAGGAGGACGCCGCATGCGGCAGCCGCGCCGCCCACATGTTGTCGATCAGGTTCGGATACGGACGGCCGTTCTCATCGGCCCGCTGTCGCGCGGCCGCCTTCTGCGAAGGCGACAACGGCTGGCTGCGCTGGCCGCGCGGATTCGGCTTCTTCCACGGAGGCGTGTTGGACGAGGGCATGGGCGTCACGGCGAGTAGAGAGGTGCCATCGTGATCCGGCCACGTGTGCGTGGATGGTGAAGGTGCCCAGCGGTCGGTCGCGCCGGCACACGGCCGTTCAACGTCTTGCCGACGGAGATGAAGGAGATCAAATTCGCGGCATTACATCGAACTCGCATGACCGAAAAACCCGACCTCGCCAAGCACCGGCTTGATCGGCGATCCTCGCCTCCACGACGCTGACGATTGCATCGCGCCGACTCGGGACTACACTGCCTCGACGCCAATGTTGCCAGCCAACAGACCGGCGACGCCGCGATCGGCATCGCCGAACGCTGGTTGGAATTGTTAGCAACCAAGCATTCATATGAGCAAGCAACACACAGAAATCAGCAAGTTCCTCAGTTTTGTACTGCGCCACGAACCACAAGCCGCTGGCATCACCCTCGACAGCGAAGGCTGGGCGGAGGTCGATACGTTGATCGTGGGTGCGGCCAAAGCTGGCAAAGTATTTGATGCGGCACTCGTTCGCGCCGTCGTGGATGGCAGCGACAAAAAACGCTTCGCACTCTCGGACGATGGTCGGCGCATCCGGGCTGTCCAGGGCCATTCGACCGAGAGCGTCGCCATCCAGTACGAAGCCAAGGTGCCGCCGGAGTTCCTCTACCACGGCACCGCCACACGGTTTCTGGACGCGATCCTGGCCGAAGGCTTGCGCGCCGGCCAACGGCATCATGTGCACCTGTCGCAGAACATCGCTACCGCGACCACGGTCGGGCAACGTCATGGCACGCCGGTTGTCCTGAAAGTCGAAGCCCTGCGGATGCACCAGCAGGGCGTTGCCTTCTTTCAGGCGGACAATGGCGTCTGGCTCACCCAGGCAGTCCCGAGCAGCTTTCTCTCGGAAATCTAGTTCCTGTGGCTATCCCGCTTGCGCGCCAATACCGCGTGTGCGACTGCGCAGGGACACCCAGGGACTCGTAATCCTTTACTCCGATTTGGCAGGCGCTACGAGACGATCCCTGCACTACTCCGCATCCACCCCCGCCAACGCGAACACCCAGCGCGGCACCACGGGTTCGCCGGAGTAGAAGTCCTTGGGCTTGTCCTCGGCCATGGCCCAGCGATGCAGCCAGCTGATCCCGCCGGGGCCGGTGTAGCCCTCGGCGTGGGTGTAGGCCGGGTCGCGCAATGCTTCCTCCAGGGAAATGAAAGCGTAGCCACGGCGGCGCGTGGCCGCGACCAGGTCCGGAAAGGCGGCAGCGTTGAGCGCGTTGGCGTGCATCAGCCACACCTGCGGGATGCGGCGGCCGAACAGGGCCTGCGATTCGCGCTCGAAATAATCCAGCTTGTTGAGCATGTACGGCACGTAGCCCTTGCGCAGCCGCAGCAGCATGGCATCGCGCGCCGGGCCGGGCGGCTCGTCCAGCACATGCGCGTAGGCAAATGCCCACACCCATTCGCCGCTGTCCACCGTGACTGGCGCCACGCGGTAGCCGTGCGCGGCCAGGAAGCCGTTGACCGCCTCGCGGTCAGCGACGCTGCGGCCGGTGGCCAGATACGGATGACGGAACCACTGCAGCGGCTGAGCGCGTTCGGCCAGCAACGGCCGCAAGGTGCGCTCGCCACGGACGATCGCGCCTTCGTACGCCGGCACGCCGACCTGGTGCAGGTTCACGTGGCCGTAGGTGTGGTTGCCCAGTGCATAGCCGGCGTCCAGCCAGTCGCGCAGCATCGCCACGCGTTGCGGCTGCACCTGTCCATCCTGCTCCAGCTTGTCCTCGTTGACGAAACCGACGATGGGCACCTGCGCCTGCCGCAGCGAGGCCATCAATTGCGCATGCAGTGCCGGCAGCTGCGCCAGCGGCGTCTGCTCGATGCGCTGCCACGGCAGGTCGTCGATGGTCACCGCAATGCGGCGGGTATCGTCCTGGGCCTGGGCGAGTGCGGTGACGCACAGCAGGGCCGGCAGCAACAGGCAGCGAAGTAGTCTCATCGGACGTCCCCAGTATGGAGCTGCCAGTCTATACGCACACCTACAGACGACACCAAGGAGCATCTTTCAGCTAGTCACGCGCCTGCCTGGCCGACTCACCGGCAAGAGCGAGGCGCCGAAGATTCAACTCCTTGCGTGCGCGTTGCCACGATCCTGCGAGCAGGCTAAAGGAGAGCGGCGTTCCAGGTTCCGAGCCAACACCCTCACCAGTTGCTCGCGCGCCAAGCGCTTTCGTGCAGGCGACAGGGCCGGCAGGATCTCCACAAGCGCATCGGTGAACGGCAGCGACCAGGTCGCCTTTTGGCCATCCATCTCCTCATCTTTTCGGCCAACGGGCATGCCGCGGATCCACGCCAGCATGAACGGCTTCTGCGACTGCGAATGGAACACCAATGGCGCCCCACGTTCGGGCACGATGCGCACCGTCATGGACGGGCTATCGTCGGTCCATGGCATAGTTTGGCGATAGAGCTGCTCGAGCGCGTCCCTCACGCCATCTCCATTCACTTGCACGGCACGCAGTTGGCGCTGTTGTAGGGGCGAGCAATCCCGATCGACAAACAGCGCATTGCGGATTCTGGCGATGGTCGCTGGCGCCATCGCCCGCTGCTGCAAGACACCCAGCCCGGTCGCGCGATCGATGCGGGGAGCGCGCGCCGCCGCGAACAGCGCCGTCACCTTGTCCGTGGCGACCCTCTGTTCGGCGTGCCTCACCCCATCCTCGTCCGTCCAGCGCATGACGAACCCCATGCCGTTGCGCGCCGGAACCAAGTGGAACACTTCATCGACGTAGCCCCACCCCATGTACGTATAGTGGATGGAGATCGAGGCGATTTTGATCGGCTCCTGCCGCCCAGTCGGCGCCGTAGTACTCCCTGCAGCAAGCAGCCAGAGCGATGCAACGGCAACGACGATAACCAACGCGATACGCATGCGATTCCCCCCAAGTGCAGGCAACCTAATCCACCTTTCATGCAGAAGGAAGCCTCCAGCGCCGGAATCCCTTTCGCACGTCCAGTCGACACGGGTGACGGGGGGCGCGGAGCGGATGCGCGCGCGATGCACAACACGGGACGCGCCGGCACTCGCGCAGCCATGGCACCATGCAGACGCGCCGCCTTGCGTGCGGCTTCGAACAAACGGAAACGACGGAATGAGCAAGGCGCTTGGGCTGATCTGGATCTCTCTGCTCCTGGCAGGGTGCACGAACGTGGCACAAGCACCCGCGGCGGTAGAAGCAGCGAAAGAAGCCACCACGCGGCCAGCGGTGCCTGCCGCACGCGCGGTAGCGACGCAGCTCGGCGGACAGCGCGGCAGCGGTGCGCCTTACGAACTGGCCGGGACCGAGGTGTGGGATGTGCCCGATCCCGTGTCCGGCCGCACGTACCAGGTATTCGTGGCGCTGCCTGCCGGCTATGCGGACCATCCCGAGCGGCGCTACCCGGTGCTGTACGCGACGGATGCCGACTATGCGTTTCCGGTGGCGCGGCAGATCGCGCGGCGTTTGAACGGCGAAGGGCCGGCCATCGACGACTTCATCCTGGTGGGCTTGTCGTATGCGCTCGGCGATACGCCGATGCCGAGCCGGCGCCGCGACTACACGCCCACCACCGAGGCCGGCGATGTTGCGGCCGCCGGTGCCACTCACGGGGGTTCCAGCACCTACATTGCGTACTTGCGCGACCAAGTGCTCCCCTTCGTCGGCCACCGCTATCGCACCGATGAAGCGCGGCGCCTCTTCCTTGGCCATTCCTACGGCGGCCTGCTCGGCCCGCAGATCCTGCTGAGCACGCCGGAGCTGTTTTCCGGCTACATCCTGGGCAGTCCGTCGTACTGGTTCGGCGAGCATGCCATGCGCGCCGAGGAAGCGCGCTTCGCCTCCAGCCACCGCGACCTGCCGGCACAGGTCTACCTGTACGTCGGCGAGTACGAACAGCGCCGCTACGGCAAGCACTACGACATGGTGACCGACGCGCAGCAGATAGTGCAGACCTTGCGCGGGCGGCACTATCCGTCACTGCGCCTGCAATTGGACGTGCTGGCCGATGAGGATCACCTGAGCGTGGCGCCGCGTGGGCTCACCCACGGCTTGAAGTTTCTGCTGGGTTCTCCGCGACAGTGAGGCGCGGCGCGCACGCCCCTGGCCGGCCGGCCGGATGCTGTATCTCCACGGATGGTGTTGTCGCGTGAAGCCGCTCCTACAGTTGCACGCCGGCCAGCGTTAAATGTCTCCGAACCCCCGCCTCAGTTGAGCGGCACGTTGTTCGCATAGATTACTGAAGGCGCCGCGCAACAGCCGCTCAATACTTCAGCGCGTCCGCCGTCGGCGCCAGTGGCGCGAAGCGCGCGCCGCTGAAGTCGTGTAGCAACTGGAACGCCTGCGTACCCCGCTGTGCCACTTCGCGGAAGTCGCTCTTGCGCAGGCGATAGAGCCCACCATCGCGTGCGAACACCAGGTCGCCGCCATCCCACTCGGCCCAGTCGCTGCCCGGCAGATCGACCAGCACGGTGCCGTCGCGATCCAGTACCCGGTGATCCTGGCCATACCAGGCATGGTTGTCCTGGCCGACCGCATGCAGCAGCGACTGCAGGCGGCGACCATTGGCGCCGAGCTTCTCGCGCACGCGCGGGCGGCTGAAGCGGAACAGCGCGTCGCTGCGCAGCCCACCACGTTCGCCCTCGCCGGCGTCGCGTAGCTGCCAACCATCGCGCTCGCGCAACACGCCGTCGATCGGCTCATCCTCGCCGCCGCCCGAATCCGTGCCGAACGGGCGCACCTGCAGATCGTGCGGCAACTGGAAGCCGGTCGGCATCGGGAAGGGATCGCGCCCGTCGCGTGGCCGATGGTTCAACAACAAAGTCCGCTCGTCCTCGAACATCCCGCCGCCACCCCAGCTGTCACCCTTGGGCCACAGCGCCAATGCGGTGAAGAACGGCGGCCGCGACAGCGCGGTCCAGGTACCGAAGTCGCCATGCTGCTTGGAGGCGAAATACACCAGCAGCCGCCCCGACGGCGACAGATCGCAACGCCGCTCGTAGATACGGCCCTTGAACCACTGGCCGTGCACGAAGCTGTCGTCGCGCAGATCCCAGTGAATCAGCTGTACCTGCTTGCTCGGCCCGCGGCGGAAGATCACCCCGGTGCGCGACTCGCGCGCCAGCAGGGCGAACAGGCGGGTCGCCGGCGGGCGCTGCGACACGGGGGACGGAGTGGATTCCATCTGCGAATCTCCTCGCAGGACTCAGCCGTCACAGTGGCAGACCCGCGGCATCGCGACAACCGCCGCCGGCGCGCCGCATTCGCGACGCGCATGCCACAACCGATGTGCGCGAACGGCGTGCCACCCCAGCCCGCCTTTACCGCGTCGCGCTACTTGGCGATCACCGACGTTCCCGACGGCACCATGTAGCAGGCCTGCGCCTTGGCACAGGCCTCGGCATTGATCTCGGCGATCTGGCTGGCCAGGTACTGCTCCGGGGTCAGGCCCATGCGGTTGCGGTAGGCGTTGTCCGCATCGGCCTTGGCCACCTGCTCCTGCTCCTGCTCGCGCTGACGCTCGGCGGTGGTGGCGGGCTGGGCCAGCAGCAAGCAGCACACCATGGCGGGCCATCCAGGCAATTCATCGCTCCTCCTTGCGCACGACGGGGAACGTTGGCTCAAGTATCTAACGCGGCGCGAACGGCCGGCAACGGCCTTGGCGGGGGTATCCGTCGCAACCAGAGCAAGCGGCCCATGCGTGCTGCTCGGCCGGCCTTCGCCGGTTAGAATCAGATTGACCTGCTACAGGACCCGACGACATGGCGCTGCCGTTCCATCCCTCGCTGAAGAAGCTTTCGCAGGAATGCGGGGAGTGGATGGAGCACGTTCGAAAGACGGGCGACTATGATCGCTACGCTGCCGCCATCGAGAAGTTTCTTGCAACGCCTGGCCCGCTTGATCCCAAGGCTGCAACCCAATTGGATCGGATAGGCCACTACTTCAATGTCGCCGCCTGCGATGCATATTTCCGCTCCAATACGGCTGACCTCGCCCGCTTTCTGCAATGGTCCGTCGCGCTTCGGGCGTTGGTGTTCCGATGGCACGGCATGCATAGCGAGATGCATCCCGACATCGGAAATTGGCCGACCCAATTCTGGGACAGCATGAAGGCCGTTGGCCCGACCATGCTGTCGTGGTGGGAGGAAGCCAGGATCTGTAGCCAGCGCTTCCTGGAAATGGCGGAAAAGGATCAGCGCATCAACACGCTTCCGCAGTCCCGCCGCCTGGCCGAGGGCACGAACGATGCGTTCTTGGCCTTACTTTTCTCCGATGCCTTTGGCATACCTACGGACTTCGCCCCACAAAAACCCGTGATCGCAGCGTATCGATCGCTGCTGGATCATTGGAAAACCACGGACGAAGCCACCTTCACCAATGCGATGCAAGGCGCTTCCGAGTTCCACATCAGCCGAAGCAAGCACAGTACCGGATCGACATTTTACGAGTTTGACCGCGATATCGATCGCCTTTTCCCTGGTGAGCTGCTGGCCATACAAGCACTCCGCCGCAGGGACGGCCAGCCTGAGTTCGAGACTGGCCACCTTCTGGTCGATGCGCCGTGGGCGATCGTCCGTGATCTGCCTCCAGTCGCACCACATCCGCTGGCTGCCGCCGTCGAGGCACGCCTCAAACAAGACTATCCGCTTTTCCGTTGACCCTCATGTTGAAAGGACTCCGCCATGAACGATACGCCGCACGCTGGTCGCACCGCTGATCTCGTTGCCTTGGCCCAGGCGACAGACGCCAATGGTCATGTGGATCTAACGGCTTATCAGGCCCAGCGCCTCATCCTTCTTCATCAATCAGTTGATGGACTGGATGCGCGAGGATTGGTAGCGGACCTGACCGCGTCCCCTGCTTATGCCACTCCGGAAGGCCAAGCCCAGGTCGGGCCACTGATCGATGCCATCACGCGCCGGCTACCTTCGCCAGACGCCGCACGGCTCGCCGACGCGCTGGACAAGGCGAATGTCAACGAATCATGGATTGAACGCGGCTTCGAGGATTACGTCCAGGCCCCACTGCAAACCGCCGCTACCCGTGTGACGCAAGCGGCGAGCGACGGCATTGCATGGACGGACAAGCAGATCAGCGACAACCTGGTCGCCGCAAGACAATGGGCAGAAGGCGCAAAGAACAACCCATCGAACGACTACCTGGAACGCGCCGCAGGAGAGCTTGCTGCGCGCGGTAGCGACAATGCCCAGGAGTACTACGGGGCTATGAAGGGCGCCACCGGTCATGGGCTGAACATGATTGGCGAGACGGTCGATCTGGCCAAATTCGCGCACCGGTTTGGTACCGACACAAATTTCCGAAATCTCGTGATCGGCGCTGCCGCCATCTATGCCTCAGATGCGTATCACGACCCCAGTAAACCCTTCAACGACATTTCCAGAGCCGCCGTTGGCGCCTGGAACGAGTGGGAAGCCGGATTAGAGAAAGCAACCCGAGAGGGCAAGGAACAGGAGTATCTGGGCGAAGCCAAAGGCGCAGCGGCCGTCGAGATCATCGCCACGTTTGTTCCTGCCACCAAGCTCACGAAGCTGGCCAAGGTCGCCGAGGCCGCCGACATCGCAGACGATTTAGCGCCAGCCGCGGGACGCGTGGCTGGCCGCGTCGAGCGGCACGCAGCAGGAGAGTTGGCGGAGGAACTGATCGAGCTTGCCCGGGACGCCCGTCGCGTCCAGGGGCGCTCGCCACTGGAACAAGGCGGCGCCGATCTGATGTTCAGCGGCCTGGCTGGCATGAAGCGCAGCCAGGGCGAACTACGAGAACTCGTCGAAGGGCTACGCAAGTCCGGCGATCTCAATGGCTTACTGCAAAGCGGCGCACTGGCACCAAAAGAATTGGGATATCTGGCCAGACACGATGTCACCATGTTCGATGGCGGCGTGTCTTTTCATCAAGCCCTTACCAAATCGATCGGCTCACGAGAGCTTTCTTCGCTTGGCACGAAAGAGATAGGTGATATCGGCGAAGCAATCGTGTCCCACGATCTGGCGCGTGGCGGCTACCGTGACCTGGTTCCAATTCAGAACAACTCCGGGCATGGCAACGACATCGCCGCGTTCAACCCAACCAGCGAGCGTTGGGAAATCTTCGAGATCAAAGCCTCGGTCAAAGGCATCGCCAGAGAGCAATTCGGCAATCCAGAACCCTTGATCACCTCTCGTCTCCAGCTAGCCGTCAACGAGCGTGGCCACTGGGCGCCGCAGAACATGTGGGAAGAGCAGGCCAAGGCTACCGCCGAGAGAATCCTGGATGAGCACTTTGACGTCGCTACACAGCGACTCAATGTCGACACCAAGTGGGCGCGCGTCAACATCGAGCGGGACCCCATTTCGGGTGAGTTGAAAGGGACTCCCCAGATCGAGAAGTGGATGACGCCAGCCGAGCGGGCGCAAGAACGCTTGCCAAGCGTGCCCGGCGACCGCGGCGCTCTTTCTCCTGCAATGCCGGTCCATGCGGACTATGCCCTACATGAGCAGATCAAGACCAAGGTTGCAGAGATCGACCAGCGAAACGGCCGAAGCTTCGACGCAACCAGCGAGCGCATGACAGCGAGCCTTCTCACGCTAGCCAAGGACAATGGACTGACCCGCGTTGATCACGTCTTGCTGAGTGAAAAGACTCCCAAACTGCCAGATGCACAGAACCTCATCGTCGTCCAGGGCGACTTGAAAGACCCTGCGAAGTTGTATGCGCACATGCCGACTGTGGAAGCAGCGCAACGGCCTGTGCAAGAGAGCTTCGCTCAACTTGAAGTGGTCAATCAACGTCTGGCACAAGAACACGCGCAGGCGCAGGTTCAAGAGCAGCAACGCGGCCAAGAGCAACATGCTACGGTGCGCCACGCGTAGCGGCCAGCATGACCCCGACCGCGCCGGATCAATGCAGCCGCCCGCCTCCCGCAGGCGGCGCGTTCGGCTCCACCGCATAGACCGCCCGCTCCTCGCGCACACCATTGGGCGTTGGTGCGTGCAGCGGCTGGCGCTCGATCTGCAGCAACAGGGCCTGCATCGCGCTTACTGCATCGCTGAGGGTTTTACCCGCCTCCGGTAATGTCTGGCCGGCGTGCGCGGACGTATCGCCGACCGCCGCCATCCGGGCATTGGCCGAGACGGTCTCAGCCAGTTGCGTGAGCCTGTCGATCTGCTGCTGCGTCACGCGGAACGTGCCGCTGCCAGCATCCGCTGCTGCCTGGACAGTGGCATCGGACCAAGTGCCACGGGTCTTGTCGGTCCGCTGGGCGGGATAGGACAGCGCGTCCAGCACCAGATCCACTTGCTCGGCCAACAGTTCCAGGCAGAGCGCCAGTTCGCCCATGCGCACCTTGGGTTCGGCGGCGCGCTCCTCGGCCTGCGTGCGCGGCTGCGCCAGCCGGACCAGGAAGCGCACGTGATCGCGCAGCTTCGCCAGCCGGAACTGGCGGTCCTCCGGCAGGAAATAGCCGGGCATGTCGTCGTCCTCCAAACGGTCGTGCGCCATCGTTGCCTCCTCGTTCCATGAAGGGGTCCGTCCGCCACGCATGGCGGACGGGAAGTCGGGAGGTTCGAAACCGCTAAGAGCCGGCGGGCGTATTTCCCCGAAGGGTGTTGTATTAGCCGCCCTCCCGACGCAGGCATTGCGTCGGCCTGCGCCCAAGCTTCGGGCACAAAAAACCCACCGGTTTTTCGGAGGTGGGTACCGCTCTTAGAGGAGTTTCGACGCTCCTTGAAGTGGAGATTGCTACTGCACTCCATGCGTGTCAATAGCGATTTGTAGACCTTGCATTGGGCAACCGGATTGCTCTGGCGCGATGCCAGTGGCTGCGGAATACTTGCTGCAGACAGCCTTAGCTGGACGCTCGAAGGTAGAGACATGGCGAACGCAATGGAGGAAGTGCCCGCAGCGCCTGCTAAGCATCCCGAAGACGGTGCGGCAGTCAACGCGCTCAGCTTTACGTGGCTCGCCGCGGTAATGAGCCACTACTCGCAAGTGACCGAGCAGAACCGCGCTGGCCCAGTGGAGCGGTGGAGTTTCGTCATTGGCTTGTTGGGCGCGGGGTTTGGCATGTTGTTCGGCACTGTGCTGGATGGCAAGGCCGGGTTCATCTGTGCGGCAACGGGAGTCACCATCGAGCTCATTGGCTTTGCAATAGCCGCCATTTCGCAGCTCAAGCGTGAGCTGCCTGGCGTTAGGCATCCACATGCCAAGCATGCAGAGCAGATGGAGCAGGAGTTTGTTCAGTACTAGGACATCGTCACGGCACTACGCGCGTTTCCGCTTGAGCATCGCCGTCAACGCGAGACCTTCATGCGCGACCGCCGGACGAACATGCATGAGCGCCTGGGCTTGTTCACCGGCGGAATGGAAAAGCTCGGGATCATGCCAGTGCTGCTTGCCCTCTATCTGCAGTTCAAGGACTGGCACTGAGGTGACTGGAGCATCTTGAGCAAGATCACGATCATGCAAAGCGTTCTCG
The DNA here is from genome assembly GCF_040529045.1 of Xanthomonas indica. Taxonomy (NCBI): domain Bacteria; kingdom Pseudomonadati; phylum Pseudomonadota; class Gammaproteobacteria; order Lysobacterales; family Lysobacteraceae; genus Xanthomonas; species Xanthomonas indica. The sequence goes on along the minus strand of NZ_CP131914.1, from coordinate 1,167,067 downwards.
CGTTCCCGCTGCTGTTCGCTTACGCACTTTCCTGGCACCTGATCCGATTGCGCGTTCGCGTGCAGACATACGAGCAACTGCTTGGTGAAGCGAACCGGCAAGACACTGCCGCAAGTGGTTGAGCACGCGTCACCGCGTCAAGAACCACTCCATGAACTCCTCGGCGACGTCGGACGTGAGCTCAAGGACGGCCTCCGCGACCGCGTACTGCCCCTTCGCCGCGGCGACCGCGGCTAGAGCGCAGGCAAGAAACTCCGGGTCCCAGGCGCGAGAGGACGCAGCCGCAACCAAGGAGGGGAGTTGAGCGAGGGAATGCACGTAGGCGGCCCGAAGATCCTCGGGGATCTCGACCTGGCTTTTCGCGCGGCAGATCTCGACCCAGGCAGGGAACTGGAAGTACCCGTGATCGGCCTTTTCGGGTGCACGTGCCAATGCATGGACGACATGCGGCACGGCGGCGAAGGAAGCCGAATAGACGTCGCCCTGATGCGCAAGCGCGCTCCACAAGGTGAGCCACGGTTCCGATCCATCCTCGGATGAAGGCACCGTCTGTAGCAGCCCCAACAGCGCTGGGATATCGCCTGCTGTGCCATAGGCGTGCTGAAGCTCGGACCAGCGCGGACTTTCTAGACTGAGCACAGTGCTTTCTCCAGTACGCAATTGACTAAGCTGTGAAGGCCAATAGCACTACAGGAAAGCGCACTCTGACCCTTGTTCCCCCTGACCCTTGTTTCCCCGATCAAAGCGTGCTTTCCGTGGGCGAAGAAGCATCGCAACGCTCGGAGTATGGCCGCTGTAGTCCCCTTCTAGCATCAGTGAATTTGAGGATTGTGTATGCCGACCGATCAGGGACTGCTGCAGAATCACACTGTGTCAGAAAGTGCGCGCTGATTCCTGTTCAAGGCCCGCACCCAAGGCAAGCAAGGCCGGCGCGGCCGTTACAACGAACCCTACGCGATCCACCAATTTCTTAAGGTCAAACTTACATAAAGGGAGTGCACTTTCTGGTCTACACTCTTCAAAATAAATCAACTCACCACGGCCTCACCTTCCTAAAAGTTATGTTAATCCGCGGATTTATGAGCTTTGACTCCTTTGGAATTTCGTGCAACCAGTTCTTCTGCGTCTCCCCCTTCATTAGAAGTAGACAACCGTTAGGCAGATCCAGAGAAAAGGCTTTATATATTGAATTCTTATTCTTAGGCAAAAAACGGATTCTTCGTGTTGCCCCCAAGCTTAGGGAAGCAATTATCGGACGGGGCCCGAGTTCAACTTCGTCGTCACTGTGAGCGGCCATTCGATCAAGACCGTTTCGGTATAGATTCAGAAGAGCACTGTTGAAATTTGAGCCAGCTTCGAGCTCAATCTTTGCCTTAACAGACTTAAGGTCTTCAGCCCATGGTTCTGGCCGCAGTAAAAGACCCGAATAAGTATATGAATGATCTCCCATCCAGGCCACTAGGCGGGGTTGTTGATGACTTTTCCCCCAAACAACCACTGATTCTTGCCGCCAATTAGTGCCGGCCAACAGAGTCTCAAAGAGCATACTAGCATCTGTTTCAGTCAAAAAATCCTTTATAAGTAAAATTTCAGCCCCTTCGACCGGCAAGTGAATATTGCCATTCTTGGATTCAAATAGATCACTCATGGCTTATGCAGTATTCGAATGCTAACTATTGATTGCAATTTCGGCTGCTGGCCAAATTTCCCAAGAAATTCTCCTAGATGACCCTTTTCCTCGTCGTATCTTGGAAGCATCCTAACGTTATCGTGGGTGATCACTGGTTGCAGCCCGCTGGCCTTCCAAATATTATCAAAATAATCATTGAAAACATCTGCTCCATTATCGATGTAGCAAAAGAGGGCACCAGACTTCGCATTTGCAAAAACAGTTTTCCAGAAATCCGTTACAGCTCCGGTCTGGTCAAGCGACATGACCTCTGAAACAAAGTAGCTAATAGTAAATATATCTGCGTCTAAGAATTTCCGTTGATCCACCCATGAGCCAGGCTGAGCAACGTCTATTCGCTGAAAATTTGTGCTAAGTCTAAATGGCAGTTCGAAAGCGTCGTCAAGCTCTGTCCAGGTGTCTGCCCAAGCTTGTTCACCATCAATGAGGTAACAAGTAACCTTCTCCACTTCCATTCCACTAGAGTCTGAAAGAAATTTCAGCATCGCAATGAGGTCACTACCAGGACCACCACCAATGCATGTCAATCTCAGGCGATTAGGGAGAAACGGACCACCAGCCCTCTCATGAAGTAACTCGATTGACTGGTACACATAGTCCCCATGCGCTGCCACATACTTATAAACATATGCAAATCGAATCACAGGATCCTGATAGTTGATCGGAACGCGGCTCCGAGATAGAAGATTCGTGTAAGCAGCCGACAATTGCGCCATTGCGTTACTGATTCGAACATCCGTTTCATTTCCATATATTCTTTTTGCCTCACCGTACAGAACGTCTAGCGTTGCCTTAACGAGCTGAAACAGGGTCACAATTTTCTCCTTAAGCTATTTATCTTAATAGAAAAGCTTTTAGGCACCGCTTTAATCTTCGAAAGGGCGCCTACTCAACATCACACGCCAAGAATATAAACCCGCACGGCGCCACCTAATTAATAAAATATAAATTACTTCAAATATTATGTAATGGAGAGGCCGAAGAAGAGACGGGAGCAAGATTGCATACTTGTATAAAATTACCCGAATCTACGTAACCAAAGATAATGCCAACGTGCCTCATCAGCTCACTTAATCTCTTCAAGGGCCTATATATCTCAGTCTGGAAAAACTCATCCACCCCTTCAACCATCTTCATCAGCTCGGAAGCGCCCACAAGAATTAGTGTCACCGACGCGAAGCGGCCTCGTCTAACAGACGTCTCCGCCTCAATAAGCTTGACGTGAAGCCTATTTTGCTTCAATGGGAAGGAGCTAATTCGCATAACTTCAACGCCATATTGACCAGTTGAGTCATGTACTAGCAAATCTGGGAATAGACTTCCGCTAGGAACTGCATCTATTCCTTGAGAAATTAGCCAGTCAAGCACGGCAACTTCTGCAGCAGAATCAAACATACGCCCATATTGATCGCTACGCGCCCCACCAAAGACCTGCCTTTCAATCGGAAGTTGTACGGCGGCTTGACGAACTGCCACTTCATTCACCTCTTCTAATGCACGCGCAGAAAGGGAGGTCTGAAGATAATTTGTAGATTGCTCGAGAAACTTTGGAAGAGTGTACATCCAAAATCGCTCTACTCCTCCAATCCTGCTGATTTCAGCTACCAACTCTGGGTGTGGGCCGATAGTCATACCATCCTTCCTAAGCCACCAATCCTCCTTCACATCCATAGTTACAAAAATCACGTCTTTTGCATCAAGTGCTTTTACGAAGTCTAGTGTTTGAAGCCAAAGCAAAGCGTCGGCATATTGCCGCTGATACTTAATTCCATCAACCAAGTATTCATCGCCTTTTATTTCTATGCTTTTTCCAACATCCTTAAATCCAGGAGGCATTGGCAATTCATAACGCCTCTTGCACCTCTCATACGCGTCATCCAGAGTCTGCTGATCCTTAGGTGCAGACCCCACTGCCCCCTCAAGTACTGCGTCAATCCTAGTTCTGATAGGATCATCATGTGTAACGTTAGGCTGGGAACTTTTTGCTTTATTTAGAGCATCCGCGATGCTCCCTCTCGCAGTCTCAATATCACGATGAAGAGCGCCTACATCCACGCCAATCTCTCGAGCATCAAGATCCAATGACTTCAAGCTTTCGAGTATCTCGCCAAGCGCTGTTTCGCTCGCTTTCAGAGCAGAATCCATCCTTTTCTTTTCAGCTGCAATAACTCCAAGCCTATTAACCTGAAACTCCATAGCAACCTGATATGGCACCCAAATCCTACCCTTAAGTTTCTCAAGAAGTTGAAGCAAGGCTTCTCGTCCTTGGCTTGGAGTTTTGTAGGCATAGAGCAGTACATTTGTATCCAATACTATCTTGGCGTCGCGCCAAAGAGCTTTAAACTCTTCCGGCGTTAACTGGTAATAGCCAGGAAATTGATTTCTCACTACGCCCCCATGAAAAATAATAAAAGAGCAGCTTGTGCCGCCCCTCTTTACCGCTTCGTCTAAAACCCTGGCTTATCCGCTCTCCTCGGAATCAATCTCTTAACACTTGATCAATCTGTCAGCCTCATATCCACATAGGCAACTACATTAGATCGCAACGGATCAACGACTTTCCCACCCACCCAGCCAGCCAGACGCAGCGCAATCGCTTCACCACTCAGACTACCCGCCAGTGGGCGTCTCGCGCGTCGGCGCACACACCGATACTTCACGAGCAGCGCTTCTCACTTTCTAGATACGACGGCTTAATGCATAGCCATTACCTCTTCAGGTCGGCATGCCTGAGGATTATGTGTAGATGGCTTTGACCAGAGTGACGAGAGTCACATCATCGCTCTGCCTGCCGTGCACTGTCACGCAGCCACGGTAGACAAGATGAGGGATTGAAGATTACCGCCACTCGAGCCGGCTTGTTGCCGGCCTCGATCCCTGCAGCACTTGGCGGATTTCGGGGAAATGTCCGCGGTCCTTCAAATGCAAGGCCGCCAGCGGAAGAGCACTCTCTACCGCTGGCGGCCTGACCTCTCGCGTGGCGGGAGGGGTATAGCTCTTACAACCTAACGATTCGGGTTAAACCCCAACCGGATTAGCCTTCTCAGGATCAATCTTGTACTGCTTGATCGCCCTGGCCACATCCTTGCCCGTCATCTTGCCATCCTTCGCCAACGCCGCAATCGCGGCATGCGCGATGTAGTACCGATCGACCTCAAAGAACCGGCGCAGGTTCGCACGCGTGTCCGAACGACCGAAGCCATCCGTACCCAGCACGGTGTAGTGCATCGGCACGAAGGCGCGGATCTGGTCGGCGAAGGCGCGCACGTAGTCGGTGGCGGCGATGGCCGGGCCCTGGCGGCCTTCCAGCAGCTGGGTGACGAACGGCTTGCGCTGTTCGCCTTCCGGGTGCAGGCGGTTCCAGCGCTCGGCGTCGAAGCCGTCGCGGCGCAGTTCGTTGAAGCTGGGGCAGGACCAGATGTCGGCGGTGACGCCGAAGTCCTTGTCCAGCAGTTCCGCCGCGGCGATGGCTTCGCGCAGGATGGTGCCCGAGCCCAGCAGCTGCACGCGCAGTTCGCCCTTCTTGGGCTTGCCGGCGTCCTTGAGCAGGTACATGCCCTTGATGATGCCGTCTTCCGCGCCCGCCGGCATTTCCGGGTGGGCGTAGTTCTCGTTCATCAGGGTGATGTAGTAGTACTCGTCCACCTGCTCCTGCATCATCCGCTGGATGCCGTACTGCATGACCACGGTGACTTCGTAGCCGAAGGTGGGGTCGTAGCTGCGCACGTTCGGGATGGAGCCGGCGATGACCTGGCTGAAGCCGTCTTCGTGCTGCAGGCCTTCACCGTTGAGCGTGGTGCGGCCGGCGGTGCCGCCGAGCAGGAAGCCACGGGTGCGCATGTCTGCCGCCTGCCAGGCGATGTCGCCCACGCGCTGGAAGCCGAACATGGAGTAGTAGATGTAGAACGGCAGCATCGGCACGTTGCTGACCGAGTAGCTGGTGCCGGCGGCCAGCCACGAGGAGATCGCGCCCGGCTCGCTGATGCCCTGCTGCAGCACCTGGCCGGACTGGTCCTCGCGGTAGAACATCAACTGGTCGGCGTCCACCGGCTTGTACTTCTGGCCGAACGGGGCGTAGATGCCGATCTGCCGGAACATGCCTTCCATGCCGAAGGTGCGCGCTTCGTCGGCCACGATCGGCACGATGCGCGGGCCCAGTTCCTTGTCGCGCAGGGCGATGTTGAGGCTCTGCACGAAGGCCATGGTGGTGGAGTAGGTGCGCTCGCCGCTGTCCTTGAGCAGGCGCTCGAACTTGTCCAGGCCCGGGGCCGGGATGGACAGGTCGGCCTTGCGGCGGCGCTGCGGCAGGTAGCCGCCGAGGGAGGCGCGGCGCTCCTGCAGGTACTGCACTTCCGGCGAATCCGGGCCGGGGTGGTAGAACGGCACCTGCTCGGCATCGGCCAGCTGCTTGTCGCTGAGCGGGATGTTGAAGCGGTCGCGGAACGCGCGCACGGCGTCGTCGTCCAGCTTCTTGGTCTGGTGGGTGGGGTTCAGCGCTTCGCCGGCCGAGCCCATGCCGTAACCCTTGACGGTCTTGGCCAGGATCACGGTGGGCATGCCGGTGGTGTTCACCGCCTGGTGGTAGGCGGCATAGACCTTGTGCGGATCGTGGCCGCCGCGGTTCAGGCGCCAGATGTCGTCGTCGGACAGGCCGGCGACCATGGCCGCGGTCTCCGGGTACTTGCCGAAGAAGTTGGCGCGGGTATAGGCGCCGCCGAAGGCCTTGCAGTTCTGGTACTCGCCGTCGACGGTTTCCATCATCAGCTTCTTGAGGACGCCGTTGGTGTCCTTGGCCAGCAGGGCGTCCCAGTAGCCGCCCCACAGCAGCTTGATGACGTTCCAGCCGCCGCCGCGGAACACGCCTTCCAGCTCCTGGATGATCTTGCCGTTGCCGCGCACCGGGCCGTCCAGGCGCTGCAGGTTGCAGTTGACCACGAAGATCAGGTTGTCCAGGCCTTCGCGGCCGGCCAGGGCGATGGCGCCCAGGGTCTCGGGCTCGTCGCTCTCGCCGTCGCCGATGAAGCACCACACCTTGCGGTCGGACTTCTCGATCAGGCCGCGGTGCTCGAGGTACTTCATGAACTGCGCCTGGTAGATGGCGCTGAGCGGGCCCAGGCCCATCGACACGGTGGGGGTCTGCCAGAAGTCCGGCATCAGCCACGGGTGTGGATAGGAGGAGATGCCCTGCCCGTCCACTTCCATGCGGAAGTTGTTGAGCTGGTCTTCGCTGATGCGGCCTTCCAGGAAGGCGCGGGCGTAGATGCCGGGGGAGCTGTGGCCCTGGATGTACAGCAGGTCGCCGGGGTGCTTGTCCGAGGGCGCGCGCCAGAAGTGGTTGAAGCCCACGTCGTACAGGGTGGCGCTGGAGGCGAAGGAGGCGATGTGGCCGCCCAGGTCACCCGGCTTGCGGTTGGCGCGGACCACGGTGGCCATGGCGTTCCAGCGGATGATCGAGCGGATCTTCCACTCGATGGCCGCATCGCCCGGGCTCTTGGCCTCGTTGGCGGGGGCGATGGTGTTGACGTACTCGGTGGTCGGCGAGAACGGCAGGTAGGCGCCGGAACGACGGGTCAGTTCGACCATGTCCTCCAGCAGCTGATGCGCGCGCTCGGGGCCTGCGACATCGATGACGGCCTTGAGCGATTCGATCCACTCCTGGGTCTCAGTGGGGTTCGGATCGTTCTGCAGCACCTCGTTCAACCAGTTCATAACGCTCCCGTAGGTCGCACGCACGCGCGCGATGGCATGTGTTTTCTCGAAGCCTGCAAGTGTAGCGCAACCGCCCCGCAGGACCTCGTACGCCAGCGTATGGAACGAACCGTCACATTGGCCCGGGACACCCCGCGGGACAGCCGCTGCGGCCGCTGTGCCGGGCGGCCGCGGCTGCGCTTATGATCGGGCTCCAGGCCCCCGTGGAGCGCCGCCATCGCCCTTGCCTCGTCAGCGCAGGACGCCTCCGCGGTCGCCTGGCGGCACAGCCTGCGCACCCGGCTGCTGCTGTGGGGCAGCCTGCTGCAGGTGGCGCTGCTGCTGGGCCTGGCCCTGCTGTTCTACCTGGGCGCGCGCGAGGTGATGGTGCGCAACGCCCGCGAGGAGGTGGCCGGGCTGACCCAGCAGACCGCGCGCAGCCTGGATGCCACGCTGGGCTCGGTGCAGGTGAGCGGGCGCACCCTGGCCGCCACCGCGGCGGGCTTGGGCCGGCAACCGTTCAACCTGCGCACCCTGCTGCAGGCCACCCTGCAGGGCGACCCGGACATCGCCGGCGCCTTGCTGGTGATCGAGCCCGGCGCGCTGAAGGACGATGGCCGCGGCTTCGCCTGGCACCTGCGGCGCACCGCCGGCGGCGTGCAGGAGCAATCGGCGGAGGCGATGGGCTTCGACCTGCACAGCATGCCGTGGTACCGGCGTACCCTGGCCGCGCCGGCGCCTTGGTGGTCCGAGCCGTACAGCGACGCCAGCAGCGGCGGCACCTACCTGACCACCTACAACCTGCCGCTGCGCCTGCCCGGCGACGGCCCGCAGGCGCCGGCGATCGGCATGGTGAGCGTGGACGTGCCGCTGCAGCGCCTGCAGGCCATCGTCGCCGAGCTGCCGGCCAGCAGCGGGCTGCAGCCGATGCTGCTGTCGCCGGACGGGCTGTTCGTGCTGCATCCGGACCCGGCGCTGCGCTTCCGCCGCACCCTGGAGGCGCACGTGGCGCGGGCGCGGCCGGACCTGTCGCCGCTGGCGCAGGCGGCCGACACCCACACCGCGGTGCGCTTCGAGCACACCGCGCCGGACGGCACCCGCTACCTCACGCAGAGCGCGGCAGTGGGCGACACCGGCTGGACCTTTGCGCTGAGCGTGTCGGAGGACTACATCCTGGCCGGGCTGGACCGCATCGTGCTGTGGGGCGCGCTGGCCGGCGCCGCCGCGCTGGCGGTTTGGTTGTGGCTGCTGCATCGCTACACCGTGCGGCTGGTGCGGCCGATCGAGGACCTGACCGACTCGGCGCTGCATTTCAGCCAGGGCGCGTTCGACTATCCGCTGCGCCATGTCGAACGCGCGGACGAGGTGGGGGTGATGGCGCGTGCCTTCGACAGCGCGCGCGGCTCGATCAAGCGCCAGCTGGACGAGATCGCCACGCTGGCGCAGGCGCGGCAGCGCATGCAGAGCGAGCTGTCGATCGCGCGCGACATCCAGCAGGCGATGCTGCCGGGCGGGCGCACCTTCGACAGCGCCCACAAGCACCTGGAGACCTATGCCCTGCTGGAACCGGCGGAGATGGTCGGCGGCGATTTCTACCAGTTCTTCGAGACCGAGCCGGGGCTGCTGTGGTTCGTGGTCGGCGATGTGTCGGACAAGGGCGTGCCGGCGGCGCTGTTCATGGCGCGGGCGATGACCGTGCTGGAGATCGCCGCGCGCCGGCACACGCGCCCGGATGCGATCCTGATCGCGGCCTCGCAGCGGCTGGTGGAAGGCAACGAGCCGTGCATGTTCGCCACCGTGCTGTGCGGGCTGATCGACGTGCACAGCGGCGACTACTGGCTGTCCAGCGCCGGCCACGAGCCGCCGTTGCTGCTCGGCGCCGATGGCCACGCGGCACTGCTGCCGCTGGAATCGGGACCGCCGCTGGGGTTGGAGCCGCAGTCGCGCTACCCGGTGGTGCACGGGCGCCTGGCCGCCGGCGCCACCTTGCTGAGCTACACCGACGGCATCACCGAGGCGATGGACGCGCAGGAACAGGCCTACGGCGAGGCGCGGCTGCTGGCGGCGCTGCAGCCCGGCGCCGATGCGCAGGCGCAATGCGCCGCCGTGCTGGCCGACGTGCAGGCGTTCACCGCGCCGGCACCGCAGTCCGACGACATTACCCTGCTGGCGATCCGGCTACGCCAGGATTCGGCAAGGGAGGCGACACGATGATGCTGCGATGGCAGATGGAACCGGCACTGGACGCACTGGCGCAACTGAGCGACAGCGTGGAAGCGGCGCTGCTGCGCCATGGCGTGAGCGGCGAGCAGGTCAGCCGCACCCGGCTGATCGTCGAGGAGCTGGCCTGCAACACCCTGGAGCACGGCCACCTGCGCCGTGCCCCGCGGCCGGTGGACGTGATCGTGCACCTGCAGCCCGACGCGTTGGTGCTGGAGTTCCACGACAGCGGCCCGGCCTTCGACCCACGCAGCGCGCCGGTGCCGGACCTGGACGCGGACATCGCCGAGCGCCCGATCGGCGGCCTCGGCCTGCACCTGGTGCAGCAACTCGCCGATCGCCTGGAATACCGCCACGACGGCGGCCGCAACGTCGTGCGCATCGTCCTGCTGCAGCCCGCCGATCCCTCCCTTCAGGAGTCACCCGCATGACCACGTTGAGCCTGCAGATCGACCCGGCGCAGGACAAGCGCCAACGCCTCACCCTGAGCGGGCGGCTGGACACGCACACCTACCAGGCCCTGGACGAGGCGCTGGCGCCGCTGCTGGCCACGCCGATCACCACCCTGGTGCTGGACCTGTCGCACCTGGACTACATCAGCAGCGCCGGCATCCGCTCGATCTTCAAGGCGCGCAAGGTGTTGGCCGCGCGCGACGGCCGGGTGCTGGTGGTGAACCCGCAACCGCAGATCCGCAAGGTGTTCGACGTGGTCAAGGCGGTGCCGTTGAACGAGATCTTTACCTCGGTCAAGGAACTGGACGAGTACCTGGACGAGATGCAGCGGCGGGTGCTGGAGCAGGAGCGCGGTGGGTGAGGTCAGGCGGCGCCTGTGCGGTACGCCCGCAACCGCTGCCTTGTTGCTCATCGTAGGAGTCAACTGTCATGCAGCCGCGATGGCAGGAGGGGCATACGCTGCCTGATCACGCGCAATCGCGTTGAGCCAGCGCAGGAACTTGTGCATGCAGGCGACGATGGCGACCTTGGCTGGTTTGCCGGCCGCACGCAGGCGGGCATAGGTCTTGGCCAAGGGGGATTTGGCGCGGATGCTGGCCCAGGTGGCCATGTACAGCACGCGTCGGATCTCGGCCCGTCCGCCTTTGATGCGACGCTGGCCCTGCCAGCGGCCGCTGTCGCGATTGAACGGGGCTAGCCCGACCAGAGCAGCGAGCTTGCGCGGCGGTAACGTGCCCAGTTCCGGCAGCCGTGCGGCCAGGACCGCGCGCAGGATCGCGCCAAGTCCGGGCACCTTCGGCAGGGTGGAGCAGGTCGTAGCCTGCTGCTCGATCTGCCGCGTCAACGCCTGGATCTTCTGGTTCAGTAGGGCGATCACCTCTTGGCAGTGGCCTTGCACCTCGGGGCTGGTGATGTGCTCCAGCCGCCGCCGATGGGCATCACGCTGGCCGACCAGAGTGTCGCGTAGGTCCAGCAATTCGCGCAGGGACTGAAGATGCTCGGGTAGTACGGCTGTGGGTGTGGCCGGGATGTGCTGGGCGGCGATGGCCAACAGGCGCGCGTCCAGGGCGTCGGTCTTGGCGTGCAGGCCAAGGGCCTTGGCCAGGTCCCGCGGACGATCGGCGGCCACCCTTGCCGCGGGCAGGTCCGCCTCCCGAAGGACTCGCAGCAGGGCATGTTCATAGCCACCACTGGCTTCCAGCACGATCCGCTCGCAGTCCAGCCCCGTCAGGCGCTGGGCCAGCGCACGCCGCTCCTGTGCGGTATTCGGCTGGGTCCAGGTGTGGCCCTCCGGCAGGACATGAATGACCAGTTCGGCCTTGGCAACATCGATCCCGACAAAGCGTCGCATAGACGTTCTCCGCAGTAGACTCAGGGGTGAGAGCACTCCTGCCGATGCCCATGCTTGTGGAGTTCGAGTTCGCGACTCGGGCAACTGTTCGGGCTTGTGAGGCAGGAGTACGGAGTGCGGCGGCGCTGACTCCTACTCGTGCTTGCTTGGCACTGCGGCTAAACGGCCTGCCGCACTCCGCTCTCACCTATAACGATAGACCCTCATAAGACACAAGCGGCTTCAGCCGCGACAGGCGTCACCGGTAACGCCCGTCGCGGCTGAAGCCGCTCCTACAGGAATGCGCTGGGCATCTTTGTGGGAGGGACTTCAGTCCCGACGACGGAGGGTGTCAGTCGGCGTTCGACTTCACTTGTCGTGGCTGCATGACAGGTGACTCCCCACAAGGGCCACCGCTGGCTGGGGCAACCTGGCGATCCCCACCTGCAGAGATCACACGCGCACGCTGCCGTCCTGACTGAACCAATCCCCCAGCGCGCCAACGCCCGCCCTCCCAGGCGCTTGCCGGCCACCCCACTTCGATATATCGTTTCCGCACCTAATTCGACATATCGAAATGCCACGACCCCATCCCCCTGGCCCGCACCCCGCGCACCGCCTGTTCGAGGACGACCGGGCCAGCCGCGGCCGTGGTGCACGCGGGCCGCGCCCGCTGGGCCACGGCGACCTGCGGCTGTTGCTGCTGGCGATGATCGAGACCCAGCCGCGCCACGGCTACGAGCTGATCCGCGCGGTGGCCGAGCTGTTCCATGGCCTGTACACGCCCAGCGCCGGCACGGTCTACCCGACCCTGGCGCAGTTGGAAGCGCAGGGCCTGGTGCAGGCCGATGCCGACGCCACCCGCAAGCGCTATGCGATCACCGAGGCCGGCCAGGCCTTCGTGCGGGCCGAACGCGCGCAGGTGGACGCGGCGCTGCAGCGCACCCAGCACAGCGCACGCGCCCTGGTGCGTGCCAATGTGCCGGCACCGGTGCGCGAGGCGATGCGCCGCATCAAGCACGGCCTGCTGGCACGGCACGGACGCTGGGACCCGGACGAGATCGAGCGCGTCGCCGCGCTGTTGAATGCCGCTGCCGACGGCATGGATGGCACGCCCCCCTGATTCCCCTTTCAGCCAGCACGCGGACATCAGCGCTTTCGGCGTCCGCGTCGCCCGCCACCCCTCTCCCCCACTTCCGAGGATTCCCATGGCGACTCACGAACACCGCCTGCTGCGCCACCCGCTGCGCCTGCGTCATCTGCAGGTGCTGCGCACGCAACCGCTGACCCCGCACATGCGCCGCATCGTCGTCGGCGGCCCCGAGTTGGACGGCTTCGTCAGCGCCGGGCCGGACGACCACGTCAAGCTGTTCTTCCCCAATCCCGAAGGCGCGTTCGTGCTGCCGACGATGACCGAGCACGGCCCGGTGTATCCGGCCGACGCGCTGCCCTCGCCCGCCCGCGACTACACCCCGCGCCACTACGACGCCGACGCGCAGGAACTGACCCTGGACTTCGTGCTGCATGGCGATGGCCCCGCCTGCCGCTGGGCGGCGCAGGCCGACCCCGGCGATGCGCTGGTGGTAGGCGGACCGCGCGGCTCGTTCGTGGCCGCCGACGATTTCGACGCCTACGTGCTGATCGGCGACGAAACCGCACTGCCGGCGATCGGCCGTTGGCTGGAGACCCTGCCGGCCGACGCGGAGGTGGACGCACTGATCGAGATCCCCGGCTACGCCGACCGGCAGACGCTGGACTGCGACGCCGAGCTGCGCGTCACCTGGCTGGAGCGCAACGGCGTGGACCCGCGCAGCAGCCAGTTGCTGGAAGGCGCGCTGCGCGACTTCGATCCGCCCGATGGCGACGCGTTCTACTGGATCGCCTGCGAATCGGCCCGCGCGCGCATGATGCGCAAGTTCGTCGAAGGCCACCTGGGCGTGCCCAAGGAGTGGATCCGGGCGACCGGATATTGGAAGGCGGGCGGGGACCAGGACGAGTAGCACGCCGGCATGCCGCCAGCCGGCGAAGTGCAATTGCAGGTGGGGCGGGCAGCGCTCATCCGTGCTGTAGACACGCCAAGAAATTGCGAAATAAATCACAATATTTCAGAGACCTGCATTTTACAAAGCCGCCTACCCATCGACGGATCTCGAGAGGCGGCTTGCACATGGACAAGGCATTTCACGCGATCGATCCCCGCGGCATCACGCTGAACCCGGACGGATCGATCAACTTCGCCAACCATCGATTGCGCGCCGCGGCAATCGCTTCAGCGAGTGCGGGGGCGATTCGCCCCATGAGCGAAAATGCCGGAACGTGCACCAACTCCGGCACCTGCTCCTCCACGAATTACACCTGCAACAACACAGGCGACTGCTCCAAAGCCTCCAATGTGGGCTCTTGTCGAACCGGCGGCCAGCCCTCGCCGAACGGTTGAGGCACGCCGATGCTGAGCGAGGCCACCATCGCCGAGGCGCTTTCTCCGCGCATCCTGTCTCTCATCCTTTTGCCGACCGAGAAATGTAATTTCCGCTGCACCTATTGCTACGAAGACTTTGCGATAGGACGCATGCAACCTAGCGTGGTCAGCGGCATCAAGGCATTGATCGCCAATCGCGCGCCCCACCTGGATCGACTCAATATCTCCTGGTTCGGCGGGGAACCCCTCCTGGCGCGCGATGTCGTCCTGGAGATCGGCCAACACGCCAATGCGGTTTGCGCGCAACACGACGTCGCCTTCAGCGCCGGCTTTACCACCAACGGCTATCTGCTGGAGCCCGCCCTGCTCCAACGCTTTACGGAACTCCAGCACCGCGAGTTCCAGATCACGCTGGACGGCGACGCAGAATGGCACGACAGAACACGCATCACCGCCAACAAAGGCGCGACGTTCGAGAAAATCTGGTCCAACCTCATCGCCTATCGCTCACTCGCGGGGCGCTTTTCCATCTCGCTGCGGCTGCATCTGCACCAGGACAACATTGAATCCGTGCGGCGCCTCTACGCAAGCCTGCATCGCGAGTTGCTCGACGATCCACGGTTCTCGGTGTACTTCCACAAAGTCTCGAACTTGAGCGCCGGCAGCACGATAGGGGAAAAGGTGCTGCCGCGAGACCGCTACCTGGACGCCATCGCCTATATCACCGCCGCTACCGATCTTCCCTCCAAGGACGCACGCCCGATTTCGGAAGAGCACCTGGATGGATATATCTGCTATGCGGCAAAACCGAACTCGCTGATGATTCGCGCCAACGGGAAGATCGGCAAATGCACGGTCGCGCTCAACGATGATCGCAACGATCTCGGGCGCCTCCATGCCGACGGCACCATCGACATCGAAAACGACAAGCTGCGTCGTTGGATGAGCGGATTCTCCGATCTCTCCGAGCAAACGCTTGGTTGCCCGCTTTCCACCTTGGCAAGCACCTGAGATGCATCCCGATGCCCATCCGCATAGACCCAGACAAGATATCCCTAGGCAAGAATGCCGAAGTGCTGTTCGACGGCTCGGAAGCGTCCACCGCTGCTGCAGTGGAAGCATTGGCAACGCGGCGCTTCGGCATACGCGCCACCAACGAAGTCTGCAATGGCACCAACCCGGCCTGCACGAATACAAAGGACTACTCGTTAGGGAGCAACACCAACTGCACCAACAAAGGTTCCTGCATCACCCCCACCCCAGGCCCAGGCCCAGGCCCAGGCCAGGGCTGACGTGCAACCACCAGGTGGATCGCCATGACAACGCA
The DNA here is from genome assembly GCF_040529045.1 of Xanthomonas indica. NCBI lineage: Bacteria > Pseudomonadati > Pseudomonadota > Gammaproteobacteria > Lysobacterales > Lysobacteraceae > Xanthomonas > Xanthomonas indica. The sequence continues at coordinate 1,151,940 of NZ_CP131914.1, read as the reverse complement.
TACGAACGATAGCCGCCGCAACTTCCTGTTCGGTACCGCTGCGACTGCAATTGCCGCGATGATTCCCGCCGCCGCGGCATCTGCCGCGGCAACCGGTGCCAGCGCTCCACAGACCGCGCCCCCCGTCGGCCGCGCCCTCCCCGAGACGCAGACCTTCGCGGTGCAAGTCCTGGGCGACCTGCGCCAGCCATCGACCGACCTGCAA